>JBIIFB010000014.1:0-34792 GCA_044237545.1 Pirellulales bacterium
CACGCAGCCGCTAGCGGTCTGGCGAAGAGGACTTGCAAAGAGCACTTACAAAGAGCACTTGCAAAGAGTATTTGGAGAGCTTGGGTTCAGCGCGGAGTGAAGGTGGAAGAGTCAGGGAAGACTTTCGTCAAAAAAGACTTTTGAGAAACTTCTTTCGCGGATCATTCGCGTACGACTCGCGGATCATGCGTGAGGGGTTAGAAACCGGGAACAGGGATGTTCATCGAACGGTCAGCGTCGCGGATTCGAGCTATGCGCACGCTGTTCGTGCTGTTTGGGCTCGTGCCCTGCGCCGCCCTGTGTGCGTGGGCGGGGGTGCGGCATTCCAGCGGACACCGTGCGGCTCTCGAGCAGGCCTGTGAACGGGTGATTGGCCTGCCGCTGGAGATCGGCAGCGTCGAGCATGTACGGCCCAATGCCCTCCGGCTCCGAAACTGCAGGCTGTCATCGGCGTCGGGGGGCGTGGTGCTGTCGGCTCCCGTGGTCGACGTTGAATCGTCAGCCGGTGAACTCCGCGTCAGCCTCGGAACCATTGACTGCACGCCCGAGTTGGCCCGTGTGTTGTCCGGGCTGGCCGGGGAGTGGCTGCGTCAGCCACTCCGATTTCCGGTCGATTGCGTGATCGACATCAGCGACTTTTCCTGGCGGCCGCGTGCCCGGTCCGCAGTCGAAGGCACCCAGTCGGCTGGTTTTCCAGCAGCAGGTCCCCGTTCTTCCGGACGTCATGGACTCCATATCGAATGCGTCGCCGCCAACGGATCCCGTGCCGTCCGCGTGCGACGGAATGCTGATGCTGATCTGGAGGCGTCTTCGGACGAGGTCCGCGTGGTGGTCGGGGGTCTGGAAAGCGGGGCCGAAAGTGCCACCCCGGATGGCTTCTCAAGCCTGGAGCCGGGGATGGGCGGGCGGCTGGAGGTGCATGGCACCGTCGCGGAACAGGTGCCTGTGGTGATGGTCGAAGCGTTGGCAGGGCTGGAGGGGGGCACGCTGCCTTTTGGGGACGAGGCTTCCCTGAGCGGCACGATCGCCGCGGTGTACGAGGGTGGGCTTTCGAGTGGTTCAGCCCAGGCCCGGCTCGAACGGGTCGATCTCGCCGCGGCCAGTCTGCATCTGCCCCACCGGATCTCAGGGGAGGCGGTGCTGGCGATCGACCGTCTTGAGTGGGGACGTGGCCGGATAACGGCCTGTGAGTGTCACAGCTCCGTATCTCGTGGCCGTCTCGGCCAGCGGCTGATCGAGGCCTGCGTGTCGGTGATGGGCTGCCGCCCAGGGCCGGCGTATCGCTCGTTTGCCCGCGAGGAGGTACGGCATTTTGACGATGCGGCCTGGTTGCTCAGGATCGGCCCCGCGGGTGTCGCACTCCAGGCCGATCCCGGGCGGTCCGCATCGCTGATCAGAATCCAGGGGCTCTCGATCCTGGATGAGCCGCAGGTCTCGGTGCCGCTGGATCGTCTCGCCTGGCTGCTTTCTCCTCCGGGAGCCACGCCTGTTCCCGCTTCCAGAGCCACCGCCTGGCTGCTGGGTCTGTTTTCCCTTGACCACTCCGGGGCGGCAGCCGCCCCAGCCAGCGCCAACGCCATCGGGGGTGCGGATGCCATTCCGCACAATCCGCCCGAGCAGGCCGTCCGCCCGCTTCGACGCAGCGAATTTTGACCCATTTTTGACGCAGGGCAGACGCTGGGCTGACGGCACAGGCTGGCAAGTCTGACGAAATACGTCACAGTAGCGACCGCTGGCGGAGTGCCGGCCCTCGCGATCCGCTTTGCTGCGGTCACGACAGGATGATCGTGCGGCCTCATGAAAGGAAACGATGACGCCCTCAACCAAGACCAAACACCGCAAGCACCACTCACCCAAAGTGCCCCGTGGCACACACGACGAGCACGCGGAGCAGGAATCGCTGGCAGCGGCTGAAGGGCTCGAGTTTGGCCGCACCGCACTCCACGATCCGAGAAACGAAGACGATGCTGCCGTCGCTGGGAGCCTCGCCGTGGAACCGCGGCAGGATGGTGTCGGGGCAGTGGTCGGCATCGACTGGCCGGTCTTGATCTGGGTTTTGGGAATCCATCTGGCGGCGCTCACGGCACCATTCTTTTTTTCCTGGTCGGGGCTGGCCATCTGCCTGACTCTGTACTGGGTCACGGGCAGCCTGGGCGTGTGTCTGGGCTACCATCGGCTGCTTACGCACGGCAGTTTCACGACGTCCCGGCCAGTACGGCTCTTTTTTGCGTGGCTCGGCGGAGTGTCCGGTGAAGGCTCGGCACTGCTCTGGGTGGCCAACCATCGCAAGCACCATGCTTTCAGCGATCAGGATGGCGACCCCCACACGCCGCGGGATGGTGGACTGTGGTCCCACATGCTCTGGATGTTTCCGAAACGCACCTCTGCCGAACTGGCGGCCCACATCACACGTTGGGCTCCGGACCTCGATCGTGAGCGCGGCCTGCATTTTCTGCAAAACACATTTCTGTTGTGGCACATCCTGATCGGCGGCGGCCTGTTGGCCGGAGGCTGGTGGATGGGTGGCCCGCGGTTGGGCATCTCCTGGCTGGTCTGGGGGCTCGCGCTGCGGATGGTGATCGTGTTTCATGTCACATGGCTTGTGAACTCGGCGACCCACATGTGGGGCTATCGCAACTATGAGACCACCGACGACTCCCGCAACCTGTGGTGGGTGGGACTGCTGGCGTTCGGAGAAGGCTGGCACAACAACCACCATGCCTACCAGCGGATGGCCCGGCACGGGCATCGCTGGTGGGAGGTCGACGTCACGTATTGGGGCATTCTGACGCTGGAAAAACTCGGTCTGGCCCGAAACGTCGTGCACACCCCGTATGGCAAAAGTGCCCGGGCAACAACGGCTAAATAGCGTCTGAGCCGTTGGTTTTGGCTGCTGCTGTTGCAATCCCAACGGCCCCCGATACACTTCGCGTAACGAAACCCTTTTTCAACAATCAATGCCGCCCGTGGACGGGTGGATTTAGGCTAGATGTCGCTTACAAAAGAACGCAAAAACGAACTGATTGGTGCTTATCGGCGAGGGACTGCCGACACCGGATCAGCCGAGATTCAGATCGCCCTGCTCTCAGGACGCATTTCACATCTCACGGACCACTTCAAGAAGCACTCCAAGGACTTTGCGAGCCGGCGTGGTTTGCTCATGATGGTGAGCCGTCGACGTCAACTTCTTGATTATCTCAAGCGAGTCGCGCCTCAGCGGTATCTCGACGTCATTCGGCGGTTGGAGATCCGGAAGTAGTCACTCTGCCAGCCGGCCGTCGGCGAGTGGCATTGATTGGTGTGATCGGTTCCGTTGTTTCTGCCCGTATACGCCTGTTCTTCATGAATGGGCGATGCGTTGGGCAGAATGTTTCGCCTTCGGGCGTTGCGGCTCCGGGTCTTGCTCGATCTTCGGCTTACTTGATCTTCGGTGAGTGTTTGCCATTTCTCTGTGAGCCATCGCCGACAACGCGGGGTTCGCTGTGAGGGCGGCCTCTACCACGACTCAATTTCCACGACCCGCTCTTCCGCAGGCTTCAGGGCCAGGGCTGAATACAAAATCACCGTAAGAATCCAAAACAAGAGAAGTCAGAACAAGAGAAAGACGCAGAACAAAGGAATCCATTATGAAAGAGCGAGTTGAACGGCAGATCGGTGACCAGGTTCTCTTCATCGAGACGGGCTTTCTGGCCAAACAGGCGGCGGGCAGTGTGCTTGTCGGTTATGGAGAGACCAGGGTGCTCGTGGCCGCCGCCACCGGCGCGCCCCGTGTCGGCATCGATTTCTTTCCGCTGACCTGCGACTACCGTGAGCGGGTCGCTGCTGCCGGCAAGTTCCCCGGAGGCTTTTTGAAGCGGGAGGGGCGGCCGACGATGAAGGAGACGCTCACCAGCCGTCTCATGGACCGGCCTATTCGACCGCTGTTTCCCGAGGGCTTCTTTGACGAAGTCCAGGTGCAGGCCTCCGTGCTCGCCAGCGACCGTCAGAACGACCCGGACATTCTCGGAATGGTTGGCGCTTCGGCCGCCCTGTGCGTTTCCCCGTTGCCCTTCCGCGGCCCGCTCGGCAGCGTCCGGATTGCCCAGGTCGACGGCCGGTTCATTCCGTTTCCGACCCAGGATCAGCTCGAGGAGAGCGATCTGGACCTCATCGTTTCCGGAAGTCCGACGGCCGTGCTCATGATCGAAGGGTTTGCCCGCGAGATGCCCGAGGAGCGGATGCTCCAGGCGATTGAGGAGGCGCATCGCCACATCCGCACCATCTGCGAGATGCAGGACGAACTCGTCCGGAAGGCCGGTAAGCCCAAGAAGGAATATGTGCTGGCCGATTACTCCGGTCTGCGCGATCGCCTGACCCGTGGTTTCTTCACAGAACTCAGGGCTGCAAAGGCGCTTGCCGGCAAGCAGGAGCGAGGGCAGGCGGTCAAGGCATTGCGTGAACGTGCCAAGGCTGAGATCGCTCCTTCGGAGCCGGCCGCGACCGCACGGGCGGGTGATGCCGGGGGCTTCAGCGATGGGGATTTTGCACACGTCTGGCACGCGCTGGAGGAGCAGGCGGTCCGCCAAAACATTCTCGACGGCAAGCGACCGGACGGCCGGGACTACACGTCGCTCCGGCCGATCCACTGCGATGTCGACCTGCTGCCCCGGGTGCACGGCTCGGCGCTTTTCCAGCGGGGTGAGACACAGGCGCTCATCACGATTACGCTCGGCACAGGCAAGGACGAACAGCGTATCGATGGTCTCGTCGACGAGTATTCGAAGAAGTTCATGCTCGACTACTATTTCCCTTCGTATTCCGTCGGTGAAGTGCGGCCCATCCGTGGTCCGGGGCGGCGTGAGATTGGCCACGGGGCCTTGGCTGAGCGAAGTGTCAAGCCTGTGCTGCCCGATCCCGATGTCTTCCCCTACACGATCCGGGTGATCTCCGACATCCTTGAGTCGAATGGCTCGAGTTCGATGGCGTCCGTCTGCGGTGCCACGCTTGGCCTGATGGCGGCTGGCGTGCCGATTGCTAATCCGGTTGCAGGCATTTCTGTTGGTCTCGTCAAGCAGTCGGAACAGCACTGGGTGTTGCTCACCGACATCATCGGTGACGAGGATCACTACGGCGACATGGACTTCAAGATCGCCGGATCCCACCTCGGTATCACGGGCATCCAACTCGACCTGAAGATTGACGGCATCTCGCCGGCCATCATTGAGGCCACGTTGCGGCAGTCTCGCGAAGCGCGTCTGGAAATCCTGCGGAACATGCTCTCCGCGATCCGAAGGCCGCGTGAGGAAATTTCCCCGTGGGCGCCGCGGCTCTTGCGCACCCGCATCGACCCCGAGAAGATCGGTCTGCTCATCGGTCCGGGTGGCAAGACGATCCGTGCCATTCAGGAATCGTCGGGCGCCAGCATCGAAGTCGAGGATGACGGCACCGTAACGGTGGCCAGCCACGACGCCGAAGGGGCGATGGCGGCCATGGCGAAGATCGAAGCCCTCACTGCCTCGATCCAGATCGGTCGGATTTACGAGGGCCGTGTGACGAGCGTGAAGGACTTTGGCGCGTTCGTGGAGCTTGTGCCCGGGAAAGACGGCCTGTGCCATGTCAGCGAACTGTCTGACGAGTATGTGTCGAGCGTCGCGGACGTCTGCCGCGTGGGCGATATCATGCGGGTAAAGGTGATCGCGGTTGACGATCAGGATCGCGTCAAACTGAGTCGCAAGGCTGCCATGCGTGAGCAGGCGCAGGCTGCAAATCCGGCGGACAACTCATAAGCTGGCAACGGATCGGGAAACTCGAGCCCTCTGAAATCTTCGTGGAAGCGGCCATGTCGTCCGCCGACGATCCAAGTCGCTCGCGGGCGGAAACATATGCGGAATTTGCGGCTCTCGTGGGCGCCCTTGCCCACGAGATCCGCAACCCGCTATCCACGATCCGTCTTAATATGGAACTGCTCGCCGAGGATTTCGAGCAGACCGATCCGGAGTCACCGACGAAACACCGCGATCGGAGGGCCCGGGCCAAGATCGACCTCGTGCGGCAGGAGTGTGACCGCCTGCAGAAACTGCTGGGTGATTTCCTCGACTTCGCGCGGCAGGAAAAACTCACGCTCGAGCCCGGGAGCCTCAATGTGGAGATCGATCAGTTGCTCGATTTCTACGCCCCGCAGGCCCGGGATTCGCATGTGGAGGTCGTTCGGTATCTCGATCCCGAACTGCCGATGGTCAGGCTCGATCGCGAGACCCTGAGGTCAGCGCTCTTGAACCTGTTGATCAATGCCGTCCAGGCGATGGAGGGAGGCGGACAACTGGTCGTGCGGACGCGGTCGGCCGGGCTGGGTGTGCTTTTGGAGCTGATCGACACCGGACCGGGGATGGAGGCGGAGACGCTTGCAAAGGTGTTTCGTGCCTTTTACACGACCAAGCAGGGCGGCTCCGGGCTCGGTCTGCCGACGGCTCGGAAGATTGTCGAGGCCCACGGTGGTTCGATCGACATGGAAAGCACGCCCGGGCGGGGCACCAAGGTCACGATCTGGCTGCCCGCCCCGCCGCGACTGCCCACGGCCGATCTGCGGTCGGCAGCCCCGGATCGCGGCGTGCCGTCTGTCCCCCAACTGGACGGTCCCAAGGCTGGCTTCGTACCATCGACCTCACCATGAGCCAGCCACGCGAAACCGTTTCCGCCGCGCAGACCCAGTCCGTGTCAGGGCTGCAGGCCCTCGTCCGCGTGCTGGTGGTTGATAACGACATCGTGCATGCCCGCACCATGGGGGAGGTGTTGAGCCGACTCGACTATTCCGTCGCCGTGGTCGGCAGCGGGACGGAGGGGGCCAGAAAGATCGAACAGGAGCCGTTCGATGTCGTTGTCACCGACCTGATGATGAACGATATCGGCGGCCTGGAGATCCTCTCGCGGGCAAAGCAGGCGTCGAACGAAACCGAAGTGATCGTGGTCACCGGCCACGGCACCATCCCTTCGGCGGTGGCCGCCATGCAGCAGGGCGCTTTTACCTACCTGCAGAAACCGCTCGACCTTGCCCACCTGCGGGCCGCTGTCGAGAAGGCATCCGCTGGTGTCCGCCTCAAGCGACAGAATCTCGAGCTGAACCGCCGTCTCGACGAGAAGTTCGGGTTTGAGGGCGTCGTCGGATCGAGTCGGCAGATGCTCGGACTGATTGAAAGGCTCAAGCGAATCGCCCCGACCGATGCGACCGTGCTCATTCAGGGTGAGACCGGCACCGGAAAAGAACTCGTGGCCCAGGCCATCCATCAGAACAGCCCGCGCAAGAACAAGCCCTTCGTTGCCCTCAACTGTGCCGCGCTCAGTGAGCACATTCTGGAGAGCGAACTCTTCGGCCATGTGCGGGGTGCGTTCACCGACGCTTCCAGCGACCGCATCGGCAAGTTTGAATACGCCAATGGGGGCACGCTGTTTCTCGACGAGGTCGGCGACATGCCGATGCCGACGCAGATCAAGCTCCTGCGGGTCCTGGAATCCGGGGAAATAACCCGTGTCGGTTCCAACACGCCGACACGGGTGAACGTTCGGATTCTTTCGGCCACGAACCGGAACCTTGAGGATGCGATTGCCGCGGGCTCTTTCCGTAGTGATCTCTACCATCGGCTCAAGGTGGTCACGATCGCCATCCCCTCGCTGCAGGAGCGGGCTGCCGACATCCCCCTGCTCATCGAGCATTTCATCAGGCAGTTTGCCAAGCGGCACAGCAAGACGATCAAGGGCATGTCGTTGGCCGCCCGCATGAAGCTCGGTGGTTTTGACTGGCCCGGCAATGTGAGACAGCTTCGCAACGTGATCGAGAGCATGGTGGTCGTGGACTGCGACGAACTGCTCGACGTGGATGACCTGCCGCTCGAGTTCGAGCCCGAAGTCGCTACCCCGCCGCCGTCCGGATCGGCGGATGCCGACGCTCAGGCCCCGGCGGCCGGACATACGACCGAACATGCGGCCGGACTTGGCGCCGCTCCGGCTACCGATCTGCATGCGGGGCTGGCGTCGATCGTGGGCCGTCCGCTGGACGAGGTGGAACGCATCCTGATTACCGAAACGCTCAAGCTGACTGGCGGCAACCGTGAGCATGCGGCCGAACTGCTCGGCATCGGTGAGCGGACGCTGTACCGAAAAATCAAGGAGTACCAGCTCCCCTGACGTACTGAGGCCGAAACAGGGGCGGAGCCATGGCGAGAATTCACACACTGCCGGTGTCGGTGGTCAACCGCATCGCAGCGGGCGAGGTCGTCGAACGGCCCGCGAGTGCGGTCAAGGAACTGCTGGAAAATGCACTCGATGCGAAGCCGTCGCGGGTTGATGTCGCGATCGAACAAGGAGGCATCGCGCTGGTCCGGGTGGTGGACGATGGCGGCGGCATCGACGCCGACGACCTGTCGCTTGCGGTCACCGCCCACGCCACCAGCAAACTACGGGTCGCGGAGGATCTCGAACGGATCGAGACACTTGGATTTCGTGGAGAGGCGCTGGCGAGCATCGGCGAAGTGGCTCGCCTCGTGATCCGGTCCCGCACCCCGCATGGCCCCGGTGCCAGTCTGACGGTGGACGGTGGACGGGTGGGAGAGGTGATTCCTGAGGGATGCGGACTCGGCACGACTGTCGAGGTGCATCAACTCTTCGGCAACGTGCCCGCCAGACGGGCGTTTCTCCGGGCCCCGCAGACGGAGTGGGCGCATTCCTCGGAGGCGTTTGTCCGCACGGCCCTGGCCCATCCGGGGGTGGCGATGTCGTTGTCTCACAATGGTCGCCGCGTGCACGACCTGCCGGCGGCGTCGGTGTGGCGGGATAGGATCGGCGGGCTGTTTGGTGCCAGCCTCAGCGACCGCCTGATCGACGTGGCGGCGGATGACGGCGAGATCTCCGTGCGCGGCCTTGTGGGCCGGCCTGAGGACGACATGGCCGGCACGCGACTGCAGTATCTCTTTGTGGCAGGCCGCCCATTTCGTGATCGTTCGATCCTTCACGCCGTGCAGGAGGGCTACCGCGGGCTGCTTCTGTCCGGACGGCAGCCGATCGTCTTTCTGTCGTTCGACATGCCGGCCGACATGGTCGACGTCAACGTGCACCCGGCGAAAATAGAGGTGCGCTTCCGCGAGCCGTCGAGACTCTATCGACTCGTGCTCGCGAGCTTGCGAACAACGTTTCTTCAAGCCGACATGGGCACGCGGCTCAAGGCACCGGAGCCGGTCTGGTCGGGCGAGACCGGCGGCGTCCCACCCACCATCGAGCGAGGCGACTCTGGGTCGGTGGGACCGTGGGAACGACCGGCGGCCGGGGTCAGCGCCGCTTCGTCGGCTGGATATCCGCCTTGGTTTGGGCAGCCCCGGAGGCAATCGGGCCTCCCGCATGACGGTCCGCCGGAAAAAGTTCCCCTCTGGGAGAGGGCCGAGTCGGCCGAGCCGTTGACCGCCCAGGGACTCCCGCCCAGTGGTGCGACCGCCGCCGCCGTTGGGGCGGGGCACGCCGGCGGGGAGCGTGCCGTGCAGATGCACAATCGCTACATCGTGGTCGAGTGCGGGGATGGCATCGAGGTGATCGATCAGCATGCGCTCCACGAGCGGGTCTTGTACGAACGGCTGAAGGCGTCGGTGGCGGGTGGGAGCCTGGAAGTGCAGCCCCTGCTCATTCCGGAGAAGTTTGATCTGGCCGCAGCCGAGTTGGAAATCGTCACCGAACATGCCGAGGCCCTCGAGCGGGCGGGAATGCGGGTCGAGCCCTTCGGTGGCTCGACCGTGATCGTGACGAGCAAGCCCGTGCTGGCCGGCAGCACGCCGGCTGCCGAGATCATCCACGAGATCTTGAATCGCCTGGCGGCAGCGGCGGCGGGCAGCGATGCCGCCATGCTCGTCGATGAAGTGCTGCACGGGTTGGCCTGCCGCGCGGCTATCAAGGCGGGCGATCCGCTCTCGCGGGAGGAGGTCGATGCGCTCGTGCGCGACCGGCGATTGGTCCGTGAATCGCATCACTGCCCGCACGGCCGCCCGACCTCCCTCGTGTTTTCGCGGCAGGATCTCGACAGGCAGTTTCGTCGCACCTGACACCTCTCCCCGACGGAAGACCACATGATCTGCGTCAGCATCGGACGGGGCCGTCATCGGCACGTCATCGCCGAGCACAAGCATCTCGCCGAACACGGCATCAAACTCGTGGAACTCAGGCTCGATTACATCGAGGGCCCGGTCCAGGTCGCGCGGCTCCTCAGGGACAGGCCCTGCCCCGTCATCGTCACCTGCCGCCGCACGGTGGATGGTGGCCGCTGGGGACAATCGGAGGAGGCCCGCAGGCTCGTGCTGCGAACGGCGATCGTGGAGGGAGCCGATTACGTCGATTTGGAAGAGGATATCGCCGCCCAGGTGCCGCGCTACGGCAAGACCAAACGCATCGTCAGCCATCACGATTTCCATAAAACCCCCGCCGACCTCTCGGTGCTCCACTCGCGGCTGGCGTCCATGGATGCCGATATCGTGAAGATCGCGACGATGGCCAACCATCCCACAGACAACCTGCGGATGCTGGACATGGTGC
The DNA here is from genome assembly GCA_044237545.1 of Pirellulales bacterium. Classification (GTDB taxonomy): domain Bacteria; phylum Planctomycetota; class Planctomycetia; order Pirellulales; family UBA1268; genus CAMCQY01. The sequence continues at coordinate 10,543 of JBIIFB010000014.1, forward strand.
AGGCGGCCCGCATGCCGACGGTGGGCATCTGCATGGGCGATATCGGCATGCCGACACGGGTGCTCGTCGGCCGTTACGGGGCCCCCTTCACGTTCGCGACCTTCCACGAAGACCGGGTCCTGGCGCCGGGCCAAATCGGCTGGCGGCAGATGCGGGATCTCTACCGCTACGACTCGATCTCGATGGCGACCCGTATCTATGGCGTTGTGGCCGATCCCGTCGCCCACAGCCTCAGTCCGTTTGTTCACAACGCGGCGCTCGAGGCGGCGGGCATCGACGCCGTCTATCTACCCTTTCGCGTGCCCGCCGAGCAGATTGATGAGTTTCTGGAACGGGCGGCGAGCTGGCCGCTATCGGGCTTGAGCGTGACCATTCCCCACAAGGAGGCTGTGCTCAAGCATGCCCTCCGCCAGGATTCGCTGGTGACATCGATCGGCGCTGCCAACACCCTTGCGTTTGGACCCGAGGGCGTGTCCGCCTTCAACACCGATGCCACCGCCGCGATTGAGAGCCTGAAAGCGGCTCTTGTGGAACGTGATGCCGAGGGGCATGCGGAGGGCGAATCGGTGAAAACGGCCACCGGATTCGGCCTGAAGACGGCGCTCGTGCTCGGTGCCGGCGGGGCGGCCCGGGCAGTCTCCTTTGGACTGAAACAACAGGGGGTGGACGTCACCGTGAGTTCCCGGACGCTCGAACGCTCCAAGCGGATCGCCACCGAGGTAGGGTGCCGGTCGGTCGACTGGAATTATCGTTACCGCGTGCCCTATGACTGCGTGGTGAATGCGACGCCCATCGGGATGCATCCCAATGTCGATCAAACACCATACGCCAAGGAGTATTTGCGGTCCTACATGGTTGTCTTCGACACCGTCTACAATCCTGAAAATACCTTGTTTGTGAAAGAAGCCCGGTCCGTCGGCTGTCAGATCGTGACCGGCGTGGACATGTTCGTTCGCCAGGCGGCGATCCAGTTTCGCATCTGGCATGATATCGATGCCCCGGATCAGTTGATGCGAGACGCCCTCAAGCGGGCCACATCATCGGCGCGGCCGCCCGACTGATGAGACCGTTCGGAAACCAGATTCCTGACCGCCTCGAGAGGTTCTTGAATACATGCCACGCATTACCCTCATCGGCTACCGGGGCACGGGCAAAACGACCGTGGCGGCCCTGCTCGCCGACAGCCTCGGCTGCGGCTGGTGCGACGCCGACGTCGTGCTCGAACAGAAAACAGGCTGCTCAATAGGTGCGTTGGTGCGTGATCGCGGGGAGGCGATGTTTCGCGATGCAGAGGAGGCGGTGCTCGCCGAACTTCTGGCCGGGTTTCCGGGCGTCCTTTCCACCGGAGGTGGAGCCGTGCTGCGGCCCGCAAATCGGGAAGCACTCCGGCGGTGTGGCCGCCCTATCGTGTGGCTCACGGCACCAGCCGATGTGATTCGCGGCCGTCTCGCCGCCGATCCCACCACAGCGGACCGGCGGCCGGCCTTGTCGGTGTCGCCCACCGGTGCCCTGAAGTCCCCGGCCGACCGCTTGCCCGACCCTTTGGCCGAGGTGGCCGAGGCGCTCGAGACACGCGAATCGCTCTATCGCGAGTGTGCCGATTTTCGCGTCGATACCTCGCTGGCGACGCCGGCCGAAGTGGCTCGGCTGGTAGCGGCCTGGCTGGGCGGTGAGTGGATCGAGCGGGCCGGCAAGGCGGGGCCAAGTGCGGGGCCAAGTGCGGGGCCAAGCGTGGAGCCTTCGGTGGGTGATCCACCCGCGCATGGTCCGCTGGCTGACGGAACGGCGGGAGCCGCATCATGAGTCCGGCTGCTTTTCCGCTGACGCTCCTGCCCGCTGCCGACAGTGCCCTTTGGCCACTGGTGGTGGCGGCCATTGCCGCCGTTGCCGGCCGCCTGCTGACGTTGGGAATCGGGGGACTGCTCGACTCCGGTGCCTTTGCCTACGAGGAGCACCCGATGAAGGTCGGCGACGCCGGGAGCCGCCGCTGGATTGAAGTGGCGGTCGTGGCAGCGGCAGTCGGTCTCTGGTGGTGGGAGGTGCAGCGGCTTGGGCTGGGCCCGGCAGTGGGGGCCGGCTCCGACATGGTCTACGGCAACGCGGTCTCGCCGCCGGCAGACGGTGCGGTGGTTGTGCGATATGCCGCGCATGCCGTGCTTGGCCTGCTGCTGGCTGCCGCGGCATGGATCGACATCCGGCATCGCGTGATTCCCGACTGCGTGACCGTGCCCGGAGTGCTCCTCGGTCTGCTTGTTGTCTGGCTGGTGCCTGATGTGCTTCTGCCGGTCGGGTGCGAAATGCCTCGGACCTTTGCGCCACCGCTGCTCGAGATGGATGTGCTCGCCTGGTATGGTGGGCTTCGCACGCAGACGCCTCCATCATGGATGGAGGGATCGCCGCACGTGATCGGACTCGTCGTGCCGGCGGCCGTTTTCTCGGTCTGGTGGCTAGTCTGCACGGCACCCTTTCTGCTGCCGATCGAGCTCGATCCCGCTGGCATGCATGCGTCGGTCTCGGTATCAAGATGGCGGCGGATCGAGCCGCGCAACGTGATTCTTTTGGTGGGACTCGCAGCCATCATGGCGGCCTGGTACGCGGGGGGCGATCGGTTTCGCGGGCTGCAGTCGGCGTGTGTGGGACTCGCCGTATCGGCCGGGCTGGTGTGGAGCATCCGCGAGGGGGCATCAAGGAGCTTGGGGCGGGAGGCGATGGGGCTCGGTGACGTGACATTGATGGCCATGGTGGGGGTGTGGATCGGCTGGCAGGCGAGCGTGCTGGCTTTCTTTCTGGCCGCCTTCATTGGCCTCGCCCACGGCGTGATGCAGTTGGTCCGCCACCGGGAGAATGAACTCCCCTATGGCCCGAGCCTGTGTCTCGCCAGCGGGGCTGTGATCGTGGGCTGGCGGCCGCTGTGGCAGTGGGCAGAGGGCCCCTTCACACAGCCGTTCGATCTGGCGCTGGTGATCGGTGCTGTCGTGATCCTGACGGCCATCACGCTCTTCGTGTGGCAGCGTTTCCGCAGGTGATCCTTCGCCGGGGGGCACTTCGAGGCCGTGTTTTCCCGACGCGTGCCGCTCTTGCCAGGATTGCCGGTCTTTCCTACGATCCCGCCCCCGTTCGGGCGTGGAGCCGCAGGAATGACGAGTCTCTTGTACGCGATCAAAGAGTCTATGAGCGCTCGCGGAGTGCTGTTGCCGGCGCTCGCGCTGGCACTCGGCTGCTCGAATCATCTGTTCCAGAAGCCCGGGACGGCAACGCCCGTGAATCTGGTACCGCCACCGGGCGTGGCGGCGCCGGCGGCAACGCTGCCGCCCCTGTCCGCCTCGCCGGCGACTCCCCTGCCCTCGTACGCGGATGTCGATGGCCGCCAGGTACAGACGACCCTGGCACGCAGTCAGGATGAGAATCAGCTTCTCAAGGACGAGATCACCGCGCTACGGGAGCAGTTGGCGAGCACGTCGAACCAACTGGCGGTCTCGCGGTCTCCGATGTCCGGCGCCGCGGCGACACCGTGGGGCATGCCAGGGCAGGCCAGCACGGGCCTGTCGGCGGGCAATCTTCAGCAGCCCGGTGGGCCCGCGGCAATCGTAGCGGGAATGGCGGCGGCTCCCGCGGTGAATGGCCCGGCTGCGATGTACGCGGCGATGGGCCAACTCACCCTGCCGGGTGTCGAAAACCGTTTCGACGGCAACGTCGTGCGGCTCGAACTGCCGGCTGACCGACTGTTCGACGGCGGCAGTGCCACCTTGTTGCCCGGCGGCACCGCGCTGCTCACGCAGGTCGCCGGGGAGATCGACCGGCTCTTCCCCCGGCACTTCGTTGGCATCGAGGGGCATGTCGATACGGAGCCGCTCGAACAGTCGTCGTGGGGCTCCCCGCACCAGCTCACCGCTGCCCGCGCGGCGACGGTATTTGATTTCTTTACGACTCGGACACCGCTTCGGCAGGGGCAGCTGTTTCTGGTGGCGCATGGCGGAAATCATCCGGTGGTCTCCAACGCCACGGCTGCGGGCCGCACCCGCAACCGACGCGTGGAGTTGGTCGTCTATCCGGAACGCATAGGGTCGGAACGAATCGGGCCGGAAGGTATTGGGAACGACGCGCCCGTCGCTGAATGAGCGTTTGCCGTCCCTGGTGGAGCGTCGCCACGAGGGCTACTTTCGGTCCCCGGCTCCCGACCCTAAACTCCTGTTATGGTCACGATCATCGACTATGGCAGCGGCAATCTCCGCAGCGTCCAGAAGGCGCTGGAGCGGGTGGGCGTGGAGGCCCGCATCACCGACGACCCGAACGTCGTGGCCGAATCGGCTCGGCTGGTGCTTCCCGGGGTCGGTGCCTTTGGCGATGCCATCCGGGCCCTCCGCGGCCGTGGCCTCGTGGAGCCCATTCTCGACCATATTCGGGCCGACCGTCCGTTTCTCGGCATCTGCATGGGACTCCAACTGCTCTTCGAGACTGGCGCCGAGGGCGGGCACCACGAGGGGCTGGGGGTTCTGCCGGGCGAGGTCATTCGGTTTGACCCTGTTCCCGGCCTGAAGATCCCGCACATGGGCTGGAACCAGGTCTTCTGGCGGAAGGGCACGACGGCCCATCCTGCTGCGGCCGACGGCGAACACTTCTACTTCGTTCACTCCTACGTGGCACGTCCCCGCGACGAGTCGGTGATCGCGGCAACGAGCGACTATGGTGGTCCGTTCTGCGCAGCCGTGTCCCGGGGTCGGCTCTTCGCGACGCAGTTTCATCCCGAGAAGAGCCAGGCGGCGGGTATGGATCTCCTGCGTGCCTTCGTGACTGAAACATGACCTCCTGAATCTGGCACCCGGCCGCTGTGGCCGGTTTGCCCACCTCATCCTGGCCGACGACACATCACATACGAAAGCACTGACCATGGAACTCTGGCCTGCCATCGATCTTCGCGGCGGTAGGTGCGTGCGGCTCCTGCAGGGTGATTACGCCCGCGAGACCGTATTTGGTGACGACCCCGTGGAAATGGTGCGACGGTTTGCGGCTGGTGGTGCCCGTCGTCTGCACATCGTGGATCTCGACGGCGCCAAGGAGGGAACTCCGGTGCAGGCAGACCTCGTGGCCCGCATGGTGGCGGCTGCGGGAATCCCCTGTCAGTTGGGAGGTGGCATCCGTTGCGTCGATACGGCCCGTGGGTATGTGCAGGCGGGCGTGCAACGGCTGGTTGTGGGCAGTGTGGCCATCGAGAAGCCAGACCTGCTCGCCGAACTGGCTCGCGCATTCCCAGGTCAGATCGTGCTGGGGCTCGATGCACGGGATGGAAAGGTGGCGGTGCGGGGCTGGCTTGAGACCAGCCCCCTGACGGCGATCGATGTCGCGAAGCGGCACGAACACCTGCCGCTGGCGGGAATCGTCTACACCGATATCGCCAAGGATGGAATGATGGCTGGGCCAAACCTGGTGGCGCTGGCGGAAATGATCCGTGCGGTCCGCCTGCCGGTCATCGCCTCGGGCGGCGTGTCGAATGCCGCGGATATCCGGGAGGTGGCAGCCGTCGGGGCGGCCGGTTGCATCGTGGGTCGGGCTCTCTACGAGGGGGGGCTGACGCTGGCCGCGGCGGCCGATGCCGCCTCCGAGTCGGCCGATGCCGGCTGATACCTGCCTGCCCAGGCTACCGATCTTTCCCGGCCCGATGCAGACGGGGTTTTTTATGGGAAAGAGCGGAAGAACCCTCAATTCCCTCCCGGTTTCGCGTCGACCGATTGGATGACCAGTTTGCCGGGCCCGCCGACCGTCCTTACCATCGAGTCTCATGGCCACCGACATTCGTATCAAGGAACAGTTGCCGGAACTCACGCGGCGGATCGTCGGCACGTATCAGGACGTTCCAACGATTCAGTATCTCGGCCACTGCCCCCTCCCAAACTACGAGGCGATCGTGTCGGCCTGTGAGGATCTCAAGGAGATTCTCTATCCCGGATACCGGCGTCGTGAAAACCTGCACATGGGCAACGTCACCTACCACGTGGGCGACCTCGTGGACGGGCTGCACGACAAACTCACCACGCAGATCGGCCGGGCCCTGCGGCACAGCCTGTCGGCCCAGCGAGTTGCCACCGAGCAGGGAGTCGATCCGCCTGCGGTTCCGGACGCCGTGCAGCATTGCACCGATGAAGGCGATTTCGAGGCGCTTGGTCAGGCGAAGGCGGTCGAGTTTCTCGAACGTATTCCCGACCTACGGCGGGTGCTCGCCACCGATGTGCAGGCCGCCTACGACGGCGATCCGGCAGTCCGCACGCTCGATGAGGTCATCTTCTGCTATCCGGGCCTCGAGGCCGTCACGATTCATCGGCTCGCCCACCTGCTCCACCGGCTGGAGGTGCCGTTGATCCCGCGGATGATGGCTGAATGGGCCCATGCGAGGACCGGCATCGACATCCATCCCGGGGCAACGATCGGCGGTCACTTCTTCATCGACCATGGCACTGGCGTCGTGATCGGCGAAACATGCGAGATCGGCAGCCGCGTCAAGCTCTACCAGGGGGTCACGCTCGGGGCCCTCTCGTTTCAGACCGACGCCGATGGCCATCTTGTGCGAGGCACCAAGCGGCATCCGACGATCGAGGATCGCGTGGTCGTCTATGCCAATGCGACGGTCCTCGGCGGGGCGACACGGATTGGTCACGATTCCGTGATCGGCAGTAACGTCTGGCTGACACGATCGGTCGATCCGCACACGACCGTTGTGCTGGAACGCCCCAAACTCAGGATGCGGGGCGAAGCACCGCCGCCAGAGTCTGACTATCAGATTTAGGCCTGACCAGCAGATCGAGGTCTGACTACTGCCGATTGCGTTCGGCAATGCGGACGACCTCGCGGGCGTTCGCCTCGGCATGCATTTTGGCGGCGATCGCCTCCTCGCCAGTGGCGACCGTAGCCCGGACCTTGGTGAGTTCCTCGCGGGCCAGAACGAGGTCAATTTTTTCCGCGGCAACGGCACGCTGGGTGATCACGGTCACGGCGTTGTGACCAACTTCGACGAATCCCCCCTCGACGAACACGCGCCTCACGGCATCTGCCGGTCCACCCTGTTCACCGCTGATCCGGATCTCACCGGCACCCAGACGCCCGATGAACGGGGCATGGCCCCGGGCCACGCCCCGCTGGCCGTCGAACAACGGCAGTGTGATGCTCCGGGCGCGGGTGTCGAGACTCGTCATCTCCGGAGTCACGATCACACAGCGCACACCGCTGCCGTCGTCGCCACGTCCTTTTTCGGATTGTGTTGCGTCAGCCATCGAAAGTCTCTTCCAGGTATCAGGTATCAGGTATCAGGTATCTGTGAGGCATGGCCCCGTGGCATGCTCACGCGTCGGGCCAGCGAAACAACGACCCATTGCTCATGCTCAGTTTTTGGCGGCCAACTTCTTGGCCTGTTCCTCGGCCTGCTCGATGGAGCCCACATACATGAAGGCCGGTTCGGGTAGGTGATCCCACTTACCGTCGGCGATCTCCTCGAACGATCGGATCGTGTCGGCAAGGCTCGTTATTTCACCAGGCTTGCCTGTGAATACCTCTGCCACGAGGAACGGCTGCGAGAGGAATCGCTCCATGCGACGGGCACGATGCACGACCAGTTTGTCTTCCTCGGACAGTTCGTCCACGCCCAGGATCGCGATGATGTCCTGCAGTTCGCGGTAACGCTGCAGGGTTCGCTGCACTCGGCGGGCAATCTTGTAATGACGCTCGCCAACGTACTGCGGATCAAGGATTCGGCTCGATGAGGCGAGTGGATCGACGGCGGGATAGATCCCCTTCTCTGAGATGGAACGCTCCAGGTAGAGGAAGGCGTCGAGATTGCCGAATGCAGTCGCAGGAGCCGGGTCGGTCGGGTCGTCGGCCGGAACGTAGACGGCCTGGACAGAGGTGATGGCCCCCTTCGAAGTCGACGTGATTCGCTCTTGCAAGGCACCCATCTCGGTCGCCAACGTCGGCTGATACCCCACAGCGCTTGGCATCCGGCCCAACAGGGCGCTGACCTCGCTGCCGGCCTGCGAAAAGCGGAAGATGTTGTCCACGAAGAGGAGTGTGTCGGCACCGGTCGTGTCGCGGAAAAACTCGGCCATCGTGAGTGCCGAGAGGGCCACCCGGAGGCGAGCGCCAGGCGGTTCGTTCATCTGGCCGAAGACCATGCATGTCTGTTCGATCACGCTGCGGCCCGTGTCGCCGATCTTGGCTTCCTGCATTTCGAGCCAAAGGTCGGTACCCTCTCGAGTCCGCTCACCGACGCCGGCAAAGACTGAATAGCCGCCGTGGGCGCTGGCGATTCGGGCGATGAGTTCGGTGAGAATGACGGTCTTGCCGAGGCCGGCACCGCCGAAGAGGCCGGCCTTGCCGCCGCGGACGAACGGCGTGAGCAGATCGATCACCTTGATGCCCGTCTCGAAGAGTTCGGTCTTCGTGGAGAGATCGGTGATCGGTGGGGGATCACGATGGATTGGCCACCGTTCTGCAGTCTTGACCTCACCGCGATTGTCGATCGGCTCACCAAGCAGATTGAAGACCCGACCGAGCGTGGCCGGTCCCACGGGCACGCTCAATGGACCACCGGTATCGACGACGTCGGCGCCACGAATCAGCCCGTCGGTGCTGCCGAGTGCCACGCAGCGAACCTTTCCGCCACCGAGGTGCTGCTGCACCTCGCCGACGAGATGGAGCGAAACCCCCTTCTTCTCGCTGTCGATGCGGACGGCGTTGTAGATCGCTGGAATGCCGTCTTCCGCAAATTCGACGTCGAACGTCGAGCCGATCACCTGCGTGACGTGTCCGATGTTTCTGCCTGCTGTCTTGGTCGCCGTCGCCATGATGGTTCCTGTTCGTGTAACGATCGAAAGTGTGAAGTCCGATGAACGTGTGTTTTGCAGCGTATTCTCGTTATCGCCGCTACTGCTTCAGCGCCTCGACGCCGCCGAGAATCTCCATGATCTCGCCGGTGATCTGCGATTGTCGGGCGCGGTTGTATCGCCGGGAAAGGTTTTTGATGAGTCCGGCAGCGTTTTCGCTGGCAGCCTTCATGGCCACCATCCGGGCCACCTGCTCGCTGACTGCCGCGTCCAGAAAACACTTGAAGAGCCTGGAAAGAAAGCTGGCCGGCAGGATTTCCTCGAGGATGCTTTCTGCCGAGGGGTAGAAGTCATATTCCTGCGAGGCGAGTGTGGCCGCCTGGGAAGCTGTTCCCGCGGCAACCGAACCGGTTTTTTCAGGGGCCTTCAGCGGCAGGAGCATTTCCGTGACCGCCTCCTGCCGAGCGATGCTGTGAAACCGGGTGTAGACGACATCGAGTCGGTCAATCGTGCCGGCGGTGTAGGCATCGAGATAGGCACGGCCGATAGGCATTACGGCGTCGAAGGCGGGCTTATCCTCGAACGACGTGAATTTTTGATCCATGTCGATGCCGCGGAACTTCAGTGCTGCAATACCCCGTTTGCCCGACACGGCCACGTCGGTGTCGACCTGCTCGCTCTTCCATTGGCCGATCATGGCCACAGACTGTCTCACAATGTTGGAATTGTAGCCCCCGCAGAGGCCACGATTGCCGGAGAGTACCAGCACGGCTGTCCGCTTCGTGGGCCGAATATCGAGCAGCGGGTGAATGACGTCAGCGCCAGCTGCGGAGATATTTTCAAGGATCTTCACGAGTTGCTTCGTGTAGTCCCGCGCGGCGACCGACCGGTCCATTGCCTTCTTGAAACGCGCCGTGGCGATCAGTTCCATCGTGCGCGTGATCTTGCGGATGTTCCGAACGGAACGCCTGCGTCGATCGAGTGCTCTCGCCTTTGCCATGCTGTCAGACCTTCACAACGTGATCAAACATCGAAACCTTCAGCGTTTTTTCCAGGTTTTCTTTTCTACGTTTTCCGTCCCAGCGATTGTTTCGGACTATTTCAAGAGGAAAACCTGGCAGGGACAGGCCATCTTTTCGCTGCTGCCGCGCTGCTACCGCGTCGCTCCAACTGGTGTGCGGGGACTGGCCTTCGCGGCCCACTGCCGCTTGAACTCGGCAATCGCGGCCTCGAGTTGGCGTTCCGATTCGGAGTCGAATTCCTTTGTCTGTTCGATCTTGGCCCGAAGTTCGGGGACCTGATCGCGAATGAAGGTAAGAAATCCCTTCTCCCAATCGGCGACCTCCTCACGCTTCACGGCGTCCAAGTGTCCGCGGGTTCCGGCGTAGATACTCAAGACCTGATCGACAATGTCCATCGGCTGATACTGTCCCTGCTTGAGCAACTCGACCATCCGGTAGCCCCTGTCGAGACGCAACTGCGTGGCGGCATCGAGATCGGTTCCGAGTTGGGCAAATGCCTCAAGTTCGCGAAAGCTCGCGAGGTCGAGACGCAGACCACCGGCGACCTTCTTCATGGCCTTCGTCTGAGCGGCACCACCCACGCGGGAAACCGAAATGCCGACGTTCATGGCAGGCCGTTGGCCGGCAAAGAAGAGGTCGGGCTGGAGATAGATCTGTCCGTCGGTGATCGAGATCACGTTGGTGGGGATGTAGGCGGAGACCTCGCCCTCAAGCGTTTCGATGATCGGCAGCGAGGTGAGCGAACCGCCCCCCTTCTCCTTCGAGAGTTTTGCCGAGCGTTCGAGCAGACGGCTGTGGGCATAGAAGACGTCGCCCGGGTAGGCCTCGCGGCCCGGGGGGCGACGCATCAAAAGCGAGAGTTGGCGGTATGCCGTGGCCTGCTTGGAGAGATCGTCATAGACGATCAGCGCGTGTTCGCCGTTGTACATGAAGTATTCGGCCATGGCCGTACCGGAATACGGTGCGATGTATTGAAGCGGGGCTGCGGTGCTGGCCCCCGACACGATCACCGTCGTGTAGTCCATGGCGCCGTATTTCCGCAGGATGTCGATGGCCACAGCCACCGATGAATCCTTCTGGCCGACGGCGACGTAGAAACACTTCACGCCGCTGTTCTTCTGGTTGATGATGGCGTCGATGCCGATAGCCGTCTTGCCGGTCTTCCGGTCACCGATGATCAGCTCCCGCTGGCCACGGCCGATGGGAGTCATGGCATCGATGGCCTTGATGCCTGTCTGCAGCGGCTCACGAACCGGTTGCCTGTCGGCCACACCGGGAGCGAGTGTTTCAACGGGGCGGCGGTGCTCGGTCACGACCGGTCCCTTGCCGTCGAGCGGATTGCCCAGCGGATCGAGCACCCGACCAATAACGGCCTCGCCGACCGGAACGCTCAACAGCTTTCCGGTGCTCCGCACCTCGTCCCCCTCGGTGACCTTGAGGTAGTCACCGAGAATGATCACGCCGACGGAATTCTCCTCGAGATTGAACGCGAGTCCGGTGACTCCGCCTGGGAATTCAACCATCTCTCCGGCCATCACGCCGGAGAGGCCCCAGACCCGGGCGATGCCGTCGCCGACCTCGAGCACACGCCCAACTTCGCGGACGTCGATGCCCGACTCGAAACGGTCGATCTCCTCACGCAGTACCGAGGCGATCTCGTCCGTATTGAATTTCATGAATGCTCCTCTGTTTCAGTCGGTCCCTGAGCCGCACAAGGCTCGTGGCGACGGAATGGTCATAGACGGTGTCGGCGATCCGCACGATGAGGCCGCCGATCAGTTCGGAATTGACGATGAATGTCGGGGAAACGTTTGCGCCAACGGCTCTTTCGACCGCGGAGACGATCTCCTGCTGTTCCGCGGAGTCCAGCGGAACGGCCGTTGTGAAGGTGGCCTGACGCCGACCCTCCATTTCGTCGGCAAGGCGGTATGCGGCCGCCACGACCTGAGGCAGCATGCCAAGCCTGCCATGGCGGGCCAGGACGTGCAGCGAATGAAGGGTCGTGGGCAGCACCTTTCCCGCGCAGATCCGGTTGATGACGGCCGACTTCTCCTCTGGCGAGATCTTCGGTGAGTCAAAGACGAGCTTGGACTTCGGCACTTTGGGAAGCACTTCGCGAACGATCGCGTGGAGTTCCTCCAGCACCTCCCGACGGCATTGCTTCTTATCGGCAGCCTCGACGATCGCCTGAGCGTAGACGTTCGACAAACGCTCCACGCCGATGTCGGCGGGCGCATCACCGGCGTGGCGGGCGGTCTGGAAGTCGTCGTGGTGCCCGTGGGCTGCGGAAGTCATATGACTGGCCTCAGTTCATGCTCGGTGTCGTGCCGATGCTCGCGACCGAGTCACGAACAAGCCGTGCCTGATCCTCACGGCCAAGCTTTTCGCGAAGAAACTTGCCTGCGACCTCCACGGCCAGATCCCCTGCTCTGTCTGCAATCTGGGCGAGCGCCTCGTCCTTTGCCAGGCCGATTTCGTGGCGGGCCCGGACCTGCTCGTCGTCGGCCGCCTTGCGGGCTTCCGCAACGATCGTCTGCCGGGTGACATCGGCGTCACGGCGGGCTTCATCAAGCATCCCGCGGACCTCATCCGCCGTCTCGGCCAGTCGCCGTTCATACGAAGCCAGCATCCGCTTGGCATCCTCATTCGCCGCCTGCGTCGATGCAATCATGTCGGCAATCCCCTGCTCACGCTTCTCAAGGCCCTGCATGATCGGCTTCCAGGCGAACTGCGACAGGAGTGCAAAGAGAGCGAGAAAAACAGCGAAGGACCAGACAGCCAGATCGGTCTGAAACCAGGCCGGGCTCTCGAACGCCTTTTGGGTCGTGCCCGGGGGGGGATTGTGGCCAATCTCTGGCGGGTGTCCATGGTCGCCGGTGCCGGCAGCATGCCCATCGGTGTGCTGGGCGTCAGCCGCATGCACCACTCCGCACGGGAGCATTCCACCGAGCAGAACGGCACTCAACCCGAATGCCGCTACGAACGCCGCCGTGGTCGTCCGCAGTCGCGATGTGGGCCGCTCAACGGTCGTGGCAAAAAAGTGGTTCAAGGTCGATCTCCGAAGTGGTGATCCGGCAACAGGCGTCGGCATGGGGCGGGTGGTCTGCATAGTCTTTTGGGGAGACAGTCTTCCGGGTCACAGTTTGTAGGTCACGCGTTGGACAGGTCGCTAAATTCTTGCGTCACATCCACGGCTTATTCTTAGCTTGTCTCTGGCAGGACGTTGCCCACCACCCTGTCGCTGCCCCACGCGAGGCGGGGATCGTGGCCGATCCCCGCCCGCGGAGACAACAACAGTGGAAAGAAGACATCGGCTCAGCAAACCCTCGACCTCGAAGTCCACAGGGCTTCCGGCAGCGAACGGGTGCAAATCACTTCTGCGAGCAGATAAACAACGCGTAGAACGTGAAGCCTTCGATGAGGGCGGCGGCGATGATCATCGCTGTCTGGATGCTGCCCGAGACTTCCGGCTGGCGGGCCATGCTCTCGTACGCAGCCGAAGCAAGCTTGCTGATGCCGAAAGCAGCGCCGATAACGACGAGGGCAACACTGAACGCCGCGGTGAGGTCGATCAGTGAACGACCACCTGCGGCCTCCTGAGCCGTGGCGATGTCAGCGGACAGCAGGGTGACAAGAACGGCGGCAAGGATGGACAGGGTGCGGAAGGAAGTGAGGGATCGGATCATGACGGGAACAAGCTCCTGTGATAACGAGGAACCGGATCAAAGTCCGGCGAGAAAAAAGACACTTTAGAAAACTGGGAACGAAGTTGGACGGATACCGGGGCGAGTCAATAGGACACAGGTCAATGCTGGTGAACCGATGCCCCGATGAAAAGCGCTGAAAGAAAGGTGAAAATGTAGGCCTGGAGAAAGGCGACGAAGAGCTCCAGCACGCTGAACAGGGTGCAGCTCACGACGCTGATCCCCGTGACCGTTGCCCACATGCCCATCGAATAGGCCGCCGCCGACGAGATAAGGCCCATAATGCCCAGCATTACAAGGTGCCCAGCGACCATGTTGGCCAGGAGTCGGACGGCAAGGATCAGGTGCTTGATGCACAGACCGAGCATTTCGATGGCGAAGATCATCGGCTTGAGCAGGATGGCCAGAGGCAGTGGCAGGTCCATAGAAGGAACCTGATTGCCAAAGAACCCCAGGAAACCGAACTTTGCCATCCCCGCGACGACGACCGTAGCAAGAGTGACACCCGCAAGGGCGAGGGTGACCGAAAACGATGCCGTCGGCGATCCCGCCCAGGGCACCATGCCAAGCAGGTTGCACCCGAGCACGAAGAAGAAGAGCGTCAGCAGCAGCGGCACGAACCGGTCGCCATCGTGATGCTCAAGCACAGCATGGGTTGTCACTGCGTGACCATGCGGCTCGTGACCATGCGAATGCCCAGCATCTGCGGCCGCGTGGCTGTCATGATGGTCGTGGCTATCGATCGCAGGCCTGGCGATCTGGTCGCGAACGAAGAGAATCATTGATTCGAACAGATTCGAAAACCAGCCCCGCGGTGCAGCCCCCGAGCGAAGCTTCGTGGCAAGACGGGTGAACAGCAGCAGCAGGATGCCGGCGAGCACCAGTTCCAGGATCATGTATTTTGAGATGCCGAATCCCGACTTCATCGCGAAGAGACTGTCAAGCACGCCGAACGGTTGCGGGATCAAGATCTTCCCGTCCATCGCCTGATTGAACTCAGCAACGTCGGAGATATCGGGGCGTCCATCACGAAGAAACTGCGGCACGTCGTTGAGTGACTGCCAGCCCTGACGCCACATGGCCTTCGGCACCTCGAAGAAATAACAATCTTTCAGGTGGTAGATCGGGTTGTGGTCGGACATCGGGGCTATGGCTTCACGGGGCCTGATTTGTGACGACGTTGGCCGGCGGCCGGAACGCATTCTTGGACGCAGGACGCAGAGTGTGGAGGAAAAGGGCTACTTCCGTCAATTCGCCATTTTTTCTCCGCTGCTCCCGAGGGAATTCCGAGACCCAATGATGTGCAGAACAATGTCGGTGGCAAGCAGTGCCAGGTAAAAAAAGAGGAGAAAGCGGTCAGCACCGGCGGCGCGGAGCCAGCCGCCGCCCGACTGGAGCCAGCCCAGGGCGACAAGCGGCAGGAAAATCCGCAGGGTTACGGCCCCCAGGCCTTTGGCCACTGCAATGGCGGGATTTTGGGCCGGCCATCGGGCGACGATCCAGCCCCCGAAGGCTCCGAAAAGACAAACAGCCGCCGCAAAACCCACTGCCTCACCCAGCCGGGGCTCTTTTCCCCCGGTGGCAAGGGCAAGGCTCGAACCGCCGGCGAGCACGACCGCCAGGGCAGCCGTGCCCCAGAGGGTCCAGCGGAGTTCCGCACGCCGCCTGGCTTCGTTCAGCTTGGCCTCGTTCAGCTTGGATTCTTTCACACTGGCTTCGTTCACTTTATCTGGCTTCACCCGTTTTTTCTCCCGCCGAGCTGCACCAGCCACGCCAGGCCGATCACGAACCCCACCACCAGTCCCACGGGCCCCAGGAAACGCGTGCCCAACCGGGCGTCGAGCCAGTTGCCGGCCACGGCGGGCAGGAACATGGCGATGCCGATCGCGATGATCCGCGAGGCCCAGGCAAATGCCTCCCCGACGGGTGAGTCAGGCTGACGACGGTGGCGTTCGGAGGGCGGGGCCATCGCCGAAGTGTACCAGCGGCAGTTGCTGCCGCGACCGGCGGCGCGAGCCCGCGCGGGTGCGGTCTCGTGCTGGTGCAGGTATCGTATCCAACGGCTTTGGCCGGCCCCCGGTCGGGGCTCGAGGGCCGACGATGTTCGGCGGCCGTTCCTCGCAGCGGCCGTTCTTTCAGATGAGGGTTGGTTGCACGCATGGCCCATCGCAAAAACCGACGCCGCCGTCGCCAACGGCGCACAGATGCCTTGATGCCGATCGGTGCCGCGGCGGCTGCCGCCGTCCCGCAGTCCACCCTACGGATGCTCGGCTGCGACAGTGACACCTGCCAGGAAACGGTCGTTCTGAGGCCGGAAGAACTCGCCATAGCCCGGGAAAAGTGGCCGGTGGTCTGGATCGATGTCGAGGGGCTCGGCGATGCCGAGTCGATCCGCATGATCGGCGACGGGTTCAACATCAGCGAGCTGGCGCTCGAGGATGCCACCACGCCGGACGAGCGGCCCAAAATGGAGGTCTTCGGTCATCAGGTGCTCGTGGCGGTACGGATGGCAAGGTTTGACGGGGAGGTCATCGTCACCGACCCGGTCTGCATCTTCCTGGGCGACCGCTATTTGATCACGTTCCGCGACAGGCTCACCCACGATGGCTTCGATGGCGTTCGGCAACGGATTCGCCACGGCCGCACACGGATCGGGCACCTCGGCGCCGATGCGCTCTGCGCCCTTCTCCTCGACGCGGTGGTGGACGGCTATTTTCCAGTGCTGGAGCAGTTCGGCGACCGGCTCGAGGCACTCGAGGACGAGGCGATGAACAGCCCCAGTCGCGACTCGCTCGTGCGGATTCACGACGTGCGCAACGATCTGATGACGCTCCGCCGCGCACTCTGGCCCACCCGTGATGTTCTCCATGCCCTCGGTCGCGAGCCGACTCCGTTCGTGGGCGATCATGCCCGGACCCACTTCCGTGACTGCTACGACCACACGATGGAGTTGCTCGACCTCATGGAGAGTTACCGCGAGATCGGCGCAGACCTCCGGGACATCTACCTGGCCAGTCTCAACAACCGCATGAACGACGTCATGAAGGTATTGACGGTGATCGCCACGATCTTCATGCCGCTCACGTTCATCACCGGCTACTACGGCATGAACTTCGACACGAACTCCCCCTGGAACATGCCCTTGCTCCGCTTTCGCTACGGCGGTCTCTGCGCCGCAGCGATCATGGTGGCGACAACGGTGGGAATGGTGGTTGTCTTCTGGCGCCGCGGCTGGCTGAAGCGCTGGCACTGACGACACGCGGCACACCCCTCTTCACGCCAGAGTTGGGGCCAGAGCGGAGGCCAGCGTGGGAGCAGGAGCGGGGGCCAGAGGCGTCACGCGCGTCCGAGCAGGAAAAAGGTCCGCATCGGCCCCTTCCCCTTCACCGTCACCTCGCCGCGGTCGGCAAAGCGATACCGGTCTCCCAGCAGTTTCTGTGTCGCCTCCGAGACGTGAATCCGCGACGGCTCGCCGTGGGACTCCATCCGGCTGGCGAGATTGACCGTATCGCCCCACAGGTCGTACGTGAATTTATGCCGGCCGATAACGCCCGCCACGACGGCACCGGAGTGCATGCCGATGCGTACCTCGAGCCCCAAGCTACGGCTGGCCATGATGTCGCGAAAGGCTGTCTGCATACCGATCGCCATCGCGGCCACCGCGTCGGCGTGGTCATGGCGAGCAACCGGCAGTCCCGCCACGGCCATGTAGGCGTCGCCGATCGTTTTGATCTTTTCGATCCCGTGGGTGTAGGCGAGGTGATCGAATGCCGAGAAAATCTCGTCCAGCAGGCCGACGAGATGCTGGGCGTCGGTATGCTGGGAAAACTCCGTAAAGCCCTTCAGGTCTGCAAACAGCACGGTGACGTTTTGAAAGTTGTCGGCGATCGTTGATTCGCCGTTTTTGAGCCGGTCGGCGATCTTCTCAGGCAGGATGTTTCGCAGCAGTCGCTCCGACTTTTCCCGCTCGAGTTTCAGTTCGGAGAGCGACTGCTCCAAGGCCTTGAAGGCGGCGTTACGCTCGAGCAGCCGCCGGTAGGCGTCGGAGTGGACGCGGATGCGGGCGATGAGTTCGACACGGTCGGGTAATTTGACGAGATAATCGTTCGCCCCAGCCTCCAGCAATCGAGCCTTGACCACAGGCTCCTCCTGAGCCGAGAGCATGATGACGGGGACATCGGCCGTGGCGGGAAGGCCGCGGAACTGTTTCACCATGTCGAGGCCGTCGATGCCGGGCATCACGAGATCCTGCAGGATGACCGTCGGCCTGAATGCCTCCGCGGCGGCGAGTGCCTCGGTCGACTGCCGGCAGAATTCGTAGACAATGTCGGGCTGATCATCGAGGAGTCGCTTGACGGCCGCGCCGATCATGGCCTGATCGTCGATGAGCAGCACGCGATGCCCGGCTGGTATGGCAGCGGGTATGCCGAGATGATTTTCCATGCATCACATCCATAGTCGCGGGCGGGCCGCGGATGCCAGGGCCTCTGTGTTGCAGATCCGGCCGTCAGAGTAACAGGTTCTCTCCGCGAAGACCCGAGCCTGCCGCAAGGCCAGTTGCCGGGTGAGCGATGGGGTCTGCGGTGCTGCACCGCCGTCTCATACAAGCCCGGAGCGTAAGCGATGGGATCTGCGGTGCTGCACCGCCGTCTCATACAAGCCCGGAGCGTAAGCGATGGGATCTGCGGTGCTGCACCGCCGGGACGGCAGAAGTCTCGTCGCGGTGGCTTTTTCGCCTCGACGGATTGCGGCGGTGCCAGCCGTGGCAGGGGGCGAAAAATCCAAAAGCTCCTCGAGCTTCCGCCGATCCCGGCTCCGCCCTCGGTTGCCGCGTGCGGGCCACCCATACCCATACACGACCGGAGCGTAAGCGATTGGGTCTGTGGCGCTGCACCGCCATCTCATACAAGCCCGGAGCGTGAGCGATGGGGTCTGCGACCCGCTTGGGGACAAAACTGTGGAACAAACGTCTGTGAACAAACCGGGGACAAACTGGGGAACTAGGATTCGAACCTAGACTAACTGGTTCAGAGCCAGTCGTGCTACCGTTACACCATTCCCCATCGGAGGGGTCCCTGTCAGCCGAGTCGTCCTGCCGGGTTGCGCTTGCGCTCGAGGCCAGCAACACGGATCCGGCCAATCCGGCTATGATCTCGCCCGCGGCAGAACATGCACAGATTACCCGGCAGGCTCGGCAGTGGCAATTCCGACCGCCGCTTCCCGAAGTCCGCGTAGCGGAACGAGCAGTCCGTGGCTTTTCTCGAACTGAAATCCGGACCCCGCAGTGGTGAGCGGATACCGCTCCGCACAGGCCGGGTGGTCATCGGCCGCCATCCGGGCTGCGATATCGTCATCGACACATCCGCCGTCAGTCGGCAGCATGCCGCGATCGCGATCGAAGACGGGCTGGCAACCGTCGAGGATCTCCGCAGCCGCAACGGCACCCTGCTCAATGGCAGGCCGCTCGCCTCGCCGCACCTCCTCGTTGACGGCGACCAGGTCCAGATCTGTGAGCAGGTGCTCGTGTTTGTCTCGGCCGACCGGCCCGTAAAAGCCGTCGCGGTCATGGACTCGAACTCCTCAATTTTCGGTTCACAGACCTCCCTGTTCGACGAGGTAATCGAGGCGAGTGACCACGATTCCATCATTGTCTCGCAACTCGCGGTCGCTGAACCTGCGGGTGACGCCGGGGGCGGCGAGCATGCGGAGGCCAAACTGCGGGCCCTGATCGGCTTCAATCGTGCGATCGGCTCGTCGCTGTCGCTCGATGAAGTGCTGCCCCGACTCCTCGACGGCCTGTTCGAAATCTACCCCCGCGCCGAACGGGGCTTCGTGCTCCTGTCCGATCCATCATCGCGACGCCTGCTGCTCCGGGCCCGCAAGATCCGCGGCAAGGCCCAGACTGGCCCGCTCCGTCTCAGCCTGTCGCTGATCGATCGGGTGGTTCAGTCGCGGCGGGCGATCCTATCGGCCGATGCCGCCACCGACAGCCGCTTCAATGCCAGCGAGAGCATCGTTGACTGCCGGATCCGATCGGTGATGTGCGTGCCGTTCCTGGGAACCGACGGCCACGTTCTCGGAGTTATTCACGTGGATTCGCGGGACGTGCTCAACGGCTTCGATCAGGCCGATCTGGAGGTGCTGGCGGGCATCGCCGGCCAGGCGGCGCAGGCCGTGGAGCAGGCCGTCGCGCACGACCGTCGCGTGCAGCAGGAACAGATCAAGCGGGATCTCGAACTCGCCCACCGCGTGCAGCAGGGCCTGCTGCCGACCAAGCCGCCGGACATCGAAGGCTACGAGGTGTTCGATTTCTATGAGCCGGCCCAGCAGGTGGGGGGCGATTTCTTCGCCTACGTGCCGCTTTCGGAAGGACGGCTGGCATTCGTGCTGGCCGACGTTTCCGGCAAGGGGGTGTCGGCGGCTCTGGTGATGGCGGCACTTTCGGCCGACGTCCGCTACTGCCTCGCCAGCGAACGGGATCTTGCCAAGGCCGTGTCGTTGATCAACGAGAGTTTTCTTCGCGGCGGCTGGGACGACCGCTTCGCGACCCTGGTGGTCGCGGTGCTCGATCCACGGTCCCACCATGTCACCCTCGCGAGTGCCGGCCACCTGCCGGTATTTCTCCGCGAAGCGTCGGGCAGCGTCCGCACCATCGGAACCGATCTGGGCTGTCTTCCCCTCGGTCTCGACGCCACGCGAGGGTACACATCGTGTGAACTCGATCTGGCGCCGGGCAGCACGCTCGTCTTCTACACCGACGGCATCAGCGAAGCGATGGACCACGAGCAGAGGCTCTATGGTCTCGAGCGACTGGAAGAGATCTTGGCGGGCCCGTCCGGCGAGGCTGGCGAACTGGGCCGCCGGATTCTCGCGGACGTGGAGCGGCATGCGGCCGGCCAGATTCGCAGCGACGACATGTGCCTGGTCTGTGTCGGCCGCCGGGCCACAGCCGGGGCCCCGGCAGAGTCTGCCCAGAGTCCGAGAGCCGTCCGCGGCAGGGCCTCCTTGCAGCCCAAGACCTGAGCGGTCGATACCACTCTCAGCCGGGAACCGGCTGCCATGGCTCGCTGGTTGTGGTGGCACTGTTGCCGTGTGTTCGTCTGGGGTGTTCGTAGAATCTGACGAGAGAGGGGAGACTGAAGATGAGCTTCTTTCAGTGGCTACGGGAGGGCGTTCGCCAGGCGGTCGTGTTGGGCTTGGCCGACGCCGTTGAGGATGTCGGCACCCGAAACCAGGGAGAGGATCTGGGGCCGGCACTGGCCCAGTCGCTCCGCGAACGGCTCACCGTGCAGCGGGACACGCACACGGAGACGATGACCCTCGAATCGAAGGGGACCCTGAAGTCGGGGTCATTGGTGTCGGGGGCTTTGGAGTCGGGGGCGGCGAGTGCGGCCACTCCGGCCCGTCGCCGGCTCGGCCGCTCGCTCGACCATGCCCGTGACGGAATCCGTAAGGCGGCGTGAGCATTGCACGACAGCCTGGCGGCAAGTGGTCTCCGCGGGGCCTGCTCAGTCGGCCTGAGTTGATTCTCGGGATTCGATCGGCAGGGTCACGGACACGGTCGTGCCGTGGCCGGGGCCGCTCGTGATCGCCGGCTCGCCGCCGAGCAGTCGCGCCCGCTGCCGGATACCCTCGAGGCCGAACCGGTCGTCGGGCACCGTGGCGGTTTCGAAGCCGACGCCGTCGTCCTGCACGACGACCCGCACCGCATCCTCCCCCAGTTGCTCCAGTCGCACGCTGACAGCCTCCGCGTTGGCGTGACGGCGGACGTTCGAGAGCGACTCCTGCACGATGCGGAAGATCGTCGTCTCCACATCGGGTGGAAGACGACGGCGGGGCAGGCGGTGGATGAAGTCGATCCGCGGAACATCGATGCGGGCATCGGACACGAGCGTCTCGATCGCCTCGATGATCCCCAGTTCATCGAGGGCCGGTGGCCTCAGACCGCCGATGAGCCGCCGCGCTTCGTCGGTTGCCGCCCGCAGCAGCCGCAGCCCCTCGGCCAGGTCGCGGCCCTCAGCCGAACCGGTCGCGGCATGTTCGGCAGCCTCCAGATGCATGATCGCCCCGGCGAGATACTGGGCGAGTCCATCATGAATCTCATACGAGACGAGTTGCCGCTCCCGCTCCTGGATCTTGAGCAGCCGCCGCAGCAGGGTCCGCTCGTGCTCCAATGATTTCTCTGATGTCTTCAGGGGCAGGATGTTTTCGCAGCAGACCAGAATCGCTGCAGGACGACCCTCGGCAAGCACTGGGCCCAGGCGCAGGGCGAAGTCATCGAGGCCCCCATCGGGCCGCCTCACCGTCGTCTCCAGACACTGCCCCTGTCCGGTGGTGAAGACCTCCTCAATCACCTGCTGCATCTGTGTGGCCGCCTCGGGCATGATGAGCTCGACCATATTGCGGCCCACCACCTGTTCCGGCGACCAACCGTCGTCGACGCGGCTGCAGAAGCGGATCATGCCAGCACGATCGACGACGGCGATGGAGTCAGCCGATATCCGGCAGACCGCCTCCCATAAGCCCGCGGCATCGATCAGTTCGACAGCGGCTGTGTCGGGCCCTCGGTTTCCCATCCCGGTGGCCGGCTGCTCTGCTGTGTGTCGTGTGCCGCGAGGCATCGGATAGTCCAGTGTGCACGTTTGGTGAAAGTCAGCGCTTCGGGCGAGGAATCCGCCCCGTGGAGGAACCGCCTGTCGCGCCGCGGCCCCGGCCCCGGCCGCGAGGCCCCCCCTTCCCCGGTCCCGATGTGCCGTCCCGCAGGCTGGCGATCTGATCGCGGAGCCTGGCAGCTCGCTCGAAATCAAGTTCTGCGGCCGCCTGCATCATCTCCGCCTCCAACTGCTCGAGCAACTCGGCGGTATGCCGCTGGGATTCCTCGCCCCGCCCGACCGCCTCGAAGGCCACTGCCCGCGAACTCGCCTCGGCCTCGATTCCGGCCCGGATCTCCTTGCGGATGGTGGTCGGAGTGATGCCGTGGGCGGAATTGTAGGCTTCCTGGAGGGCGCGGCGGCGCAGCGTCTCGTCGACGGCCTGCCGCATCGACTCGGTGACGGTATCGGCGTAGAGGATCACCCGGGCTTCGACGTTGCGAGCCGACCGGCCGATCGTCTGCATCAACGAGGTCTCGCTCCTCAGGAAGCCCTCCTTGTCAGCGTCGAGAATGGCGACCAGCGCCACCTCCGGCAGGTCCAGCCCCTCACGCAGCAGATTCACGCCGACGAGCACGTCGAAGGTGCCCGCCCGCAGCGACTGGAGCAGTTCCACCCGCTCGAAGGCGTCGAGCTCGCTGTGCAGCCATCGGCAGCGGACCTTGCGTTCCTGGTAGTAGGCCGACAGGTCCTCGGCCAGCCTCTTGGTAAGCGCCGTGACCAACACCCGATGCCCCGCCGCGACGGTCTTCTCGATCTCCCCCTGCAGATGCGTCACCTGCTGCTTCGCCGACACGATCTCGATGACCGGATCGAGGAGGCCCGTGGGCCGGATCACCTGCTCCACCACTTCCCCCCCGGTGCGGTCGAGTTCCCACGGGCTGGGCGTGGCCGACACGTAGACGGTCTGGTCGATCTTTTTTTCCCACTCCTCGAACATCAGCGGGCGATTGTCGAGGGCACAGGGCAGGCGAAACCCATGGTCGACGAGTGTCAGCTTCCGGCTGCGATCGCCCGCGTACATGCCGCGGACCTGCGGCACCGTCACGTGGGATTCGTCGACGAAGAAGAGAAACTCCTTGGGGAAGTAGTTAAACAGCGTCTCGGGTGTGCTGCCCGCCGGCCGCCCGCTGAGGGGACGCGAATAGTTCTCGATGCCCGGGCAAAAACCTGCCTCCATGAGCATCTCGATGTCGAACCGTGTCCGCGCCGAGAGTCGCTGGGCCTCGAGCAGCTTCCCTTGCGACGTGAGCTCCGCGAGCCGCTCCTCCAGCTCCCGTTTGATTTCGCCCACCGCAGCCCGAATCCGGTCTTCCGGCATCACGAAATGCCGCGCGGGATAGAAGTAGGTTTCGTCCTTCTTCGCGGCCACCTCGCCGCTGGTGGGATGGGTGATCGCGATCGACTCAATACAGTCGCCCCAGAATTCCACCCGCGTGGCGAGTTCGTCGTAGGGCGGCCAGATGTCGATCGTGTCGCCCCGGACACGAAATTTCCCGCGCTCAAGCGCGATATCGTTTCGCTCGTACTGGATCGACACCAGCTTGGCGAGCAGGCCGTCGCGGGAAAGCGTCATGCCGCTGGCGAGGCGCACGACCATCGCCCGGTAGTCGTCGGGCGAGCCGAGGCCGTAGATGCACGACACGCTGGCCACCACGATCACATCCCGCCGACTGACCAGCGCGCTCGTCGCCGCCAGCCGAAGCCGGTCGATCTCCTTGTTGATCGCGGCATCCTTCTCGATGAAGATGTCACGCTGCGGAATGTAGGCCTCGGGCTGGTAGTAGTCGTAGTAGCTGACGAAGTAGTGAACGGCGTTGTGGGGAAAGAAGTCGCGGAACTCCGCGTACAGTTGTGCGGCCAGCGTCTTGTTGTGGGAGAGAACGAGCGTCGGCCGACCAACCTGCGCAATCACGTTGGCCATCGTGAACGTCTTGCCGGAGCCCGTCACGCCCATCAAGACCTGCGATTTCCGCCCCTCGCCGATGCCGCGGACGAGCGCGTCGATGGCCGCTGGCTGGTCGCCGGCCGGCTTGTAGGGGGCGACGAGTTCGAACACGCCGGGG
>JBIIFB010000125.1:0-11404 GCA_044237545.1 Pirellulales bacterium
GAAAATCCGCCCAGCCGGAGGCCAAATGTCCTGCCGAGTTGAAGTCGTGTACAGCGACCATTGAGCGTAACCCCTTGCGAGGCATGGTGTTCTGACGGGCAGCCCTTACCTCAACCGGACACTACTGGGGTTCCTTGACCAATGACCAGCGTGGAAGACCGTCAGATCGCATCCATGAGCCAACCGCCCCGACCGCAGACCATTCTACCGCAGACCATTCTTATGACCGGGGCGACAGGATACGTCGGCGGCAGGCTCGTGCCTGCACTCTTGGAGGCAGGCTACCGGGTTCGCTGCCTTGTTCGTGCGCCACGCAAGCTCGACCAGCGGCCTTGGCGATCGCACGCCGGCGTCGAAATCGTCGCCGGTGATGTCTCCGACGAAGACGCACTCTTCGAGCAGATGGCCGACTGCTCGGCGGCCTACTACCTCGTTCACTCGATGGAGGCGACCGGCGGGGAATACGCCGCCCGCGACCGAACTTTAGCGGGCAGCTTCGCCCGGGCCGCAGCCCGGGCGGGCCTGCCGCGGATCATCTACCTCGGCGGCCTCGGCGAGATGGGCCCCGACCTGAGCACCCACCTCCGCTCGCGGCGGGATGTCGAGGGCGAACTCGCCGCAACAGGCGTGCCGGTGACCACCTTCCGCGCCGCGATGATCATCGGCGCCGGGTCTGCCTCGTTCGAGATTCTCCGCTACCTCGTCGAACGGCTGCCCGTGATGGTCACGCCCCGTTGGGTCACAACGGAATGCCAGCCGATCGCGATTGCAGACGTCCTTCACTGGCTGGTTCGCTGCCTCGAAGTGCCCGAGACCGCCGGTCGTCCACTCGAGATTGGCGGTCCGGACGTGCTGCCCTACCAGCAACTGATGCGGATCATGGCCGAGGAATTGCACCTGCCGCCGCGGCTCATCGTGCCGTTGCCGGTGCTCACGCCGCGGCTGAGCTCGCTGTGGATCAACCTCGTCACACCCGTGTCGTATCGCATCGCGCGGCCGCTGGCCGAGGGGCTGCGAAACCGGGTGGTCGTGACCCACGACGATGCCCAGCAGCTCATGCCACACGCTGCGATCGGTGCCCGTGAGGCGATCCAACGGGCGCTGCGAAAGATCGAGGCCCGGGCAGTTGAGACGCGGTGGAGCGTGGCCGGTCCGATTCCCGGCGACCCGCCCTGGGCCGGCGGCACCGTCTTCTCCGACCGACGATCGGTGGAGATCGACGCCGATCCGGCGAGCGTTTTCGCCGCTGTCTGTCGGATCGGTGGGGGCAATGGCTGGTATGCCGGCGACATGCTCTGGCAGCTGCGGGGCTGGATGGACACGCTCGTCGGTGGCCCTGGGCTGCGCCGCGGCAGGCGGCATCCGGAAAACGTCGAGTTCGGCGAGACACTCGACTTCTGGCGGGTGGTCGGCATCGATCGTGATCGTTCGCTCTCGCTCCGTGCCGAGATGAAACTCCCCGGTGAGGCGAAGCTCGAGTTTGAGATCGTGCCGGCTGACGGCGAGGCGGCATTCCCGACCGAACTCAAAATGACGGCGCTCTACAGGCCGCGGGGGCTGATCGGAATCCTCTACTGGTATGCCGTTGTTCCGCTGCACGAGATCGTCTTCGGTGGCATGTTGCGGGGCATCCGCAAGACCGCCGAGGCGATGCAGCGGGCGAAGTCGGCAAAGCCGGCCGAGCAGACGGGTTTCGCCGACATGCTGCCGGGCTATGGCCGGGCACGGCTGTGGCTGGGCATCTCCGGGGTCGGCATGATGGTGGTGATCAGCGCTGCCGGGCTCTTCTTCCAGCTCAGTGGGCGGCTGTTGCCAGCGGCCGACGCGCCGCTCTCGACGCAGATCCTCGGCCTGCTCACGTTCGTGCTCGCCTACGCCGCGGTGCAGTTGCCGCTGGACCTCTGTGGCGGCTATCTGCTCCCCCGTCAGTTTCAGCGGTCGCATCCGCCACTCTCTGAGTATCTGGCGGGGCTGGCCCGTGGGATCGCGGTGCATGCAACCGTGCTGTTCGTTGCGGCAGTTGTGATCCTCGCCGCGGGCCGGCTGGGCGGAATGCCCGGCGTGGTGTTCGCCGGGGTAGCCCTGATGTTCGTCTTGCTCCGTGGCCGCGTGCTCCTCGCCTCGGCGACCGCGCCGCTCGACGTGACGCCCAGCGCCGAGCGATCCACCGGCGATGACGACGCCATCGCGACCTTCGTCGCCGAGAGCCGCGACGAGGGCTTCACCGGCGGCATCGTGGGCGTGTTCGAGCCCGCGTTCCATCTACTGCCGATGCACTGGCGTCAGGTTCTCGAGCCTGATGCGTTGGCGGCGGCCATGCGGCGGCGGAGCATGGCAGTCGGTTCAGGAAGCTGGCTGCGGGGCCGTCTGCTGGCCCTGGGATTCACGACCGTGGGTATCGCGCTGGCCGCCTGGCTGGTCGGCCACGATCGGCTGGGAACCGCCGCGGGCACGATTGACTTCAGTCTCTGGTTCACGCTCTGGTCGTTCCTCGGACTGCTCAGCCTCCCCACGCCGAGCCGTCGTGGCGTTGCAGAGGTGGATGAACGGGTGCTGGAGTCGGGCTGTCCCCGCGGCAGCATGGAGCGGGCGATCGCCGCGCTCGACGATCTTCAGGACCGCGAGCGTGACCGGCCGCCGCTGGTCGAGGCGATCTTTCATCCGGTGCCGAGCGTCTCGCAGCGACTGCGGGGTCCGCACTCGCTGGGCCTGCACGGTTCCTGGGATGCGGCTCGGACGAGCGTCTATCTCAGCGCGGCGGGGCTCGGTCTGCTGGGACGGGCCGTTCACTGCAACTGCGGGCGACCAGCACTCTGGGTGTTTCTCCCCAGCGACTGACCCGCCGAACACCCGATCCGGCGCCAAACACGCGAACCGGCGCCGGGCTAGAGAATTCGGGCGCGGCGGAGGGCGAGCGTCAGGCCCACCGTGATCAGGGCCGACAAGACCCAAAACATCGCGTAGCCATGGGTCCACTCGATTTCCGGCATGACTTTGAAGTTCATGCCATAGATGCCGCAGAGGAATGTCAGCGGCAAGAAGATCGTCGACACCACCGCCAGCCGGTTCATCGTCATGTTGGTGCGGTACGTAGTGACGGTGAGCGAGAAATCCATCGCACTATCGAGGATTTCCCGGCTGGAGGCGATGTCAGCCAGGAGTCGCTCAAGGCTGCCAATCATTGTCGCCAGGAATCCAAGAGTCGCTTCGCTGATGAGCGTGGTCTTCCGTGAGACGAGTTCCTCGAGCACCCGACGGGCGGGCAGCACACGCTTCCTGAGGGCGAGGAGTCGGCCCGAAACATCAGCCAGTTGCTCGAGGACCCGTTCGTCAGCCCCGAGGCCGAGCGCCAGACGGGTGGCATCCACATCCTTGTCGAGCCACCCCTCGACCATCAGGAATTGCTCCACCTGCCGGCTCCAGAACTCGTAGACGAGAAAGCTCGGAGTGGACGCATGCTGCAGGAAGTCCTGGAGGTAATCCCGCCGCACCGCATCCAAGACGCCGCACGGACCTCGGTGCACCGTCAGCAGCAGGCCCTCGGCGAGCACGATGTCGACGATTTCGCTCGACAGACCAGCCTCGTCAATCCGCACACCCGCCAGGCGGATGCTGAGAAACGATTCACTTCGGGCGAGTGAGGAGACTGTATCCTCCTCATCCGAATCCACCGGTTTGACGGCGGCCAGCCCGTCGGCGAGTGCTCCTGGGAGCAACCCACGAATGTCGGCCAGCGGGCATCGATCGAGGTCGATGTCGATCCAGCCGAATCGGCCCGCGGCCACGAGCCCACCGATCGCATCGAGGGCCGCCGGCCCATGGCTGCGGTCACGAAAGTCGAACGTTTCCGCGGTCACGCCAGGGAGGGCATACTTTGGCGGAGCCACCGGGGCGTGCGGTGGCCGGGAAGCGGTCGCAGACTCTGGGTGCGTGCTGCTGGATTCAGCCATCTCCCGATCCTACAGGCGTGGTGCCGAGTCGCGAAACGGTGCCGTCGAAGCGGGGCAGATCACTGGGGAAGCTCACGGGCCGCCGGGCTCGTCGGCGAAAGACTGGGCGCCGACTGCGGATTTCCGAAGAGCGTCTCCAGCCCCCGGCTCAGGCTGGGGCCGATCACGGCCTCGGTGGTGTTTTCCACGATCCGCCCAAGGATCACGTCGAGCGACCGCGCATCAAACTGGGGCCTGCTCACCGTGCCCTTGAGCGGGATGGCCAACGGCGTTCTCAGGAGCTGACCCACCACGGGTGTGGCACCGGCGATGTCGCCGCGGAATGCCACCTCCACCACCATCGAGAGCGTCCCATCGGCGCCGACACTGCCGGCGGAGCGGATCACCAACTGGCCGGCATCCATGACAAGCCCCTCGTGCCAGAGCCGGCGGTCGGCCAGCCGGATGCTCACCGGCTCCGGACGCACCCGCAGGAGCACCAGCTTGTCGCCGAACGCAAACCGCGGATCAATGGCCGACTGCAGCTTCACCAGCAGGTTGACCAGCGGCCGCATCTGCTCGCCCGGCGTGGCCTCGAGATTCTCGAAGATCATCTGGCCCGATGCTTCACCCCCGAAGGGATCGGCCAGCGGCACTCGGGCCCCTGCCAAGTCAACGCTCATCAAGCCCTCGGTGTGGGTCGATTGGCCGATCAGCGGCACAAGCCACGTCACGTAACGATCACACATCTGCCGCGTGACCACCACGCGGTCGAGACACCGGCCGGGAGGCACGATCAACTCACCGGGCGCCGGCAACAGACGCAGCCACGGCGCGCCACGCAGCCTGCCGCCGGAGGCAGCCAGATCGAACGGCCCCAGTGCCAACTGGCCCTCGAAGAGCCGCACGGCCATCTCCCCGGGAGCGAACTGGAAGCCGGCGATATCCGCGGCGGTCCAGGCCGCCGAAGTATCGATCGAGAACGCACGGAGCCGATCGGAAAGGTCGGCTGTGACCCGTGGAGAAGCGGGCAGCGGCAGCGCGACACGGGCCACTTTTTCCGGATTCGACCCACGGGCGGACGATAGCCAATCCTCGGGAAGCGTGAGCTGCCGTCCGGCCTCACGCTCCCCGGCCCGCCCTGTGGCAACGATCTGCCCCAGCGGCCCGCGGAGCGTGAACGGTCGGGCCCCGGCACCGGTGAGCCTCAGCCGGCCACCGGTCCACGGCGTCAGGAGCCGAGACACCTGCTCCCAGTCATAGGCGACGTTGCCGCCCATCTCCACCAGCCGCCGCGACGAGAGTTCGCCGATGCTGCCTGCGGCTGCCACGGCCACGGTGGAGGATTCGAGCTTGAGCTGGTTCACGGTCATCCGCTCGACCGGTTGCCCGGGCGGGCAGGTGACCTCAAACACAAGCGTGGCCCGTGGCTCGTTCCAGAGCGGTATGGTCGAGACCGAATCCCGACCCTTCGGCCCTGTCCCACTTTCGCCGGTCGACTCAAGCGTTGCGCTCGAGAGGGTGAGCTGGCTGCCCGTCGCCTCGACGAGCACGTTCATGCCGATCGGTGTGTCGAGAATCTCGGCGGTGCCCCAGGCCCGACCGCTGGCGGGCCAGCGGTCGGCGAAGGCCGGCAGCGCGAGCCAGCGCTCGAGCCGCGACACATCGGCCTGCCACTGCAGCTTGCCGCGGAGCCTGTCGAGGAGGCTGTCGAGGAGGCTGCCGGCGCCGTCGCGGGCCAAGGCCTGCGGCATCCGCTTGGGCAGCACGGCGAGCCCGCCGGTTCGCAGCGAGAGGGTCGGGGTCAGAAGCTCCGCCGACGAGATCTCGACCTGTCCGGTGGTGGGACTCCACCGACCCGCGGCGCTCACGATCGCCCGGGGCTCGCTGATCTGCCGATCGTCCAGTGTGAGAGTGAGCTTTTCCACCTCGCCGCCGGCCCGCGTGATCTGCCAACGGTCGCCCTCGGCCGCCAACGCTGCCGACGCCTTCGCGAAGCCGCCGAGCTCTACGCCCCGCACAGCGGCCGAGCGGAACAGCCCTTCCCACCGCGGCTGCCAGCGGGCCAGCTCCCCCTCCAGCGAACAGTCGGCCGCGATCGCCTGCGACCCCGGCGCCGCCCGGAGCCAGGGGACATCCTGCCGTGTTCCGCCCCCTGCCTCTGGCCACAGATTCACCAGGGCCCCGCCGGTGAGCGTCACTTCGAGCGTGTCGTTGGCTGCGGTTACCACAGCATGTCCCTGATCGATGAGCATCGCGCCACCGGCCATGCCGCCCGAGCCCTCGGCCTCGATCGAGAGTTCGGCATCCCGCCACGGTCGCTGGCCCGGTCGCGAGAGTTC
Organism: Pirellulales bacterium; assembly: GCA_044237545.1. Taxonomy (GTDB): domain Bacteria; phylum Planctomycetota; class Planctomycetia; order Pirellulales; family UBA1268; genus CAMCQY01. The sequence continues at coordinate 6,272 of JBIIFB010000125.1, forward strand.
GAAATTCGACAGGCTGGCCGCGACGACGGCATGGGATGCATTGGTGGCGGCCACACGCTCAAGATCGATCCGTCCACGGGCCGTGCCGGTGAGCTTCATGTCGTCGAGGTCGAGCACTTCGCCGGCCTCAGCCACAAGCCGGTCGAGGTCGAGCGTCCACTGCACGGTCGATGACTCCACAGTGCCGAAGGCAGACACCTCCAGGGCAGGAGAAGCGATCCGTGCCTCCTCGATCCGCAGCCGGTTGCCGCGGGCCCCACCGCGTCGACCTCGCAGCCAGGCCGTGAAGGGCTCGCTCCAGCGCAGAATCCGCTCAGAATTCTGTGCCCGGTCGGGCAGGCCACCGTCCCGCCGCATGCCGCCGTCTGTTGCGGTTTTTTCCTGCACCGTGGCAACCACGCTCTGCACTGCGGCCAGATCTCGCGAGCTGGCCCGAACCTCCAGCACCCGTTCATTGCCATCGGCACGCGAGACCGCCGAGAGCTGCAGCTGTCCACCGGTGACCCTCACGTCGGGCCGCACGGCGAGGCCTCCAGGCATGGCCCGCGCGGCCGCGGCGAGATCGATATCGGCAGCGATGGCGAAATTCTCCCCCACGAGCGCCTCGGCCCAGTCCCAGGTTCCGCCCACCGGCATCCTGATCCGGCCGGAGGCCTCGGCCTTGAACAACGGCGAGGCCATCTTCAGGGAGCGGACCGTGATCCGGTCGCCATCGAAGGACAGGTCGATCGGCATCTCGCCCCGGTCGAGCCCGATCAGTTCGGCCAATGTGTCGGCCCGACAGACGGCCAGCTGCGATCCGGATACCAGACCGGCCACCCGCATGCCGTCCGCCACCCCCCGCATCTGTGACGGTGTTGACTCGCGGCGGTCGTTTCCGCTGCCGCCACCTGGCGGCGGCAGTGTGATGTCGAGTCGCACGTCGGCGAGTCCGTCGACGACGTAGGTGGTGTCAAACCGCGTGGCCAGCACGCTTGAGATTCCCAGCGGCAGGCGGGTGGCCGCCACGGCGAGCGTCCGCGGTTCGTTGGCGGACTGGCTGTCGGGCGACGACACCGACCAGCCGCCATCCCGTGCGAGGATGGCGGTGGCACCGGCCGCGACCGTCGTGCGATCGAGCCGGGCGGAGGAATACGGACGATCCTCTGACTCGGCCGGTTCCTCGGCAGGCTCCATGCCACCTGCAGACTGTCCGGCAACGCCGATCCTGCTGGTATCTGGCCTGCTGGCACACGGTCCACTGGCACTCGGTCCGGCGGAATCGCGGGCGCGGTCGGACGCGATCCGGTTGGCGGCGGCAGTGACATCCCGCAGCGGTGCGCCTGCGTGCCGCGCTCGTCCAGAGACCGTCCAGCCGGCAAGGGTCGCGTCGGGCCGCACGGTGCCTGCCGCCAGCAGGTCGGTGATCCGCCAGGCATCGTGCCGCTCGAGGTCGACGACTTCGACGGCGGCATCGACCACTTCGAGTTCGAACGACAGGGGCACCGCCGAGGTCTGCGCGACCGCCACCAGCCACGGGGCGAGCACGTCTTCGATCGTGCTTCCGCCGTGGCGGACTTCCACGAGGGCCTCGCCGCCGATCAGCCGCACCGCGCCCAGGTCGGCGGGATTGAGCAGCAGGCTCAGGAGCCCCCGATCGATGACGACACGGGGCACCGCCACCAGTGGCCGGCCCTCCCGGTCCCGGAGCACCACGTCGCGGTATTCGATCGGATCCCACCACCGCCATGCCGCAGCCCGACTGGTCACCCTCCCATCGATGCCGGCAAAGATCGCCTCCAGCGGCCGATCACGGAGATCGGTGAGCACGAGCACGGCCGGCGCATACCAGACCGCTGCTCCGAGCAGGGCGAGCAGGCCGAGCGAGAAGATGCCCCACCGCCGTCGCGGCCGCCCTGCATCGCCAGATCGGGATTGTCGCGTCGCCATGGGCGGGAGTATAGGAGTCTGTCCCCCGTCCCGCGAAGGCGAATATCATCGCGATTGCAGCCGCGCGAGGTCTTCCGGCGTGTCGATGTCGACGAATGACACGAGCGCCGGGTCGTAGGCCGCGAGTTCCTGCTCAGTCACTTCGCGGATTCCCGTTGGATCGGTGTGGGCGATCTCGGCCAGGAGCCCCCGCAGATCCCGCCGGCCGGTGGCCAGCCAGGCGTCGATCCGCGGCAGCAGATCGAACCGCATGACCGACACGAGCACCTGCCGGTGGCCATGCACCACGGGCACGGTCCAGAGAGCGTGCGACTCTTCCGCCACGGCGATCAGATACCGGACAACCTCGCGGCGGAGCAGCGGCAGATCGCACGATGCGACGAAGGCCAGGCCGGGCGACGGCGCGTCGGTTCGATCGACCGGCCAAGCGGCCCGCAGCCCGTCGCGGATGCCTGCGAGTGGCCCGGCACCGGGCGTGGCATCGTTGACGATACGCACGCCGTCGAGGGCCGGCAGCCTCTGTCCCGGCGCAGCGACCACGATCAGCTCCGCCACCTCGGTCGCCACCGCCCCGACGACGTGCTCGAGAAACGTTCGCCCCTGAAAGACAAGCGATGCCTTGCCGCCGTCGGTCGCCTGCGGCACGGAGGCCAGGCGTTTTGCGGAGCCGCCCGCCAGCAGGATGCCCGCCATTTCCCGACAGACTGGTTGCATCGCGTAAGGAACTCTTGAAGAATGATCAGCGTGCATTTCCAGACCGATCCCGCACCACTCGCAACGGACACCCGATCATGACGAGAGTCTACCGCACGGCCATTGCTTCGACCGTCATCCTGGTACTCAGTATCGCGGCCCTCAACACCCCTGCGGACGCCGCCGACGTGCCACCGACAGCGAGCCTGCCGCCGATCTTCAACGGCCACGACCTGACGGGCTGGAAGGTGCCAAACGATTCCTACTGGAAGGTGGCCGACGGCGTGATCGTGGGCCAGAGCGACGAGGCGAAGAAGGGCTCCATGCTCTATACAGACAAGCCGTATGGCGACGTGATCGTGGAGGGGGAGGTGCGGTTCACCGGCGAGATCGACAGCGGCATCATGGTGCGGAAGCCGGAGTTGCAGCTACAAATTGGCGTGTCGCGGAGCCTGAAGCGTGACATGACCTGCTCCTTCTATACAGGCACCTATCCGGAGGAGGCCCGGGCTGCCCGGGCGGCCGAGTTCTTGAAGGCAGGTGGGTGGAACCGGATCCGGCTCGAGGCGAAGGGCGACACGTTCACCGTCTGGCTCAACGGCGAGCAGGTTTCGCAATTCAAGGATCCGAAGTATGCGGAGCCGGGGCCGATCGGCCTGCAGATCCACGGCGGCCTGGTGATGAAAGTCGAGTTCCGCGACCTACGGGCCCTGGCCTTGTAGCGTCCGCTCCCCGTGGCGACGAGATTTTATCGTGTTGTGTCCCCACCCCCCGTGGCGACAAGATTGCATCTTGTTGTGTCCCTGCCCCCCGTGGCGACAAGAGTGCATCTTGTTGTGTCCCTGCCCCCCGTGGCGACGAGATTTTATCTTGTTGTGTCCCCGCCCCCCGTGGCGACAAGATTGCATCTTGTTGTGTCCCTGCCCGGATTCAGCAAGTTGAAAACTCGCTGCCACGGGAGCCAACGGTCACGTGCCCAGAAACCGGGAGATCCGGTCGAGCCCTTCGTTGAGCTTCTCATCTGACGCGGCGAACGACATCCGCACATGCCCCTCGGCGCCGAAAGCGCTGCCGGCCACGAGCGCGACCTGCTCCTGCTCGAGAAGCGCCTCGCACCACTGCGTGCTCGTTGTGATGCCATTCTTCCCGGCAGACAATGCCGGCTGAATGTCGAAGAACGCGTAGAACGCGCCGCCAATCCGCGGCAGCCGCACGCCCGGCAACGCCGAAAGTCGGCCGGCGACCAGATCGCGACGCTTTTGGAACGCCCGGCACATCTCCGCCACGCATTCCTGCGGCCCGGAGAGGGCGGCCACCGCCGCGTGCTGGCTCACGCTGCAGGGGTTGCTCGTCTCCTGACTCTGAAGATTTCCGATCGCCTTGGCCAGCGGCTCCGGACAGATCGTCCAGCCAATCCGCCAGCCGGTCATGGAGTAGGTCTTGCTGACCCCTGCCACAACCACCGTGCGGGCCTCGAGGCCGGGACGCAGCGTGGGAAATGACACCGCCCGCTGGCCGTCGAAGACCAGCTGGTCGTAGATCTCGTCGGAGACGACGGCAAGATCGGCCTCGATGGCGATGTCTGCCAGGGCCCGCAGTTCGTCGGCCGAATAGACGACGCCCGTGGGGTTACTCGGCGTGCACAGCAGGAGCATCCGCGTGGCGGGGGTGATGGCCGCCCGCAATGCGTCAGGCTTCAGCTTGAAGTCGTCCTCGATCCGCGTGGAGAGGAGCACAGGCTTCGCACCGGCCAGTTTGATCAGTTCGGCATAGCTCACCCAGTAGGGCGTCGGCACGATCACCTCGTCGCCCTCGTTGAGCAAGCTCGTGAACGCGTTATGCAGCGAGTGTTTCGCGCCGTTCGAGACGACCACCTGAGCGGGCGTCACGGCCAGGCCTGTGCGGCGGGTGTAATCGGCCGCCACGGCCTTGCGGAGTTCGGGGATGCCGGCGGCGGGGGTGTATTTCGTCTTGCCGGCGCGAATCGCCGTCTCGGCCGCCTGGCAGATGTGCGGCGGTGTCGGGAAATCGGGCTCGCCCACCGAAAGATCGACGACCTTGATGCCGGCGGCGGCCATGGCCGAGGCGCGGGCGGCCATCGCGAGGGTGGCGGAGGGCTCGAGCGCTCGCATGCGCCGGGCCAGGTGCAGACTCTTGGAAGACTCCATGGGATTCATACGGGCTCTCGTGTCCTTGCTCGTTTGATTGCTCGTTTCCTTGACGCGTCGGTGCATGCCGAAGACGAGGGTGCGTGCCTCGGCCCAAAAATGATACCACCGGCTGGACTGTTTCGCAGCCGTTGCAAGGGCCCCTGGCGGCTGCGACTCGATCCTGGCGGCGCCGCGTGTGCTTGAGCTTGTGCGGCTGGTGGAACACGCGGACTACGCGTGTGAATACGGCGCGATCCAGTGGCTGACCGACTTCTTCAAGAGCCCGCTCGGTGTCGATGAGCAGGACTGCGCGAGGCAGTTCGATAGGCTCACCGCATGGACGACGCGGCATGCGATCCCA
>JBIIFB010000126.1:0-11317 GCA_044237545.1 Pirellulales bacterium
CGAGGAAACGCAGCGGTTCATGGGCGACCTGCACCACCGTTCGACGGCGCCGGTGATCGAACGGCTCCGCGCGGGCTGGAGCGAGACCGGCGAGATGGAGCTCGACCGGCTGTTCCGTCGGCTCCCAACGCTCGACGACGCCGCCCGGGCCGAGATTCGGCAGGCCTTCGACCGCTATGCCGCCAAACTGCTTCATCCGCCGCTGGCCTCGCTGCGGAGCGAGAGCCGGGCCGGCCCACCGCACGGACTGCTCGACGCGCTCCAGCGGCTGTTCGACCTGAAGGATTGAACGTCCGCGGCCCATGCATCATGCTGCCGCTGGTGCGTGTTGCCGATGGATCTTCTCCTCGGACCGTTGCGCTCTCCGTCGCTCACCCCGACTCTCTTCCTGTCGCTCTTCCTGTCGCTTTAGGAGCCATCCCTCGTGCCAGACTCTCCCGCGACGCCTGATGCAATCCACGAGGCTGCGGCCTCCGTGGCAGCTGCGGGTGTGCTCGTCATTCTCGGCGCGTCTGGCGACCTGACCAAACGGCTGATCATGCCGGCGCTCTACAACCTCGCCTGCGACGGGCTTCTGCCGGACGATTTTGCGGTGGTCGGCATGGCCCGGCAGACCATGACGACCGAGGAGTTCCGGGAACTCAAGCGGCAGGAGATCGTCCGATTCAATACCCGACAGACGTTCGACGCCGACCGCTGGCAGTGGCTCGAGTCCCGCCTGCACTACACGTCCGGGGAATTCGCAGACGCCGCCGCCTTTGGCCGGCTGCGGGAGGTCGTGGAGGCCGTGGGAAAGGGCACCGCCGCCGCCGGCAACACGCTGCTCTATCTGGCAATCGCGCCGGAGTTCTTCGCGGTGGTCAATGAGCAGCTCGCCGCAGCCGGCTTCATGAAGCTGCCGGGCCGGAAGCGGGTCATCGTTGAAAAGCCGTTTGGCAAGGATCTGGAATCGGCCCGCAGCCTGAACCAGTCGCTCCTGGCTCTCTGGAACGAGGACGAGATCTATCGCATCGATCACTACCTGGGCAAGGAAACGGTCCAGAACCTGCTCGCGTTCCGGCTGGCCAACGCGATGTTCGCCCCGCTCTGGAATGCCGCCCACATCGACCACATCCAGATCACCGCGACTGAGACCGTCGGCGTCGAGACCCGCGGCGACTATTACGACACGACCGGCGTCGTCCGCGACATGGTGCAAAACCATCTGCTGCAGATGCTGGCGTATGTCTGCATGGAGCCACCCGGTTCGCTCGATCCCGACGCTGTCCGCGACTCGAAAGCCCGGCTGCTCGATGCGGTGCGGCTGTTCGGCCCCGGCGACGTCGCCCGAGACTGCGTTCGCGGCCAGTATGGACCGGGTGTGAAGGCGGACGGCACGCTGGCGGTCGGCTACCGGCAGGAGCCCCGCGTCGATCCGGAATCGAACACGCCGACATTCGCGGCCATCAAGCTCCACCTCGATAACGAGCGATGGGCCGGCATGCCGGTCTACCTCCGCAGCGGCAAGTCGCTCTGGAAGCGGGGCACCGAGATCGTCGTGCAGTTCAAGGCCAGCGATTCGGTCAAGGCTGTCGATTCTGGAAGCCCGTCGAATCTGCTGATCTTTCACATCCAGCCGTTTCAGGGAGTCGAGATCCGCATGCAGGCCAAGCGGCCCGGGCCGGCATTCCATCTGCAGCGGGCCGGGATGCGGTTTGACTATGCCGAAACATTCGAGGCGTCCCGGGGAACGGGCTACGAGGTGCTCCTGTATGCCGCGCTCAATGGCGATCCGACGCTGTTCTCGCGGACTGATTTCGTCGACGCCTCCTGGCGGATCATGCAGCCGGTGCTCGACGCCTGGGGCGGTACTCCGGCCACCGACTTCCCCAACTACGAGTCGGGCACGTGGGGGCCGCGGGCGGCCAACGGTCTGCTCGAACGGGACGGCCGCGGGTGGCACGAGTGCCTGAGCCGTGAGGTGCTCTGCCGCAGCGAGTTCTTCGCCCATGCGCCCACGGTGCTTCTCAACACGCTCATGCTGGCGTTTCGCCCGCTCGCGGTGGAGGCGGGAGCGACGATCGTCGAAAGGGGCGATACAAAACGTGATCTCTACGTCGTCTGCCGGGGCGACCTGGAGGCGGTGGGAGCAGCCGAAGAGCGTCTTGGAATCGTGAAGGCGGGGGAATGTTTCGGCGAGATGGCACTGCTCTTGAACCAGCCCCGCAGCGCCACGGTTCGAGCGATCACCCCCTGCGATCTATTGGTGCTGGATGCCGACGACTTTCAGCGGATCATCAGCGACTTCCCGCAGGCCGAGGCCGACCTGCGCCGGATCGCGGCCAGCCGCCACTGAAGGCTGCGTCAGGCTTGGCCGCCTTTGGATCAGCCGGGCCGCCGCGTGTCGAGCGCGGCGAGAAATGCGGGAATCGCTTGCGGGAGTGGCGACGACTCGAGGTAGTCCGCCGCCAATTGTTTGTGCCCCCGCGCCCGGAGCGTGGCATAGACATGCAGTTCGAAGTGGAGGCGAAACTGTGACTCCGCCGCACGGTCGCCCGCGGCCTGAAATACCGCCAGCAGCGCCTCGGCGGTGGAGAAGTGATCCGTGTCACGCTGCTCGCGGAGCCAGAACCGGCTCTGTCCTGAGAGCGAGAGCCGGACTCGGCGGCCCACCTGCTCGGCGGCCCGCAGCATCTCCTCGGCCTCACCCCAACTGCCGTCCAGCAGGACCACCCGTCGTGGCGGGACTGCAGGGATTGCTTCTCCCATACCCTCATCGCTGGCCGGAAGCGGCTCCCCACGCGGATGCAGAATCCACACATCCTCGGCGGCGAGCGGCCCGCGCGGTGGCGAGGACGTTTCGGATGCGTGGGGGACGCTGCCCCCGAGATCTGGGGCCGGTGGCCGCCGCTGGCGGTCGTGCCGCTCGTAAATCCGGCAGCTGGCTCCTGTCACGCAGCGGGCGATGAGCTTACCGGTGCTCGAGGGCCGCCACTGCTCGCGACCATGGAGCAGCACATCCACCTCGATGCCTGTCGTCACCATTGCGAGCGCCGAACAGATGCACCACCGCGGCGGGAGCAGGCAGCGATCGCAGCGGGTAGTGCCGGCCAGAACGACGCTGCGTGGCATGAAGCACTCCGGCCGGCCGGGGTCAGGGCGTGGCTGGCGGTTTCGGCAGGCACCCGGCGAGCGCGAGCAGTGCGTAGCTCGTTACGAGGTTGGGATCGCCCTCCATCCACCGCGGGTTCGTGTTCACCCACGAGCCATCGGCTTCCTGTCTCGCGATCAGGCTGTCGGCCAGCTCGCTCCGCCAGGCATGCCGCACGCCGGCGGAGTCGGTAAAGGTCTCTTCGCCGAGGCTGTCGAGCGCCTTGGAGGCCGTCTGGAAGTAGTAATAGAGCCCGGCATCGCCCAGCCCCGGATTCTCGGTAAACGTATAGTGCTTCTTCAGCCACTCGATCGCCGCCTTGACCCGCGGATCGTCCCGGGTGAGACCGGCGAAGATCATGCTCTTGAGCCCTGCGTAGGTCATGGAGCCATAGCTCCGCAGGCCCCCCGCGGGCGTTGTGCCGGCCTGGCTCTCGCCACCGGCCGCCGGCGTGTAGTAGAAGCCGCCGTCGGGGTTTTTCGTGGGAAATGGCAGGGCATTGTGCGGCCCCTCCAGATTCTGGGTCCGTGAAACGAACACCAGTGCCCGCTGGATCGCCGGGTCGTCGGGCCCCGTACCAGCGGCCCGCAGAGCCTCAATCAGAAACGACGTATTCGAGAGGTCCGGCCTGTTCTTGCGGCCGTAGCCTGCGCCGCCGTAGGCCGGGTCTGACATTCCCTTGCCCTCCCCATCATCCCACTGTAGTCCCTTGACGAAGGCCTGCGCCGCCTTGATCGGCTCGTCGTAGCGGCCGTTCTGATTGCAGGCGACGAGTGCCGAGATCGCGATCGATGTCTCGTAGTTTGCCACGGCAGAATCCGCCGGATGGATGCCACCGTCGGCCTGTCTGAACCGCAACAGGGAGTCGATGCCCCTGCAGACGGCCGGCGCGTCGGCTGGCGTGCCGCTTTTGACCAGCGCCGTCACCGCCAAGGCCGTGATTGCGGGACCGGCCTGCGATGAGAAACTGCCGTCGGCGGCCTGTCCCTGCTCGGCAAGGTAGGTTGACGCCTTGGCAATGGCCGTCCGAATCGCCGCTTCGTCCGCCCCGCGGGCAGCCGGCAGCAGCAGGAACATGCCGACCAGGCATGCGACCAGGCTGCCCAACCATCCTTGTCTGCGATTCATGTGTATCTCCCCTCGGGGGCAACGACTCATGACTTAAGCATACGTCTTCAGGCAGCCCAGCGGAAACCGCATCGGCCGCCAACCGTCGTCGCTCCGGGCTTGTGCTTTTGCCCCCATACAAGCCCCCGGCGTAAGCCGGGGGATCGGAAGCCACGGAACGGGGGAATCCCATCGCTCACGCTCCCCATAGAAGCCCCCGGCGTGAGCCGGGGGATCGGAAGCCACGGAACGGGGGAATCCCATCGCTCACGCTCCCCATACAAGCCCCCGGCGTAAGCCGGGGGATCGGAAGCCACGCATGGCGCCGCCACGTCAATCGTCCTGCCGATCCCATCGCTGACGCTCCGGGCTTTTATCCGGGGGGAATCCCATCGCTTACGCTCCGGGCTTGTATGCGTCTTGCCCCATACAAGCCCCCGGCGTGAGCCGGGGGATGCCGGTCGGGATCGTCACACCGGCGCCGTCGGCAGTGCCCGCGGATAGGGTGGCACGGCGCGGGGGGGCGGATCGCGGCCCTCCTCAAGGCTCCACTGCTCCCGCTCGTCGTCGCTGGCATAGAAGACCAGCCAGACACTCGGGTCTTCCGCGTCGGTGGTGCTGCAATCCCAGTGAAAATAATTGTCGGGCAGATCCACCCGCTTCACCGTCGCCGGCAGGATGTCGCGGCGGATGAGGGCGTAGAGTTCCCGGTCGGAGAGATGATCGGTGAAATCGAGCACCACACGCTGGGAGTAGAGCTTCTCAATCGTCTCCCAGAGGCGTTCCCGCACCTGCTCGTCGTCGAGCGTGCAGGCTGGCTGGAGGGCGATGGCCGGCTCGAACCAGCGGGCGATCGGCACCAGCGGCGCCCGTTCCCAGGCCAGCATCGATTCGAGAAACCGGTTTTCAACGGCCGTTGGCAGAACGCGGAAGTCGATCTCCCAGATCGATTCGTCGAGGTAGGGCTCGATCTCGTTACGGAGTTCGCAGTTCCGCAGAAGGCAGTCGACTTCGTCAGGTTCGGGATGGTGTGCGAGAGGCATGCCGTGCGAATTCCCTGAAGGGGTGTGGAGAAGGGGTGGGGAAACGGGCCACCGGCATATGCCGGAACCAGCACGTTCTGCGTTCGACGATACCAACGCCTCCGGCCCGTTCAATCATTTTCTGCCCGGTTTCTGCCCGGTTTTCAGACCGGCCCGCGGCACGACCGCTACGACACCACCACCTTTCCGGGCTTGCGCGAACCCGCGCGCCGCCGACCCGGCTTCGCGGGGGGGAGTTGGTAAAGTGCCCAATCTGCCCCGACTGATGCTGGCCGTCCCGTGCCGGTCAGGGCTTGCCGAGCGTCTTGTCGCCGTCGCATTCGAGGGCCGCGATCTTGGCGACGCGACGGGCATGGCGGCCGCCCTCGAACGAGGTCTCAAGCCAGGTTCGAATCAGCTTGTCCTGCACCTCGGGGCCGATCATCTCGGCTGACAGGCAGAGCACGTTGAGATCGTTGTGGCGACGGCTCATCTCCGCTGTGACCTCATCATGGCAGGTCGCCGCGCGGACGCCCGGAAGTTTGTTGGCGGCGATCGCCATGCCGACGCCAGTGCAGCAGAGCAGGATGCCGCGGTCGGCCCGACCATCGCTCACCCGCCTCGCGACGTCCGCAGCGATGTCCGGATAGTCGACGGCTTCGTCGCTATGGCAGCCGCAGTCGACCACCTCGTGGTCAAGGCGTTCGAGAAGACCCATGAGACGAATTCTCGCCGCCACACCCCGGTGGTCGCTGCCGATCGCTATCCGCATGAAAAACTCCCTGACATGACAAAACAAGACATGACCGACATGACCGCGATGGTCTGTCCGCCCACCGCATGGGCCGCCCAGCTACCAGCCTACGTGCTACCGAAAAGCTGGGATGCGAGTGTATCGAGTCTGCCGGCCAGATGCTCGCGGATTTGCTCGGCACATTTCCGGTAGGTGGCAAGCGTACCGCCGATCGGGTCGATCACGTCGTGGCGGTCGGGGGAAAGCATGGCCACCCGGCCACCGGCCTCGGGGAATTGGGCGAGAATATTGGCCCGGTGGGAGGCCGTCATCGTCCAGATCACATCGGCCTGGCGGGCGAGGTTTTCGGTGAGCGGCTGGCTTTCGTGGCCCGACAGGTCGGCCCCCCGCTCCCGCATGGCCTCGAGGGCGCCCGTGCTCGCCTTGCCCCCCCCCCAGGCGGCGATTCCGGCGCTGGCCAAGACCATGCCGTGCCGTTCGATTTCGTCGGGTCGGCATCTGAACCGTTCGGCGAGAAGTTCGCGGCAGAGCGTCTCAGCCATCGGGCTGCGGCAGGTGTTGCCGGTGCAGACGAAGAGCACCATCAGGCTGGAGAGCCGGCGCAGCGTCTCCTCCGACACGATGCCCGGACGCACGACATGGAAGCCGGACTCATCGACTTCGATCGTCGTGGCCGGCTGGGCGTAGCGGGCGCGGCCGTCATCGAGCACCAGGCCCACCGTGGCCCCGACGGCCTCGCAGCGCTCGACGACTTCCGCCGCCGTGACTGGCGGCGTGTTGGCGGCTCCTGCGGGCTCCGCCAACGCGACCGGACCTGCCAGCATCCGCATGCAGTCGGCGAGCATCGGGTGGCCCGGCACCCGCAGCCGCAAGCGGCCGTTCCCGACGATCGCCCTCTGCACTCCGGCGGGCAGGCGGTGCACGAGGCTGTCCGGGTGGTCGTCTGCCACGAGGATCGTTACCGGCCCGGGCCAGCAACGGCGGGCAAGGCGTTGGCCGAGCGGATTCAATCGGGGTGCCCAATCCAGGGCTTCGTCGGCGCTTTTGAGCGCCAGCGACAACAGGGGCTCACCAGGGATGTGTGCCGCCATACGGCTGAGCCGCTCGACTGCGGCCTCGTTCCGCACGCTGGCAGCGATTACGTAGTCGGTCTCAGTCGGAAAGGCGACCGCCCTGCCCTCGGCCAGAGCCTGAACGGCCTGATGCACGACATCGCGGGCGTCTTCGGTGCGGCGTAGATCGATAACCATGTCACAAGCCCTGCCAAAAACCGAGCCAAGAGCCATGCCCAGAGCTATAGACCGAGAACCATGACCGAGAACCATGCGCGGCATGGACAGTGGCCGACGGTGGGGAATGCCATGCACTCGGCGAGCCATCCTCGCGGGAGAGCCGCTGCATAGGTCTGCAAGCGAGCGGAAACATTGAAAAATACCGGAGTTTGACTGGCATAGTCAAGCATCGGCATCTGGGCAGGACGGGCGAACCGTGGGATTTCGATGCCGCTGCGGCCGGAGAAAAAAAGGGGTCGGGAAGCAAAATGATTCGATCGCGGGACACTTTTCGCCTTGTGACGCAGTCCATGGCTCCGGTATTCCTCCCCGGCCCGCTGCCGTCCCTCTTCCCCATCGGCACCATTGATGGATCTGCGCACGCATCTCAATGTCAGGCTCGCGAACCGACGGCCCCAGGGCCTGTGGCCGGTGGCGGTCGCCTCCACCTGGCTCTGCCTGGCAGCGGTCGCCCATGGTCAGGTGCCCCCGGTGGCGGGGGCCGTCACGCCCCTGCCGCAGCCTGCACCGCCCGCGGCCGCCGCGGTCGACGAGGCCAACCGCATCGTCGAGGTGCGGATCGAGGGCAACCATGCCACCGACGTCTCGAAGCTGCCCAAACTCGTCACCCGTGCCGGCCAGATCTTCGACACACAGGCGATCGAAGAGGACGTCCGCACGCTCCATCGCTGCCGTAAGTTCGTCGACGTCCACCCCAAGTACGTCCGCGTCAAGGAGGGCGTGGTCGTGATCTTCCAGGTCGTCGAGCGGCCGATGCTGCGGTATGTCAAGTACGTCGGGAACCAGCGGGTGCCGGCCCGCACGATCCGCAAGAAGGCCGAGATCGAAGTGGGTGATTCCATGGACGCCTACGTGGTCGAGGAGGCCCGCCGGAGGATCGAGTCGTATTACCACGAAAAGGGGTATGACGCTGCGAAAGTGACCACGATCGAGGGGAGCAAGCCGGGCGACAAAGGGGCGGTGTTTCTCATCGACGAGGGGCGGAGCCGCAAGTCGCTGTGGACGGGCTTCGTCGGCAACACCATCGCGACCGATGCCCGCCTGCTCACGCAGATCAAGTCGAAGCCCGGTGTGCTCTGGCTGCTCGGCGGCGATCTCGACCGCAGCAAGATCGACGCCGACGTCGAGACGCTCACCGCCTACTACCGCAGTCTCGGATTCTTCCAGGCCAAGGTCGGCCGCGAGGTGGAGGTGGTCGATAGCGGAAAGCGCGAGTGGACGATGCTCACCTTCGTGATCAACGAGGGGCCGCGGTATTCGGTCCGCAACGTGTCGTTCGTCGGCAACAGCAAGTTCAAGAGCGAATTCATCTCGCGGGATCTCAAGCTCACCAGTGGCCAGCCGTTCAACCAGTCGAAGATGGATGCCGATCTCGGCATGATCCGCGATATCTACGGCGGCCGCGGCTTTGTCTTCGCCGACATCAAGGCCGACCCACGGTTTCTCGAGGAGCCCGGCCAGCTGGATCTGGTCTACAACATTGAGGAGGGGCAGCGGTATCGCGTGGGCAAGATCAACGTCCGCATCCGCGGCGAGCATCCGCACACCCGCCACAGCACCGTGCTCAACCGGCTCTCGCTGCGGCCCGGCGATATCCTCGACATCCGCAAGCTCCGCGATGACGAACGTCGGCTCACTTCGAGCAGTCTGTTTTCTGCCGATCGGTCCAAGGGCGAGGGGCCGCGAATCGCGTTCAGCAAGCCTGAAGGGGAAAACACGCAGATCGCCCGCGACCCCAAGCGGCCGGGCTTCCGGGGACAGAGCCCCGATGCCGATGACGCGGCGGATGCCGTGCTCGATCTCGAACTCCAGGGAGAGTGGAATCCCGAGGAGAAACAGCCGGAGACGGTCGCGCAGAAACCGGTCTGGCGCGGCCAGAGTCCGCAGCCGGCCGTGCAGCCTGCCCAGCCGGGCTGGGGCGGTGCGGCGCTGGCACCGACCGGTCCCGAGGCGGTCGATTATTCTCGAACTGTGGCGCCAGCCCCGCAGCAGCCGGTCTTTGTTGCTCAGGCTCCTGTCGCTCCGGCGTTTCCCGGAGGCCCCGCTCCGGCGGTGCAGCAGGGCATGATGCAGCCGCCGCAGCCCGTGCAGTTTCAGCCCGGCATGATGCAGCCCGGCATGATGCAGCCTGGCATGGTGCAGCCTGGCATGGTGCAGCCTGGCATGGTGCAGCCTGGCATGGTGCCTAATTTCGGCGTCGAGCCGCTGCAGGTCTTTCCGGGGCAGGAGCCGTATGTCGTCGTCGATGTCGACGCCGAAGAGACGCAGACCGGCCGTCTCATGATCGGTGCCGGCGTCAACTCCAATGCCGGACTCGTCGGCAACATCGTGGTCGATGAACAAAACTTCGACATCACCCGCCTGCCACGGAGCTGGGACGACATTCGCAACGGCACCGCCTTCCGCGGCGCCGGCCAGCGGTTCCGTCTGGAGGCTGCCCCGGGCACGGAACTGCAACGCTACACCGCGACGTTCCAGGAGCCATATCTTTTCGATACCCGCATCGGCCTCTCCACCAGTGCCTCCTACTACACACGGTTTTTCTACGACTGGTCGGAAGGACGCGTCGGCGGCCGCGTCGGACTCGGCTACCAGTTTGCCTTCGCCCCCGACCTTTCGGTGAACGCCGGGTTCCGCGGCGAGAGCGTCGACATCTACAACCCGCGGGTCTTCGCGCCCGCCATCCAGAACATGCTCGGCACGAATTCCGTCTACGGCTTCAGCACCGGGCTCATCCACGACACCCGCGACAGTCCATTCCTGCCGACCCAGGGCCATTTGGCGACGTTCGAGTTCGAGCAGGTGATCGGCACGTTCGTCTACCCGCGTGGCATCCTTGAGGGACGGCAGTATTTTCTACTCAACGAGCGGCCCGACGGCTCGGGTCGGCACGTGCTCTCCGTAGGGTCGGTGCTGGGCATGTCTGGCCCCGACACGCCCGCCTACGACAACTTCTTCGCGGGTGGCTACAACACCCTCCGCGGCTTCACGTTCCGAGGGGCCAGCCCGCGGCAAAACGGGGCGGTCATCGGCGGCCCGTTCGAATGGCTCAATACCGTCGAATACATGTTCCCCATCACGGCCAACGATGCGCTTCGTGGCGTCGTCTTCACCGACTTCGGCACCGTGGAGTCGAACGTCTCGATCAATAACATGCGGGTGGCACCGGGCTTCGGTCTGCGGATCACGCTCCCGGCAATGGGGCCGGCGCCGATCGCGCTCGACTTCGCCGTCCCTGTGGTCTACGCCCCCGACGACAGCAAGCAGCTGTTCAGCTTCTTCGTAGGCTTCGCGCGGTAGTCAGCACGGTTGCCGCCATTACAGACCGAATCTCTGTAAAATACCTATGCCAACCACCTCGGCCACGCCTGAACGGATCCTCGTGGTGGGCAACGGCTTCATCGGCGACACGGTGCTGGGGATCCCCTTCTTCCGCAACCTGCGACGGCGATTTCCGCAGGCCGTCATCGACGTGCTGATCGAACCGGCCGCGGCGGCAGTGCTGGCCCACTGCCCCTATAAGAACGAACTCATCGCCTGGCCACGGCCGCCGCGTTCGCAGCGTCTCTTGCCCGCGGCGCTGGCGTCTTTTCTCGGTCAGGCAGCCTGGCTGCGGTCGCGCCGGTATACGAGGGCCTATCTCTTCAAGCGGTCGTTCTCGAGTGCCGTGCTCGTCTGGCTGGCAGGCATTCCGTGGCGGGTCGGCCATGTCTCGGAAGGCCGTGGCTGCCTGCTGTCGCGGGCGGTGGGCACGCGGCGGGGGCGGCATCAGGCGGAGTCCTACCTCGATCTTCTTCGTGGCGACGGGATCGGGGTCGATGACGGCCACAACGAAAACTGGTGTTCGGAACGGGATGCATCTGCGGTCGAAAGGCTGCTCGCGGCGATGCCGGACAACCGGCCCCGGGTCTTTCTGGCAGTGCGTTCAACCAACCCCGAAAAACACTGGCCGATCGACCGCTGGGCGGATGTGATCGACTGGCTGGTCACGGTGCGGGGCTGCGAGGTCTTG
>JBIIFB010000015.1:0-34584 GCA_044237545.1 Pirellulales bacterium
TGGTTCTTCTATTCGGTGAACGACACCACGGGAGAAAGACAGCCGTGACCAAAGACAGCAAAGAGGACGCCCGCATTGAGTTGGAGCCTATGGAGTTGATGGAGTTGCTAGAGTTCCACAAGCAACGGATGCGGAAGGCTCTCTGTTTTTTGGGAAACGTGAGGAGCCGGCTCTGCTTCGGCTCTGGTGTTGTTGTTGCTGCTGCTCTCTACCGGAGGCGTTTGCTGGACGGGCCGAGGAGTACCCGTACCGAAACTTTTCCAATACAAACCAAACAACACAATCAAAATGATCGGGAACCAATTGTTTCTTTTTCGTCGCATAATACTGTTGCAAAAAAAAGAACCTAAAAACTTTTAGAAAAAACTGTTGCAGAATTCTGATCTGGATGGTCCCCCGCTACCACAGTACAGGCTTTGTTCGACAGCTCGTTCAGGTCTGCTCTCACAGGGGTCAACGCGATCCCAAACGGTTTACTGGTGAGGTTCCAGTGGCAGCGTATAGCTCAACGCACCGACCGCATGAGTTATGGCCTGATACTGTTCGTGGCACATCGTGCACTTCTCCATTACCATTGGAATTGGCGTTGCCGCCCTCAGGTATCGCTTGCCGTCGCGGATTTCGACCTGATCGTAGCCCACCTTGTTGGCCCGGATCGCTTGGATTGCCTGCCGTTCAAAATCGTCCCGAGGAAGGTTTTCTTCGTTGATCGGCGTGCCCGTTGCATCAAGGAGACGCACCTGATGCCAGCCGTTTTTTTCGACTCCCTGAAAAAGCACTTTAAAGGCCTCTCCTGCCGCCAAGTCTGACTCGTCTTGCACGTAGTGCTTCGTAATCAGAACGATTGCTGTCTTGTAAATATCATCCAAAAGTCGAACCTCGCGACGCGCCCGCACCACGGCTGGGTCAGTCGAGGAGACTGTTTCCACAATTCCTTCTGGGGCGCACACGCCCAACACGGTCCCAAACCAAACACAAAGAAACACACCAAACCATTGCTGCATCTTCATCGATTCTTTCTCCACATAGCCATTTCACGGCCAGCAACCGGCAACGCCAGGCCGCAGGCAATAACTGGAGTTCTTTATCCAGTTATCGCTTGACGCCCATACTACAGGGCCTAGAGTGGACGTCAAGGTCCACTTTTGTTTCCGCTGCCCGCTTTTCATTCCCTATGCTTTCGCAAACTGTCGAATACGCCCTGCGGGCAGTCGTTTTTTTGGCGGCCGATCCGATGACTGCGCACACCAACGCAAAGATTGCTAGGGGCACCAAAGTGCCGGGGCCATATCTTTCCAAGGTTCTCCAGTCGCTGCACCGCGGTGGTGTTGTGGTGGGTCAGCGAGGACTGCACGGCGGCTTTCGGCTTGCGAAATCTCCCGAGCAGCTCACGATTTTGGAAGTGGTAAACGCCGTCGAGCCACTCTGCCGAATCCATGTCTGCCCACTGGGACTCAAGTCGCATGGCTCGCAACTCTGCCCTTTGCACAAGCGGATCGACGACTCGCTGGCAGCGATGGAAGGAGCGTTTCGCAAGTCAACGCTGGCAGAACTGCTCGCCGAACCTACAACGAGCGTTCCTCTGTGCGAGTTTCCATTTATTGCATCGACAGGAACGCCGGGGCACGCCCCTAGCAAGAGCAAGCATCGCGAGAACACCACGCAGGCCCGACGCGACAAGCGCAAAAAATCTGTCGGCAAATAGATGCCCCTTCCGAATTCTTACGTCTGAACTCTGGAACTCGCGAGCACACAGTCGGCACGCTTAACCGTGTTTCTTATGACAGCCTCGTCCACAGCGAACTGCGTGCCACACGGAAGCCCAAGTCGTAGCCAGAGTCTGACGGACTGATGAGGTTGCGGGAGCCACGGCGTGGCTTGAACCATGCTCGGTTAGCCACGCCTCTCCTATTCTGTTTCACGGAAGTCAGATCAGGTCGGATCGGATTCCGTAGAGGGAGGCACCCGATGGGATCGCCGTCCCTTTTGGATCCGATTTTGCGTCCCGTCACCGTGGCAATCCGATTCCCGAACCCCCCGAGTTTGGGTTTGATTTGGGTTTGGGACTTTGTCCTCGGGAGCAGTCAATCTCCCGAGGACAAAAAAATACTTGTTTTCTAGTACCGAAGGTGGGAGTTGAACCCACACGTCCTTTCGGACAACGGATTTTGAGTCCGTCGCGTCTGCCATTTCGCCACTCCGGCCTTGCGAGAAACTCCCGCCGTCCATGAGCGTACGGCCCGCCGTGGCCGATTGCCAGAGAGACGCCGCTGCGGCCGACTGCCACCGGAAATTCCGCTGGTCACCGCCGGCACGATTCGCCTACGCTTCGGCCATGAAAACCATCGTGTTTGAGGATCAAAAAGCCGGCCATCTTGGGCCACTCACCACCGCGCGGCCCGCCTGCGACCTCACGATCGGATGTTCCACACTCACCGACCTGCTCAGCCACTTCGGTCCCGTGCGGCGGTCGCTAAGGCCCCACCTGGCCCGCTATCTGGAGTCGGTCGTCGGGGAGCGGGTGGCGTTGTGGGGCGGCTCGTCGGCTCTCCCTCCGCCCACCCCGCCCGTCTCCTCGCACGGCGCGATCCTGCTTCTGGTCAACGCCCGTGTCGTGCCCAGCCGCGACAACCTCGTCACGCTCCGCAGCCTCGTCGAAGCAGGCCGCCGGACGGTCGTGCATCATGATGATGGGATCGCCGCCGCCATCGTACACCTGTCCGCCGACGGCGGCCGCCGCGATCAGATGGTCGTGGACGCGACACTGGCGAGCGCCGCAGCTGCAACCGCGGCCATTGAATCGCTCTCGCTTCCCCATGCCGATGCCAGCCTCGAGATGCTCTCACTGCCGCATGAGGTCGTAGCCGCCCACGAGCGAGCGATCAACGGAACGCTCGCAGTGCAGATCGATTCGGGTCGGTTCCACGAGGTGCGGCCCGGACTGTTCGCCGCCGCGGCCGCAAAGATCGCCGATCATGTCGTGGTTCGCGAAGGACCGGTCGTCGTCGATGACGGCGCCGAGGTCGGCCCATTCGTCTGTCTGGACGGCCCGATCTGGATCGGGAGCCGGGCCCGCGTCAACCCGCACGCATGGATCCGCTCCGGCACCGCCATCGGCGCGGAGTGCCGCGTCGGCGGCGAGATCGAAGCGTCTGTTCTGGAGCCCTACTCCAACAAGCCACACGACGGCTTCCTCGGCCACAGCCATATCGGCAGTTGGGTCAACCTGGCGGCCGGCACCATCACGGGAAACCTCAAGACGACGTATGGACCGGTGCGGCTGCACGAACTGGCCGCCGACGGCGGCCAGGCGACGATCCACACCGGCCGGCAGTTTCTCGGCGCGATGATCGGCGACTTCGTCAAAACCACGATCAACTCGTCGCTCCCCTGCGGGGCACGGATCGGTATTGCGGCGACCGTCGGAGGCCTTGTGCCCGAGCAGGTGGCCGCGTTCACGAACATGGTCGTGGCCGGGGGCGAACGCACCTCCGCCGAACAGGCGTCTATCATTCTGGAGCGGATGATGGCCCGTCGGGGCCTGGAATTGCAGGCTGCCGACCGTGAACTGCTCCGCAGCCTGGCTGCGACAACGCCGGCGGCGTGACCGCCGAATTTTCTGAACTAGAATACTGAGTCTTACCACTCTCCCCCTTCGAGGCCTTGCCGTGTCGATTCAGGATGCCTACGAGAACGGTCGTTTCGGCTTGTCGTTCGAGTTGTTTCCGCCAAAGACTCCCGAGTCGGAAGCGATGATGTGGCGGACCGTCGATGACTTGATGGCCTTCGAACCCGCCATGATCACCTGCACGTATGGCGCCGGCGGCTCGACCCGCGGCACCACGCTCGAAGTGATCGAAGGGGTGCGGTCGCGACACGCCGTGCCCGTGGCCAGCCACCTGACCTGCGTCGGCAGTTCCGTGGACGAACTCCGCGGCTACTTATGCGAGGCTCGCGACCGCGGTGTGGCGGCGATCGTGGCGCTTCGGGGCGACCCTCCCAAGGGCGAGACATCGTTCACCCCCATGGACGATGGCCTGCGATATGCGTCGGAACTCGTGTCGCTCATCCGCAGCGAGTTTCCGGAATTCGGCATCCTCGTGGCGGGCTATCCCGAGGTTCACCAGGAGGCGTCGAATGCCGATGCGGATCTTGAGAACCTCAAGCGGAAGTGCGATGCCGGTGGCGACGTCGTCGTGACGCAGCTCTTCTACGACAACGCCGACTTCTTCCGATTTCGTGATCGCTGCGACGCCATCGGCATCACGCAGCCAATCGTGCCGGGCGTGATGCCTGTTACCAACTATGCCCAGGTCCGTCGCATCGCGAGCCTCTGCAAGGCCCGGCTTCCGGACGACTTCACCCGCGGCTTCGAGGCCGCCGGCGCCGATGAGGCGGCGCAGTTCGAAGCGGGCGTGGAGTTTGCCGCACGGCAGGTGCAGGGGCTCCTTGATGGCGGCGTGCCCGGCATTCACTTCTACGTGCTCAACAAATCGCCGGCGACCGTGCGGGTGCTCCGGCAGGTCGCCGTGCGGTAGCGGGCCGCCGTGCTGTTGAAGATTGAGTGCCGAGCCGATCCCGTCGCTCGCGCTCAGGGCTTGGATGCTGACGCTCGGGGCTTGGATGCCACCGCTCGGGGCTTGGATGCCACCGCTCGGGGCTTGCTCGCCTTCATAGAAGCCCCCGGCGTGAGCCGGGGGATCGTGCGTCGACTCATTTCCCGCGGCCTGACGGGTGGGGAGGCAGCTCGTCATCCATCGTGCTGATATAGCTCCGCAGCCGTTCCAGCTCGTCGCTCACATGCCTGAGCTTGAGCATGTTCTCGACCCGCTTTACCAGCTCGACCTTGTTGACCGGTTTCGACAGGAAGTCATCGGTGCCGGCCTCGACCGCCCGCTCGATGTCGCCGAGTTCGCCGAGCGCCGTCACCATCAGAATCATGATCGGGCTGGTGGAAGGATCCGATTTCAGGCGTTCACAGACTTCGAAGCCTGAAAGTTTGGGCATCATCACGTCGAGCAGAATCACGTGGGGCTGGAAGGAGGCCACCGTGTCGAGCGTGTCGCGGCCATCAACGGCCGTGGCGATCTCGCAGTCGAGTTCGGCAAGGTAGACCTCGAGAAGCTCCCGATTGGGCTCGTTATCGTCAGCAATCAGCACACGGCTGCGAGGCGTCGGGGTGGGCATTTTTGCGGAGCCAGATTTTGCGGTGGGCATCGATGTTCAACGTGTGGTGATGAGCGGACAAAGGCCGGGGCAGGAACTGCGGGCACGCGCGATTCGGAAGGTCGCAACTCAGATTATGGCACTTCGAATAGCGACTGGCTCTTCACGATCGCATGATCGTCCGGAAAGGTATGGAATGCCTGCACGGAGAGACCCTTCGCCCGCGTTTCAACATTGATCCAGCTCAGGGCGCCGGTCGCCAGTCGGCCCGAGGCACTGAAATGATGAAGCAGCCCGTGCGTGCGGCCTTCGGCGGCCAGTTCCGCCTGAAACGACCAGAAGACCTCCGGCTCAACTCGCTCGAGTTGGAAGCTCATCTGATAGCAGGCACCCCCGCGGCACTCCATCCGATCGCTCCGCTCGCCGGTCAGCCGGTGGGAGAGCAGCCGCCGCTTCTGCGGCAGGGGCTGACCTGTGTCGGCCGCCACCTCGGTCAGCGTCAGGCCGTCTTTTCGCCAAGTCACCAGATGACCGGCATTCGTGATCGCCACCACTGCTGAATATTCACCGCGGTCGATCGAACGAGAGCATTGAATTTCGAAGAGTTCAGGATGCAACACGCGCCCGTAGAGCTGGAACACCAATTCGGCGACTTTAGGACGGGCTGACAGCACGTGACGTCACTCCATGATTCCATGCTTGGGGATTGAAGGATGCAGTCCACAGCGGCCAGAACGCGACCGCCTCCGCGTCATGGTTGCTCGATCGGGATTATAAGAGGTTGCGGGAGGCAGCACCAAGACAGATGGGGAGAACTTTTTTCTGGCACAGGTTCTCGTCCGTTGGGAAACGTCGTCCCCAAAAAAGCCCCGAGAGCAAACGGGGGAGAAAAATGAGCGAGTCAAAACGGGGCAAAAAACTAGACAAGCCCGACCAAAACGTCGTAAAAAAAATGCGTGCCGGCCGCGATGCCGAAGCCGCGTAGCAGAAACAGCAACGCGAAAAACAGGCCAGCCACGGTGCGGAACGTGAAACTGTAGACCGCGAAAGAGTCGCCGAGTGGGCCGATGTAGTGGGCGGCGCTGAAGAGCAGGCTCGACAGCACGATAGCCCAGAAGCCTGCCGCGAGCGTCCCACATCCAAGCCGCTCGAATGCCCAAACGGCGATCGGCAGCATGAGCAGCCGAAACAACACCTCTTCGTAGAGTCCTGCCCCACAGTAGCCGATGAGCTGTGCGAGCACCGATTGCCAGCCGATCTCAGCCTCAGCATGCACCTGCAGAAACTCCCACTGCAGGAACGGCGGCCGGAAGGGCCAAAGGCTCTGCTGGAGGCGTCCGACGCCGACGAGGACGACCGCCCAGAGCACGCATTCGGCTGCCATGCCTGGAAGAGCCCTCAGACTCACTCGCCAGCGGTCATGCGACAGATACTGCCATGCCAAGAGCCCCACCACCGTGAGCAGCGGCAGCAGGAAATACTGGCCGAAACCGAGGGCGTCCAGCAGATGACGGAGCCAGACATCAGCGCCGTTTCGAGGCGACCCACGGCCCAGCAGGAGCACGCCACCCTCGTAAGCCAACACCAGTGGCAGCGTAAATACAAGGCTCGTCAAAGGCGTGCGGGAAAGTTGCCAATACGTCTCGCCCTCCGCAGCCCAGCCAGTTCCCGCAGCACCGGCGTCCTTGCTGTCCGGAGAAAGTGAGTCTGGTATCGCCTCGCCCGTTGGCTCCTCCAGTGGTTCGCCGAGCGGCAGTCCGTCCGTCACGAGATTCGCTGGCAGCGGCCATGATCCACGGCCCCCGTCGGAGCCGGCAGAAGAGTTTTCTCCGCGGGGAAAATACGTCACGAGGCGATTCCAGAGGCTTTTTCAGAGCGCTGCTTCAGCGGACAACCACAACCAGCACACCATTTCAAACTCATTTCGACAATGCTTGCACCGCTGGCAGAAAATATTTTGAAAAAAGACCCCGATTTTTTCGGAGCGTATCTGCCCGCGAGTCCGCACGCACTTCGTGCGCGATGCATCGTCCTTGACATCTTCGACCCGCTTCACAGAATGACGCCGCAGTGGATGACGACGCAGGATCACGTGGCATCGCAGACATCGCGCCATCGCAGACATGAAGGTCGAGCGAACGCGGGGCTGAATCGCGTGGAAAGAAGCCTGCCAAAGGAATCGTTCAGAGAAATCGTTCGAAAATTTCGGGGGCGGCGACTGGAGGGATCGACAGTCGGCGACTTTGGTCGTGGCCTGGATGTCCCCCCGGGTTTCGAACGGTTGGTGAGCAGTTCGGGAGCCATTGTTGAGCGGTTTGTCGGGCTCTTTTCCGCTATTTTCATGTTGGATGACGCAGGCGTGTTTTTCCGGGAGGGCGGCCGGCGGGTAGAATCCCGGCGGTTCGCCTCCTGGTGTGAAACGCTATGGCACGATGCCTTGTCGGATGTGGTTCCAACGTCGGCCAACGGCGAGAGCTTCTTGATCGGGCCATGGAACTGTTGCGTTACATGCCGGGCGTCACGCTGGTGAGCGTGAGCCGGTATCGCGACACGCGGCCCATCGGCGGTCCTTCCGGCCAAGGTGTGTTTTTAAACGGTGCCTGCCTCTTGGAAACCGACCTGGCGCCGCACGACGTGCTGGCCATGCTGTCCGCGGTCGAAAACACACTCCATCGCGAGCGGGTCGAGCGCTGGGGGCCCCGCACGGTGGACCTCGATCTGCTGCTCTACGATGACGTCGTGCTCACCACTGAGTCGCTGACGCTGCCCCACCCGCGGATGGCGACCAGAAGGTTTGTGCTCGAGCCATGCGTGGAGATTTCGCCGGATCTCGTGCACCCGTTGGCCGCCTGCACGCTCGAACGCCTGCTCGAAAGCATCTCGTCGCCGTACCCACACGTGGCGGTGATCGGCGTGCCGGGCGCGGCCGCTCCGGAGGTCGCGGCGGCGATCGCCCACGCCACGCTCGCGAGGCTTGTGCCGGCCCCGCCGGAATACACGCGGGCCGATCTGCTCCTGTCGCGGCAGGAGGCCGCCGGCGGAGAAGGCCCATGGCACCAGGCGGTCGAGGCCTGTGCGAAGCCGCTGCTGGCAAAACGCTGGCCGCGGGATCCGCACGGCACAGTGGTCGACTACTGGCTGCAGACCGTGAGACTCGCTGCGGAGGAATCACTCGTCGGTGAGGCGCTCGGGAATTTTCAGTCCTTCTTCAGACGGCTCGCCGCCGACACCGTGCCACCGGAGGTCGCCATTCTGCTCATCGCCCCTCCAGACGTGCTCGAGGAGCGGGTCTCCCGGCGCGCACGGCAGGCTGACGACACTGGCGACTTCGGCTCTTTCAGCGTCGATTCGTCGTCCAGTGGCTCATCCTCCAGTGGGCGGCCGTCAACCGAGGCGGTGGCCGGCCCTTCTGCAGCCGCCGCGGTGTGCGTGTCCGTGGATGAGTCGGTGGGCAGGCTGTTGCGGCTCCAGGACAGGATCATCGCCGCACTCCGCTGCCCCGACGCCGGCCGACCACGGGCGGTGGTGACGATCGCCGCCGGGGATCTCGGCCAGGCGGTGCAGGAAGCAGTGGCCGCTGTTGAGGCGATGGCGTGACACATCACCTCGTGCATGAGCCCGATCGCATCCGAATGCTCGTCGGCCAGGCGCGGGCGGCGGGCCGCCGCGTCGGATTCGTGCCCACGATGGGCGCATTGCACGCCGGTCATGCCAGCCTTGTGGACCGCGCCGCCGGTGAATGCGACGACGTCGTGGTCTCGATTTTCGTAAATCCAACGCAGTTCGGTCCACAGGAAGATTTCGCCCGGTATCCGCGAACGCTCGAGGCCGATCGGGAGGTTCTCGCCGTGCATGGCGTGACGTGGCTCTACGTGCCGGAGGTGTCGAGCGTGTATCCGCCGGGCGATGCCACACGGATCGTCGTGGGTGGGCCGGCGGTGCGATTCGAGGGCGAGCGGCGACCGGGGCACTTCGACGGCGTGGCGACGGTGGTCTGCAAACTGCTGCTCGCCGTGCCGGCCGATGCGGCCTACTTCGGCGCGAAAGACTGGCAGCAGACGCTCGTGGTGAAGCGCATGACTCGCGACCTGGGGCTGCCGGTCGAGATCGTCGTCTGCCCGACTGTGCG
Source organism: Pirellulales bacterium (assembly GCA_044237545.1). GTDB lineage: Bacteria > Planctomycetota > Planctomycetia > Pirellulales > UBA1268 > CAMCQY01. The sequence continues at coordinate 9,296 of JBIIFB010000015.1, forward strand.
TGAACGCGACGGGCTCGCGATGAGTTCGCGAAACGCCTACCTTTCCCCGGCCGATCGCAGCCGCGCCGTCGCGGTCTCGGAGAGCCTGCACCGGGCTGAGCAGCTCTGGTCGGCAGGCGGTGGCACGGCTGCGATCGAAAGGATGATGCGGGAGACGATGTCTTCGCGCGGGATCGTGGTCGACTACGCCGCGTTGGCTGACCCGGAGTCGCTCGAGCCGCTCTCCGACGACGCCGAGCGGGGGGTGGCTCTGGTGGCCGGCCGACTGGGCGAAACACGGCTGATCGACAACCTGGAGCTTCCAGCCCGCGGCAGATCGCTCCTGAGGCATGGCACCTGATGCTCTCCACGCTCTTTCATATCCCGACGCGGATCACCATCGGCGGGGTGTCGTTGCCGCTCGTGGGCGTCGGTGTTCTGCTCGGGCTGTGGGCTGTTGTGGCGGTCGTGATGCTGGCGCGAACCGCCACCTCGCACGGCTGGAGAACGGCGGTCGAAACGTTGGCCCTGCCGCTGGCGATCGCAGCGGCGGCGATTGTGTGGCTCCTGCCAGCGCTCGATGACGGCCAAGGGGTGCCGGTGCGGGGCTACGGGGCGATGCTGCTGCTGGCCGCCACGGCGGGCACATGGCTCTCGATCGTGCGCGGTCGCCGGATGGGCTTCGACGCCGACACGATCCTGGCACTGGGCATGGAGGTGTTTCTGTGGGGGATCGTCGGCGCAAGACTTTTTTACGTCATCGAATACCACGATCAGTTTTTCGCGGCTGGAAAGAGCTGGCTGGAATCACTCGGCGGTGTGCTCAATGTCGCGGCGGGTGGCCTGGTTGTGTTTGGAGCGTTACCGACGGCTGCGCTGGCTGCCTGGCGATTTGCCAGCCGCCGCGGTCTATCGCTGCCACGCCTGGCAGATTGCATCGCGCCGGGCCTGCTCGTGGGCCTGTCGATTGGCCGGATCGGCTGCTTTTTAAACGGCTGCTGTTATGGAGGGCCGTGCGACCTGCCGTGGGCCGTCCGATTTCCACCGGAGAGCCCCCCGTGGCTCGATCAGGCCGCCAGGGGGCTTCTTTCAGCCACTGCCGAGGGCGGCCGCCCATGGAGCCTGCCAGTGCATCCGGCGCAACTCTATGCGGCGGTCGATGCCGCCATTCTGGCAGTTCTCGCCAGTGTCGCCTCGGCCACGCCGCTGGCCCGGCGGGACGGCCAGGTTTTTGCGCTGGTGCTCACGCTCCATCCAATTTCCAGGCTTCTGCTGGAGGCGATCCGGATCGACGAGCCGCCCGCCCTCGGCACGCCGCTGTCGATCTCGCAACTGGTTTCGCTCGTGCTTTTATCACTTGCGGCCGCTGTCTGGTGGTGGACTTCCAGGCAGCCAGCCCGGCCGACGGATCTGTCGAACGGGCTTTCTGCTGAGGCGGCCAAGCCTCAAGCGGCCTGGGCTCAAGCCGCCTGCCTGCCTGGCACTGGGCCCGGCAAGCGATCCCTGCCTCCCGACAGCCTGACCATCCGTTGCCGGGAAAACGGCCCGCTCGTGGTTGAAATGCCCACCGGCGAGCAATTCAAAGGGCTGTCGCTCTGCGTCACCGATCATCTGGGAAAGGAGTTTCCCCTGCCGAGCGGGAAGCGGGCGGTCGCCCTCTGCCGCTGCGGCCAGACGCGGACCAGGCCGTTCTGTGACGGTTCCCACACATCCTGCGGGTTTCAGGCAAACAATCCCGCTCCCTGCCAACGCGACTGATACGGTCTGTGCCGGATAGGAAAGCTGTGTTGTCGGCGGAAGGTGTTATGGAGAAAGGACTTGCGTTGTCCGACAGGTGTGGAAAAAGGGGTCTGACACCCCTGAGCGATATGGACTGAGCGGGAAAAGCCCTGTACGGTTGAGTGACTGACGGACGAAAACGGAAGCACGGACGACGTAGGACACCCCAGTCTGGACGCCATGATGTCGAAGGCCGGCACAAATTTCTATCAGCGGAATAGCGTCTGGATCATGGCGATCCTGATCTTCCTGCTCCCGCTTGTGATCGTGGGGGCGGTCAAGGCCAAGGGCAACAACCGCAACGACGTGAAGGGCTGGCTGCCGCTCGAGTACCCGGAAACCCAGACCTATCGCTTTTTCCGCCGCAACTTCCAGGGGGAGGAGTTTGTTCTGATCAGCTGGGACGGCTGCACCATGGCCGATCCCAGGCTGGAACTGCTCGCCCAAAAACTGTTGCCCCCGCCCGAGGAAGCCTCCCGAATTGACCGGCCACTCTTTTTCAAGACGGCCCAGACAGGCCCACGGGCCGTCGAACGGATGACCCAGGAACCGCTCAACCTCGAGCGGGAGGAGGCGATTTTTCGACTCACCGGAGCGATTATCGGCCCAGCACCGCAGGGAATCGAAGCGGGCAGCGAGTCAGACGATCTCGATGCCCGGCAGACCTGCCTGGTGCTGACGCTCTCCGATGTAGCCCGGGCCAACCTGCACGGGGCGATCGACCTCATCAAGGACGTCGCCGCCGGGGAGTGTGGAATCCCTGAACCGACCCTGCACATGGGCGGGCCGCCCGTCGACAACGTTTCGATCGACCGGGCCGGCCAGACGAGCGTGACCATCCTGTTCGGCCTGTCGCTGGTGGTCGGATTTATCGTGAGCTGGTGGAGCCTCAAGAGCAAGATGCTCGTGGCGATGGTGCTGGCGTCGGGCGTGTACAGCATGTTCGCCAGCCTCGCGATCGTCTGGTATTCGGGGTATCCCGTCGACGCGATCCTGTTGACGATGCCGTCGCTCGTCTACGTTGCCACGACCAGCGGCGCGATCCATCTGGCCAACTACTACCGCGATCAACTCGCCGAGACAGGCATCGTCGAAGGCGCCGCGGGACGCTCCGTTCACCACGCCTTCCTCCCGCTCACGCTGGCCACCGGTACGACCGCGATCGGTCTGGCGACGCTCGCCGTGAGCGAACTGGTTCCGATCAGGATGTTCGGCATCTTCTCGGCGTTGGGTGTGGTCGTCAGCTTTCTGATCCTCATCACGTTCATGCCCGCCGCATTGGAACTGTTTCCGCCGAAGCTCAAGCTGGGCAAACTCGCGGAGGAGGACGGTGGCGACGCCTGGAAGCCGATCGAGTCGAGCCCCTGGTGGGGCGTCGGTCAGTGGATCACCAGGCACAACGGCCTGGTCACGGCGGCCTGTCTGCTTGCCATGGTCGGCGTGGGCTACGGACTCACACGGGTGGAGAGCAGCGTGCAACTCATGCGGCTGTTTTCCTCGAAGGCCCGCATCCGTCAGGACTACCACTGGCTCGAGAAAAACCTCGGCCCGCTTGTGCCGATGGAGATCCTCGTGCGGATCGACCAGGAGACATGCCCGCTCAGCTTTCTGGAGCGGATGGAACTGGTCGGCTCGATCCAGAAGTCGATCGGCGTGCTCGAAGAGGTCGGCAGTTCGCTCTCCACGGTGACGTTCGGCCGCAGCCTCGACATCGGCGGCGCCGGCGACGACGGGATTGGCGGTGCAGCAGCGCGGGCCATCGGCTTCGGTTCGCGGACCAAGCGGAGCGTGCTCAACCGCCGGCTCACGGCCCACCGGCAGGACTTTCTCGACGGTGACTACCTCCGCGAGGCCGAACTCCCCGACGGCAGCCGGCAGGAACTCTGGCGGATCAGTGCGCGTGTCAGTGCGACCAAGGAGGTCGACTACGCCCTGTTCAAAGCCGACCTCCAGTCGAAGATCGATCCGATCCTCGCCGACCTCGACGCCGAAGGGGTCAAGGGCGTGACGGTCGACTACACAGGGCTGGTGCCGCTGGTCTACAAGGCCCAGCACTCGCTGCTCGACGGCCTGGCGATCGGCTTCGTCTACGATTTCGCGATCATCGTCGCGGTCATGATCGTGCTCTGCAGGGCGGCCTCCGCGGGGCTCGTGCTCCTGCTGCCCGCCGCATTCCCGGCCCTGATGGTCTTTGGCGGCATGGGCTGGACCCATTCGCTGCTCAAGTCGCTCGACGCCGGCACGCTGCTCATCGATATCGGTACGGTGATGGCGCCGAGCGTGGCGCTCGGGGTGACGGTCGACGACGTGGTGCACTTCATGCTCTGGTTCCGAAAAGGCATCGCCGACGGCCTCGACCGCAAGCAGGCGACGATGCTGGCCTACAAGGGCTGTGCCCGCGCGATGTATCAGAGTTGGGGAGTGATCGGCATCGGTCTCTCCGTCTTCTCGCTTTCGCCCTTCGGTCCCACGCAGCGGTTTGGCCACATGATGCTGACAATGCTCACGATCGCGCTGGTTGGAAACCTTGTCTTCCTGCCGGCGCTCCTGTCGGGGCCGCTGGGTGCCGTCCTCAGTTGGAGCGTGCTGCGGATCGAACGAAAGAAGGCCCTCCGCGAGGGGCGTCGAAAAGTGAAGGCGGATCCGGGCAGCGATGCCCTTCCGGCGCCGCACGTGGTGCCGGGCCCGGCCAAGCAGGTCGTGCATGCCTGATGCAATGAGCCATCCGTCCGAAACGGCTGGCCTTCCAGTCGCGACGGTGGTGCTCAAGCCCAAGCGGGCCCGGCCGTTCTTCGGCCGTCATCCCTGGGTGCTCGACACCGCGGTGCTCCGCGTCGATGGCACGCCTGCCGAAGGCGACGTCGTCGATCTGGCCACCCACGATGGCACCTTCGTGGCCCGCGGGCTCTGGAACGCCGCCAGTAAGCTCCGTGTCCGGCTCTACGCATTCGATGCTACCACCCGGCTCGACGACGGGCTGTGGAGGTCGCGGGTCGAGTCGGCGGTGGCCCTGCGACAATCGCTCGGCCTGACCGATCCAAGCGGCGGTGCCCGTCTGGTCAACAGCGAGGGGGACGATCTCTCCGGTCTGATCGTCGACCGCTACGGCGAATGGCTCTGCGTGCAGGTCACGGCCCTGGCGATGTCGCACCGGCTCGATATTGTCTGCGATGTTTTGGAATCACTCGTGGCGCCGAAGGGGATTCTCCTGAGGGGCGCCGAACGCGGACTGGCAAAGCTCGAGGGGCTGCACCTGCCCGACCGTCTCGTCCGCGGCACCGCCCCCACGGGCCCGATCTTTGTGATGGAGCACGGCCTGAAATTCGGCATCGACCTGACCGAGGGGCAGAAGACCGGCTTCTATCTCGACCAGCGGGACAACCGTCAGGCGGCTGCGAGGTATGCCCGTGGCCGGCGTGTGCTCGACATGTTCTGTTATTCCGGCGGCTTTGCCACCGCCTGTGCCGTGGCCGGCGGGGCACGGAGCGTGCTGGCTGTCGATTCCAGTGGCAAGGCGACTGCGTTGGCAAGGGCCAACGCCGATCTGAACGGTGCCGCCAACGTCGCCGTTGAAACCGCTGATGCCTTCGAGAAACTCTCCGCTCTCAAGACGGCGGGCGACCGCTTCGGCATGGTGATCCTCGACCCGCCGAAGTTCGCCCGCAGCCGGGCCTCGCTGGACGACGCGATGCGGGCCTACCACAGAATCAATCGACTGGCCGTCGATCTCCTCGAGCCGGGCGGCATCCTCGTGACCAACAGCTGTTCGGGTGCTGTGTCACGCGAGGATTTTCTGGTGATGCTCGCAGGCGTGGCCCAGCGGTCGGGCCGCACGATCCAACTGCTCGAGTGCCGCGGTGCCGCACCGGATCATCCCGTCAGCGCGGGCTGTCTGGAAGGCGAGTATCTCAAGTGCATCATCGCCCGCGTGGCGTGAACCGGACCCAGTAGCCGGCTTCTGTCCGGCTTCTGTCCGGCTTCTGTATTGCCTGCCGACCCGTCCCTTGTGGAGGCGAGTTTTCAACTTCAACGCTCCTCTTCGACGGCTCACGGACGAAGCACTAGGGCGAACCACCCTGCCTAGAGCTTCCGCAACTGATACGGCTGAGTGCCGGGGCGGCAGCAAGGAATCCCGTCGCTCACGCTCAGGGCTTGTATGAAGCCCGACAGCAAGGAATCCCGTCGCTCACGCTCAGGGCTTGTATGAAGCCCGGCAGCAAGGAATCCCGTCGCTCAAGGCGGGGGCTTGTATCAGGGGCTTGCATGCACCTTCCCATAAAAGCCCTCGGCGTAAGCCGGGGGATCGGCAGTACGGAACGGGGAATCCCGTCGCTCACGCTCAGGGCTTGTATGAAGCCCGGCAGCGTGGAATCCCGTCGCTCAGCGGGGGCTTGTATCAGGGGCTTGCATGCACCCTCCGCACAGCGCCGGCGTACCAACCTCATAGAGCGGAGGTGCTGTTGTGAGCCGAAATCCCCGACGGGATTACGCGCGAGGATTCTGTGGCAGCCCCATGAGTGCACTCGGGCTGTTTCACGGAACCGCTCAACATCCTGTTGTGGCGGCAAGTTTTCAACTTGTCCGTGTTCCCGGCACGGACTCCACAAGTTCAAAAACTCGTGGCCACTGGACTCGGGAATCCGCCCCTGCGCCGTGGCTTACAGCTTCCGCAGCCGCGTGTACTCGTCCATTGTCACGGTGGTCAGTTCGCCGTCGTCGCGGGACAGGATCAGTACGTCGCTGAAAACCTTGTCGTCAGGATTTCGGCGGAAGTGCAGCCCATGCCGACGCCGCTCCCGACGCAGCACCTGGCCCACTGTGGTCGTGCTCCACTTGGCGGTCGAACCCACCGTGACTCCATGCACCACCTCCACGCGGTCGCCCGGTTGGAGTTGCTCATACAACACCCGCGATTCGTAGAGACTGCGCGACTGGGTTTCCTCGGGCGTCATGCGATCACACTTCCTTGCTGTCGATCCACTTCATCATCTTGCGGAGGCCCCGGCCCGTCTCCGTGAGTTTGTGCTCACGCTCGCGCCGACGCGTGCTCTTGAACATCGCCGCGCCGCCACGGTTTTCGAGGATCCAGTCGCGGGCAAATTCGCCCGAGCGGATCTCTTCGAGAATCTTCTTCATCTCCTTGCGGGTTTCTTCCGTGATGATCCGCTTGCCACGCGTGTAGTCGCCGTATTCAGCCGTGTTCGACACGCTGTACCGCATGTATTCGAGGCCGCCCTGATAGAAGAGATCGACGATCAGCTTCATCTCGTGCAGGCACTCGAAGTAGGCCATCTCCGGCTGGTAGCCCGCCTCGACGAGCGTGTCGAAGCCGGCCTTGATCAGCTCCGAAACGCCTCCGCAGAGCACAGCCTGCTCGCCGAAGAGGTCGGTCTCGGTCTCTTCCGCGATCGTCGTCTCGATCACGCCGCCCCGCGTGCCGCCGATGCCCTTGGCATAGGCGAGGCCGATCTTCTTGGTTTCCGCCGAGGCGTTGGGGCCCAGGGCGATCAGGCAGGGCACACCGCCCCCCTTCACGTATTCGCTGCGGACAAGATGGCCCGGGCCCTTGGGGGCCACCAGCATGATGTCGTGGCCCGGCGGCGGCTCGACCTGGCCGAAGTGGAAGTTGAAGCCGTGGCTGGCCATCAGAATGGCGCCCTTCTTCAGATTCGGCTTGATCGAAGTCTTGTAGACATCTCCCTGCAGTTCGTCGGGCAGGAGAATGTTGACAAGGTCGGCCTGCTTGACGGCATCTTCCACGCTCATCGGCTCGAAGCCGTGGCTCTTGGCGAGCTCGTAGTTGGGGCCGCCCGGTCGCTGGGCCACCACGACCTTGAGACCGCTGTCCTTCAGGTTTTGGGCCTGGGCATGGCCTTGGCTGCCGTAGCCGATGATGGCGATGGTCTTGCCGGCGAGGGCCTTCAGGTCAGCATCGGCGTCGTAATAGATCGTGGCGGCCACAGGTCACTCCAATTCGGGATGAGTTCGGGATGAGGATGAGTTGCGAAAACGATTGACTGCTGAATGTGAAGGCTGGATGCGTTGGACGTTTGCGGGTCGTGCGTTGGCAGAAGTCTTCCATCACGCGAGCGATTCGCCTTCCGAAACCGCGTCGACCGGTCGGGCTCCGTCGGCCGCTTCAGTGAGTTCACGCGTCGGCGAGCTTCCTCGCACCATTGCAATCCGGCCGGTGCGGACCAGTTCCAGGATGCCCAGAGGCCGCATCAGTTCGATGAATCCCTCGATCTTTTTTTCCGTGCCAGAGATTTCAACGATCACGCTGTCAGCAGCCACGTCGACGATCCGGCCACGGAAGATTTCGGCGAGTTCCTTCACCTGCGACCGCGCCGGACCAACCGGGGCGGCCACTTTCATGAGCATCAGGTCGCGTTCGACGTAGTTGCGGGAGCTGATGTCATCAACGCGGACCACCGTGACGATCTTCTCCAGCTGCCGGCAGACCTGGTCGAGCACCCGGTCGTCGCCCCGCAGCACGAACGTCATCCGCGAAAATCCGCGGTCTTCGGTCTCGCCGACGGCCAGGCTGTCGATGTTGTAGCCACGGGAGGCAAGCATGCCCGCCACGTGTGCCAGCACGCCCGGAACATTCTGGACCGTGGCGGAGAGGACGTGTCGCATGGGTGCGGACGGCACGGGGGCCGGGCTCGTAGGAGGTGGTGGACGGGGCGAAGTGGGCTGGAAACGCCTAAAAACGCTGTGTCCGGAGTCTAGTCTGCTCGGTTGGCCGGATTCAAGCCATGGCTGCAGACGGGCCGGGCAGCCGGCCCCGGGTTTGCCCCGGCGCCCGGGGATGCCGCGTGTGCGTTGACACGGCCCCGGAAAAGCCGATAGTTTGCGGTGCTCGGCGGCGAGGGCTCCCCTCCCACCAAGGCCGGCATCCGCTTTCCCACATCCCCTTCCTTTTGAGAGTACGCGAGCGTGTCGAACGTTTTGGCCCAAGAGTTGATTGAAGCGGGCGTGCACTTTGGCCACCGAGCCAGCCGCTGGAATCCCAAGATGCGGCCCTACATCCACGGCCGTCGCAACCTCATCCACATCATCGACGTCCGCGAGACGATCCGCGGCCTGCTGCGGGCGCGGAAGTATCTCAAGCAGGTTGCATCATCTGGCGTGCTCGTGCTTTTCGTGGGCACCAAGCGACAGGGTGCCGAGGCCGTCGCCCGCGAGGCGGCCCGGTGTGGCATGCCGTATGTCAGCGACCGCTGGCTCGGCGGCACTCTCACCAACTTCCGAACGATCCGCAATCGGCTGGCCCGGCTCGAGGAACTCGAGTTGCTGATCCCCTCGGAGGCCTTTAGCGGTTACTCGAAGAAGATGCAGTCTTCGCTCCGACGCGAGCACCGCAAGATGCTCCGAAACCTGGGCGGCATCCGCACCCTCTCCAGGCTGCCTGAGTGTCTGGTGGTGTTTGATCCCAAGAAGGAGAAGAACGCCGTCAACGAGGCTCGGAAGATGGGCATCACGACCGTGGCGCTGATCGACACCGACTGCGATCCTGACGTCATCGATCTGCCAATTCCGGGCAACGACGACTCGATCCGCTCGATCGAACTGGTCGCCGCCCGACTGGCGGATGCGATTCTTGAGGGCAAGTCGCAGACCGCGGCTGCGTCGCAGGCTCAGGCCGAGGGCGGGGAAGTGGCTGGTCAGGCTGGCGAAGAGGGCAAGGGTCCGAAGCCGGCTCCGAAAGCCAAGGCGAACGTGAAGCGGGCCGTGCCGAGGCCTCCCAAGTCCTGATGATGAGGGCTTCATGATGAGGGCTTCATGGGAAGGGCCTCATACTATGGGCCCGATACCATGGGCCTGGCCAATGGCCTGATTGAAAAGTCCGCCACAAAGGCGCAGGCCGCGGTGGCGCGGATGGTGTGGAATCGACCACCCCACCGCCAGCCCACCACAACAACCGCTCTCTCAATTTTTTCGTACCGCTTCGCTTTTTCTCACCTCTTACCTTCTTTTACGAGGAGAAACACCTTGGCTGAGATCACCGCCGCTGCCGTGATGGCCCTCCGTGACAAAACGGGTCTGCCGATGATGGAGTGCAAGAAGGCCCTGCTGGAGTGCGGTGGCAATACCGACGAGGCGGTTGAATGGCTGCGAAAGCAGGGTGTGAAGACGCAGGCCATGCGGGCCGACCGCGAGACTTCCACCGGCCGCCTGGCTGTCTACGCCGATCTAGCCAAGGGAGTCGGTTCGATGATCGAAGTGAAGTGCGAGAGTGCCCCGGTGGCCGGAAGCCCCGACTTCAAGGACTTTGTGAACGACGTGGCCAAGACCCTGGCGGTCGGCCCAGGCGCAAAGACGCCGGCTGATCTTCTGGCCCAGAAGAGCCAGGCTCATCCCGACCGCACGCTTGGCGAATTGAAGGACGATCTCTTCAATCGCATGCGAGAGGTGTTTGAGCTGTCTCGGATCTGCCGGATCGATGCCCCCTGCGGTGGCTATGCCCATCACGACGGCTCGAAGGCGGCGCTCGTCGAAGTCGCGGGCAACACGACCGGTGAAAAAGCAGCCGAGGTGGCCAAGGATGTCGCCATGCACGCTGTGGCGCTTGCCCCGCAGTCGCTCACCAAGGAGGATCTGGATCCTGCCGTCGTCGCCAAGGAGCGGGAGATTCTCAGCGACGCAGCTCGCAGGGAGGGGAAGCCCGAGAACATCATCGAAAAGATGATCGAAGGCCGACTCCGCAACTTCTTCAGCCAGTGCGTGCTGCTCGAACAACCGTTTGTGAAGGACGACAAGCAGACCGTCGGCCAGCTCACCAGCTCCGCCGGACTGCAGGTTAAGCGACTGGAGAACTGGCGGATCGGCGGCTGAAACAGGCCCACACCCTGGTCCGCCCCCATCACCACCATGGACGCCGGTCGCTACCGTCGCGTACTCCTCAAACTGTCGGGCGAGAGCTTCGCCCGGCAGGGCGAACGCGGCATCTCGATGGAGGAAGTGCTTCACATCGCCCGGCAGACGGTGCAGGCGGCGGCCCAAGGCACGCAACTGGCCGTTGTGATCGGTGGCGGCAACATCCTGCGCGGGGCATCGTTTACCGCGGGCAATGCCGGCATTCAGGAGGCCACGGGGCACTCCATGGGGATGCTCGCCACGGTGATCAACGGCCTCGCACTGCAAGACGCCATCGAAAGCTTGGGCGTGCAGACGCGACTGCTGACCGCCATCCGCATGGAGGGCGTGGCCGAGCCCTACATTCGCCGCCGGGCAAAGCGGCATCTCGAGAAGGGGCGGATCGTGATCCTGGCGGCCGGAACCGGCAGCCCGTTCGTGACCACCGACACGGCTGCCGCCCAGCGGGCACTCGAACTCGAGGCCGATATTCTCATGAAGGCCACTCGCGTGGACGGCGTCTACTCCGATGATCCGGAGAAGAATCCGCATGCCATGCTCTACCGCGACCTCACCTACCAGCAGGTGCTGGAGCAGAATCTCCGTGTGATGGACGCGACGGCGATCTCCCAGTGCATGGAACATGCCATGCCGATCCTCGTCTTCAACTACCGCCGGGAGGGCAACATCGAACGGGCTGTCTCGGGGGAACGCGTCGGCACGCTCGTGGGGGCCAGACGCGAATGAGCCGGCCAACATCTACGCAGCAACTTGACGAGCACGCGCACCCGCAGCACCACTACGCCTGGTGGCTGATCATGTGCCTGTGTGGCGTCGACTACTTCAGCACCCTCGGCTACCAGCCGTCGATCGCCTTCGAGGGAGCAGGCACCCTTGCGCCCGTCGCCACGCTGATCCTCGTGCTGGTGACGCTCCTGGGAGCGTTGCCTGTCTATCGCCACGTGGCGGGGGAGACGCCCGATGGCGTCGGCTCCATCGGTATGATCGAACGGCTGTTTCACGGATGGTGGAACAAGATCGTCGTGCTCGTGCTCGTCGGCTTCGCAGCCACTGACTTCGTGATCACGAAAACGCTCTCCGCGGCCGACGCCGCGGCCCACTTGATCAGCAACGCATTCTATGCCGCGGAGGCACCCGCCTTCATGCAGGGGCAGATGTTCGTCACCATTGTCCTGCTCGTGCTGTTGGGCGGGATGTTTCTCAAGGGGTTTAGCGAGGTCATCGGGCTGGCGCTGGTGCTCGTCGTCGCCTACCTCGGCCTGACGGCCATCGTGGTCGGGGCGGGACTGTTTCATCTGGTCACCCATCCCTCCCTGCTCCAGCACTGGTTGGGGGAGATTACCAGCGGAAACTACCACCTGGCCCACGCGCCCATCAGCGGCAGCGGCCCGTGGGTGGCTTTGGGCATCGCCTGCATCGTGTTTCCGAAACTGGCGCTGGGCATGAGCGGCTTCGAGACCGGCGTACTGCAGATCCATCTCATGAAGGGCACGCCGGACGATCCGACGAATGCCGCGGCCCGGATCGCCAACACGCGGAAACTGCTCTTCACCGCCGCCTTGATCATGTCGGTGTTTCTGGTTGGATCGTCGCTGGTCACCGGCACCGACACCCTCATCCCGGCCGATGAACTCAGGCTCGAGCCGGTCAAGGGCAAGGCCATCGACCGGGCGCTGGCCTACATCGCCCATGGTGAGAGTCCGCACGCAATCTGTCCGCTCTTCGGTCGCGTCTTCGGCTCCGCGTATGACGTCAGCACGATTCTCATCCTCTGGTTTGCCGGCGCTTCGGCGATGGCGGGCCTGCTCAACATGGTGCCCAGGTATCTGCCGCGGTATGGCATGGCACCGGAGTGGGCGGCCGCCTACCGCCCCCTCGTCATGGCCTTCACCGTCATCAACCTGCTCGTCACCTGGGCCTTCCGGGCCGACGTCTCGGCGCAGGGCGGCGCCTATGCCACCGGCGTGCTCGTGCTCATGACCAGCGCCGCCATCGCGACGCTCGTCGACATCGGCCACAAGCCGCTGCCGGCGGACGGATCGGGTGTGTTCGGCCGCCGTGCGGCGCAGTGCTACTTTTTTATGGTCTGTCTGGTGTTTATCTACACCACGATCGCCAACATGATCGAGCGGCCGGACGGCATCATCATCGCGTCGATCTTCATCGGCTGTGTGCTCGCGCTGTCGCTCGTATCGCGGTTTTGGAGGGCCGAGGAATTGCGGCTCAAGGAGTTTCGCTTCGCCGATGATGCCGCGAGGATGCTCTGGACCGACATCTGTCTCGACGGCACGTTCCAGGTCCTCGTGCCGCACCGTCCCGGCCAGCGATCGCTGGCGGAGAAGGAGGCCGAGATTCGGCGGAAGCACCGCATCCCGTCCGGGGTGCCTCTGGTGTTTCTCGAGGTGCACTACGGCGATACGAGCGAGTTCGAAAATGCGCCGATCATCGGTGTCCGGCAGGAAGGCGACCGGTTTGTGATCACCGCGCACGACTGCGTGTCGGTGTCGCACACGATCGCGCAACTGGCGATCGATATGACCAAGAATGGCTCGCCACTCGACATCGTGTTCGGCTGGAGCAAGGGCAACCGGCTCAATCTCGCCCTTGATTTCCTGCTCTTTGGCCGCGGCGACGTGCCCAACCGAGTTGTGGACCTGCTCGACGACGCCATCGCCGATCCCGACAAGCGACCGACGGTCATCGTGGGGTAGCGGACCGATCCCCCGGCTCACGCCGGGGGCTTGTATGGGAAGCGTAAGCGATTGTGTCGGCACGTGGCGGCAAGTTTTTAACTTGTCCGGAAGTTGACGGTGCCTGTGCCCACGGGCCGCACCCGCGACACCGGTGTGTATACAAGCCCGGAGCGTGAGCGATTGTGTCGGCGTTTCGCTTGAGGCGACGCCACGTGTGGCATCCGATCCCCCGGCTCACGCCAGGGGCTTGTATGGGATCCCCCGATCACTTCTGCCCCGTATCACCTGTAGAGGAAGGTCGCGGTGGCTCGGCAGGCCACATCCGGGACCAAACGCACCCACTGTGCCAGAAAACCTTTCGGAAAATGATGGACAACGGTCTCACCGGGGGGAACGGCGACACAGTCATACTCAAACCACTGGCCGTCCCCGGCCGGATCGATCACGTACGGATCGAGGACGAGCTGGTGGGTGGGATCATGGATGAAGCGTGCCGCCGGCGCTTTCCGGCCGGCCGCCGCACTCCCCCTGTCTGTTGCTGACGGCAAGATGCGGATACCGGCCGCCGAACTGCGGCTGGCTGGTCGACTGCGGCTCCGGCTGGGGCTCGGCACCTGCCTCGCGTGCCCGGGAATCATTGCATGGCCATTTCCACACTTCCACACTGTCCCCATGCTGGCCCCATCAGAGAGCCACTCCCAGAGAGCCGCTCCCAGTGCAACCGCTGCATGTGCAGCGCCACGGTTTCCGCTACGATGCATGCGGCAGGAAGCGTGAGGGAGGAAGCCTTTCAGGGGTCGACTCAACGCCCGAGTCGAGCAGCCGGGGGTGTGTTGACGCGAGAACCACGTGGCTGCGGGAAGCATCTGCCGGGCGACACGAAACCGAATGACCGTTGGGCTGGGCCTGCCCCTGCCCGAACTGAAAGGATCTGAAGCATGGCGCGGCGAATCATAGTGTGGGGACTGATGACGGGGATCATCGCGACGGGGGCATACGCACAGGAGGCAGCGAAACCGGATGCAGCCAAGCCGGATGCAGCCAAGCAGTGCCCGGTCATGCATGACGTGCCGGCAGCCTCGGCCCGGAACACGGCAGCTGGTGCGATGTCGAACGCCGACTGGTGGCCTGACCAGCTCAACCTGAAGATCCTCCATCAAAACGCCCCCGGCGTGAGTCCGCTGGGCGAAGGCTTCAACTACGCAGAGGCGTTCCGCTCTCTTGACCTCGACGCTGTGAAGCGAGACCTGCGGGAGCTGATGACCACGTCGCAGGCCTGGTGGCCTGCCGACTACGGCCACTATGGGCCGCTGTTCATTCGGATGGCATGGCACAGCGCGGGCACCTATCGAATCAGCGACGGCCGCGGGGGTGCGGGCTACGGCACCCAGCGGTTCGCCCCGCTCAACAGCTGGCCCGACAACGCAAACCTCGACAAGGCAAGGCGGCTGTTGTGGCCGATCAAGCAGCGGTACGGCAACAGGATTTCCTGGGCCGACCTGATGATCCTGGCTGGCAACGTCTCGCTGGAGTCGATGGGCTTCAAAACATTTGGATTTGCCGGGGGCCGGTCCGACGTCTGGGAGCCGCAGGAGGATATTTCCTGGGGGCCCGAGAGCGAATGGCTCGGCGATAATCGCTACAGCGGGGATCGGCAGCTCGAAAACCCGCTGGCTGCCGTCCAGATGGGCTTGATCTACGTGAACCCCGAGGGGCCCGACGGCAAGCCTGATCCGCTTGCCGCGGCGCGGGACATCCGAGAGACCTTCGGCCGCATGGCGATGAACGACGAGGAAACGGTCGCCTTGATCGCCGGCGGCCACACCTTCGGCAAATCGCACGGTGCCGCCAGTGCCGAGCATGTCGGTCCGGCGCCTGAGAGTGCCGACATCGTCGAGCAGGGACTCGGCTGGAAGAACACCTTCGGCAAGGGCAACGCCGACGATACGATCACCAGCGGGCTCGAGGGGGCCTGGACGTCCACGCCCACGCAGTGGTCCAACGGCTACTTCGAGCACCTCTTCGGCTATGAATGGGAGCTGGAAAAAAGCCCCGCTGGCGCATGGCAGTGGACCCCCAAGGATGCCGCTGCCAAGGGCACCGTGCCCGATGCCCACGATCCGAAACGGTCGCATGCCCCCATGATGTTCACGACCGACATGGCCCTGCGGATCGATCCGATCTACGAGAAGATCTCCAGGCGGTTCTATGAGAATCCGCAGGAGTTCGCCGTTGCATTCGCGAAGGCATGGTACAAGCTGACGCATCGCGACATGGGCCCCGTCGCGCGGCTCCTCGGACCGGAGGTGCCGCCGCCGCAGTTGTGGCAGGACCCCGTGCCTGCGGTGGATCATCCACTCATCGAAGCGAGGGACGTGGCCGAACTGAAGCGGAAACTGCTCGCGTCGGGACTTTCGATCTCCGATCTTGTTTCCACGGCCTGGGCCTCGGCATCGACCTTCCGCGGCAGCGATAAGCGGGGCGGTGCCAATGGTGGCCGGATCCGGCTTGCGCCCCAGAAGGATTGGGACGTGAACGAGCCTGCCGAACTCGCCCGGGTGTTGAAATCAATCGAACGTGTTCAGCAGGAATTCAACACGGGGCGGACCGATGGAAAAAAGGTGTCGCTCGCCGATCTGATCGTGCTCGGTGGCTCGGCCGCCGTGGAAGAGGCTGCCAAGCGGGCCGGTCACGAGATCACCGTCCCTTTTTCTGCCGGCCGTACCGACGCCACCCAGGCGCTGACCGACGTTGGGTCGTTTGCCGTGCTCGAACCGACCTCGGACGGTTTCCGAAACTACGCCGCCAGCAAGATCGATCGCCGCGAGGAAGAGCTGCTTGTCAACCGGGCCCAGCTGCTGACACTCACAGCCCCGGAGATGACCGTTCTCATCGGCGGGCTGCGTGTCCTCGGCGTCCATGGAGGTAGTGGGGGAGGCAGCGGACCGCGGTCTCAGCTCGGTGTCTTCACCACAAAACCTGGAACACTGACGAACGACTTCTTCGTCAATCTGCTCGACATGGGAACCGAATGGCGGAAGTCATCTGTGTGCGACCACTTTTTCGAGGGACGGGACCGTTCATCGGGCGACCTGAAATGGACTGCCAGTCGCGTCGATCTCGTCTTTGGCTCCAACTCCCAGTTGCGGGCGATTGCCGAGGTCTATGCGAGCAACGATGCCGGCGACGCGTTTGTCTCCGACTTTGTCGCGGCCTGGACCAAAGTGATGAACCTCGATCGGTTCGACCTCGCCGCACCCTCGGGAGGAGCATCGCGATCAACAGTGAGAGCAGCATCGGGAAAAGCAGCGGGACGAAGCCAGTAACGTTTCCCTCCATGGAAATAGACTGGGCCGCTTGCTTCCCGGAGCACAATCCTGCCAGAATCAATCGTCTCTCGGCATTGCTGCCGAGCGTGTCGTGTCACCCCGAGGAGCAAGAGCGCCCATGTCGGCTGACGATATTCTGCTCGACGCTGAAGAACGGATGGAGAAGGCGGTGGATGTGTTTCGCCACTCCCTCACTGGCATCCGCACTGGACGGGCCAATCCTGGTCTCGTTGATTCACTGCGGGTCGAGGTCTATGGATCTCCCACGCCGATCAAGGCTCTGGCCAGCGTCGGCGCACCCGAACCCAACCAGATCGTGGTCCGCCCCTTCGACCCCAGCACGCTGAAGGACATTGAAAAAGCGATTCAGGCAAGCGACCTGGGTCTCAATCCGCAGAGCGACGGCCGCATCATCCGGATCACGATTCCCGCTCTCTCCACCGACGTGCGGCGAAAAATGACCGCCCGCATCAAGGAGCTCGGCGAGGAGGCCCGCGTGGCGATCCGGAGCGTGCGTCGCGATGGCAACAAGGCGGCGGATACCGAGAAGACCGACGGTACCCTCACCGAGGACGATTGCGACTCGACCAAGGAGGACGTGCAGGAGCTGACGAAGAAATACGAGGCCAAGGTCGGCGACCTCGCACGAGCCAAGGAAGCGGAAGTGATGGAGCAGTAAGTCGGGAACGTCGAGCGGCCTGGCACGCAAGGATGACAAGCAAGGATGACAAGCAAGGATGACAAGCAAGGATGACAAGCAAGGACGACAAGCATGGGCGACCCAATCGGGGCTGAGCGAACGCGGCGTGCCCCCTTGCTGGATGACCTTCCGGTCCGGCTCGACGGTGTCGTGAAACGCTACGGCGGCCGTACGGTGCTCGATGGCGTGTCGCTCGAGGTGACGCCCGGGATCACCGGTCTGGTGGGCCCCAACGGCGCCGGCAAGAGCACGCTGGTGCGGGCGATCCTCGGGCTTGTGCGGTTGGCGGAGGGAAGCGTGCGTGTCTTCGGCCTCGATCCTGCCCGCGAGCCGAGGCGGGTGCGGTCGCTCCTCGGGGTCGTGCCCGAAGACGAGTGTTCCGTGCCGGGGCTCTCCGGCGTCGAGATGGTGCGGTATGCGGCCCGGCTGTGCGGGCTGCCCGGTACCGAGAGCCTGAGGCGGGCCCATGAGGTGCTCGATTGGTGCGACGCCGGACAGGAGCGGTATCGCCCGGTGGAAACCCTCTCGGTCGGCACGAGACAGAAGGTGGCCTTCGCCGCGGCCATTGTCCATGATCCGCGGATGGTGATTCTCGACGAGCCGACCAACGGCCTCGATCCGCTCGAGCGTCGGGCGATGCTCGGTCGGCTGGTCACGCTGGCCCGTGATCACGGCAAGACTGTGTTTGTCTCGACACACGTGCTCCCCGACGTGCAGTCGATCTGCGATCGCGTGGTGGTGCTCGCCCGCGGACGGGTGCGGCTCACCGGCTCGATCGAGCAGCTTGCGCGGCCGGCGACACCCACGCATCGGCTGCAGGGAGACGGACCACTCGACGCACTCGCGCAGCTACTCACGGCCCGTGGCCTGCCGGCCCGACTGGCCGACGACGCTAACGCTGGCATGGCTGAAACTGGCGGCATGGGGGCGATTCTGCTCGAGCCGCCCGGACCGGATCGGCTGGGCCTTGTCTGGAAGACCGCCCGCGACGCCGGTGTCGTCATTCGGTCGCTCGAACCGTCGTGTCGGCCGCTGGAGGAGGTTTTCGTGCAGGCGCTGCGGGATGCGGAGAGTGCCGACGCCAGCGGCCAGACGGCCGGGGAATCGGTTCCGGTCAGGGAGGCAGTGGGCCATGCCGCTTCATGACGTTGGCTACCGGCCGTGGCAAGGGGAGCGGCTCGGTGCGGGCTCGGCCATCGGTGTGATTGCGCTGACCGGCATCAGGCTGGCATGGACGAGCCGTTGGCTCCGTCGCATGGTGTTTTTTGCCTGGAGCCCGGCGCTCGTGTTCGCCACCAGCTTCTTCGCGTTTGAGCAGGCGATTGACGAGGGACGGCTGGCCACCATGCGGGATGCCGCCCAGGCCGGCCGCAACCTCGACGGCGTCGGAATGCTCGGCACCGTGCTGGCCGACACGCTTGGCAGGTCGCCGGGAAGCGTCGCGGGCACGCGGGCCGTGCGTCCCCCCGGCGGGAAGCCCATCGATCCCAAGGTCGATATCGCCGACACCCGGCGGATCGTCTGGTCGCGGCTCCTCCTGGCCTTCATGCGTGTGCCGCAGGCGGTGCTTCTGGCGGTCGTCATCGGGCTTGTCGCGCCGGCGCTGGTCTCGCGTGATCTGCGGGCCAAAGCCTGGCTCGTTTACTTCACGCGGCCGGTGGGCCGGCTCGAATACATTCTCGGTAAGGCGGCCATCCTCGGCGCGCTCGTCGCCGCCATCACCGTGCTGCCAGCGCTCAGCCTATGGCTGATGGGCGTGCTGGTCAGTCCGAGCGTGTGGGTGGCCGTCGATACCTGGGACCTGCCGCTCAAGGCGGTCGCGGCAAGTCTGGTGCTGGCCGTGCCGATGGTCCTGCTTGCGCTCGCCTATTCGGCCGTCACGGCGGAGAGCCGGATCGCGAGCTTCGCCTGGTTTGCAACGTGGGCTGCATGCTGGATCGCCCACTCGACACTCACGACCGCCGACATGATCGCCGCCCTGCGGCAGGCCGATGCAGGAGCCACGCCGGGGGTTGTGCAGCGGGAGGGGCGAGCCGGCTCCTGGAGCGAGGATCCGTTCGGCGATCTCACCGAGTCGAGCCCCGGCCCCGCCGGCCGGTTGAAACGGACCGCCACCGACGACGGACTTCCACGCCGGTTTCGCTGGCTCGCGAAGGCGGCCGGTATGGATCCGGCGATCGACCGTTGGGCCTGGCTGTCGCCCTACCATGCGCTTGGTGTCGTGCAGGCCTGGATCTTCGGCACCGAGACGAGATTGCAGGCTGTCGTGCCGTCGCTGGTGTCGCTCGCGCTTGTGTCGCTCATTGCGGTGATCGTGCTCCTCAACAGGATTGATGCTCCCACCAGAGCGTGAATCTCCCCGGTTATGAACCTTCCGGGGCCGCGGTCCCGCCCTCCCTTCAATCGTCTGACGGTACACCGATGCTTGCTCTTACCAACGTCACCAAGGTCTTCGGTTCGGTGATCGGCGTCAACGACGTGACGGTGTCGTTGGGGAGCGGAGCCCATGGACTCCTCGGCCCAAACGGTGCCGGCAAGACAACGCTCCTGGGCCTTGTGACCGGCCAACTGCGGCCCACCATGGGACAGGTCCGCGTGTTTGGCGAACGGCCATTCGATAATCCGGGAGTCTTGCGGAGGATCGGCTTCTGCCCCGCCGCCGACCTTCTTGAGCGGCGGGCGACCCCACGGGAGTGGGTGCGGTATCTCGTGCGTCTGTCAGGCTTTGGCAGACGTGATGCCACCGTGCGGGCCGACCGGGCGCTCGAACGCGTGGGGTTGGGCGAGGCCATCGACAGGCCGTTATCCACGCTCTCCAAGGGGATGCGACAGCGGGCGAAACTGGCGGGAGCGATGGCGCACGACCCTGATCTGCTCGTGCTCGACGAGCCGTTCGACGGTCTCGATCCTGTGGCCCGGCACGACCTCGTTGGCCTTGTCAGGCACTGGGCGGTGTCGACCGATGACCGCGACAGCAGGCCGCGAACGCTGCTCGTGGCCAGCCACCTGCTCCACGAGGTGGAGAGCCTGCATGCGGGGCTGGCCGTGATTCTTGGCGGCCGGCTCGTGGCCAGCGGCACCGCCGGCGAGATTCGCGATCTGGTCGATGCGATGCCTGGGGAGATTCGGATCCGTTGCACCGAGCCGCGGCGGCTCGCGGCGGCGGTCTGCGGCACCATCGGCGCGGAGAGCATTCGGTTTGAGGGGGACGATTTTCTCGTGGTGGCCACGCGTCAGCCTCGGGCCCTGGCGGAGCGAATCGCCCAGGTCGCGGTCGAGGATGGGCTTGCCATCAGCGAGGTGGCGGCCGGGGACCGGTCGCTCGAAGGCATCTTTGGCAGGCTCGTTCGGCTCCACCGCGGCGTGGGGGCATCATGAGCACTCCGACTCCGCTGCAGGCCGGCGCGACAGCAGACGCCAAGATAGACGCCAGGGCAGACGCCAGGTTCTGGCACGCCGTGGTGTGCCCCACGCTGGCAGTCGCGGGCTTTCAGCTCGGACGGCTGCTCTCCCGGCAGCGGCTGTTGCTGGCAGCGCTCGGCGTTGTCTTTCCCGCAGCGGTGATGCTGGCGGTGCGGCGGACCGCGGCCGAGGGGCTCGACCGCGATCTCGCCGTCACGATGATCTACGCGCTGGTGCCGGAGGCGGTCTGCATGCTGGGACTTCTGGTCACGATGTGCCCGGCGGTGGCCGACGAGCTGGAACGCGGCACCTGGATCCACGTCGCCGTCCGGCCCGGTGGCCGACGGGCTCTGCTCGTCGGCACCTATCTGGCCGCCGTGATCTGGACGAGCACCGTGGCCATCCTCGCAGCGCTCCTGGCACTCTTGGTGGCCCGGGTGCCGCAGCCCCTGCCGCTCTTCTGCATGCTGTCGACGCTGGTGGTGGTCTCCACGCTGGGGCGCGCAGCGCTCTTCGCCCTGCCGGCCGTGATCATGCCGAAGCGGGCGCTCGTGGCGAGCGTGGCCGTCGGGCTCCTGGTCGAGTATCTTGCAGGGTTCATACCGGCGGTCATCAATCAGGCGACGGTGAGCCTGCGGCTGCGGAGCCTGCTCGTTGCCTGGATGGGCTGGCGGCAGCGGCTGCCGGTGGAGATGCAACTGCTCATCGATCCACAGCCGGTCTGGGTGCAGATTGCAGCGGTCGTCATACTTGCCGCGGTGCTGCTCTTGGTGGCCGTCAAGATCCTCGACTACCGTCAGTTTCCGCCCAGCGAGGAAATCTGAGATGCGGCTGTGGGAGACACGGGCATGATCGAAGTGATCGATCTGGTGAAACACTACCGCGCCAGCGACGGCAGCGTCGTGCGGGCCGTGGATGGTGTTTCGCTCACCGTGGCGCCGGGCGAGATGGTCGGCCTTCTGGGTGCCAATGGCGCCGGCAAGACCACCACGCTGCGGGTGCTGGCCACACTGCTCAAGCCGACGTCTGGCACGGCCCGCGTGGGAGGCTGCGACGTGCTGGCCGATCAGCTGGGGGCGAGGCGGCGGCTGGGCTACGTGTCGGCGACGACAGGCGTGCCCGATCGGCTCTCGGCCCGTGAAATTCTCAAGTCATACGGTCGGCTGCACGGCCTCGAGGAGAGGCCGCTGGCGCGGCGGATCAACCATCTGGTGGCCGCGCTGGGGCTGGCCGATTTCGCGGACCGCCCAACCGGTCGGCTCTCGTCGGGGCAACGCCAGCGGGTCTCGCTGGCCCGGGCGCTGGTCCACGATCCGCCGGCGCTTGTGCTCGACGAGCCAACCAATGCCCTCGATGTCGTGGGGGCCCGCGATCTGCTCCATCTGCTCGACGGGCTCCGCGGAGACGGCCGTTCCATTCTGCTCTCGACGCATCGCCTGCATGAGATCGAGCACCGCTGCGACCGGTTCGTGATCATCCACGGTGGCCATGTCGTGTCGCAGGGAACGTTGCCAGAGATCCTCGGGCCCCATCAGAACCTCGAAGAGGCATTTTTTGCGGCGATCGCCGCAGGGGCGGCGTCATGATCGCTGACGATATCCGCGCGCCGGCGAACAGCCCTGATACAAGCGGCCTGCGGCGCAAGGCGCGGCTGGCGCTGGCCCGCCGCGACCTGCTTGAATTCATTCGGGACCGCCGCACCTTGTTCGTCACGCTCCTGCTGCCGATGGCGATGTATCCCATTCTCGCGCTTTCAAGCGCTCTGGGCGTGCGAACGGCGATTTCCGACATCGACTCCCAGGCCGCGGCCACCGACCTTGCCGTGGTGCTGTCGGGTTGGCCCCGGGATGCGCAGGCGTTCGCCGAACGCGTCCGCGGACTCGCGGAGCCGGAAGAGGCCCGTGACCGGTTTGGCTGGCCGGCCTCGATCGCGTTTGGATTTGCATCCCCCGACGAGGCCGAAGAGGCCGTCGAAGCCGGTCAGGCCGACCTCTGGGTGGCCGTGCCAAAACAGGCCCTCGATCTGCTCGACGGAGACGGCACGCTGTCGATCGAGGCTCGCGGGTCAGCCACGAAATCGCTGCCGCCGCGGGTGGTCGAGCAGTTCACCGCCGTCGTGCGGCGTCTGGCCGAAGATGCACGGCGGCGTCGGGTCGATCGGGCTGGTCTTTCAAAGAGCCTGCTCGATCCGGTGCACATCCGCTTCCAGGGCAAGAAGGATGCGCCGGGAACGATCTCCACGCGGAGCATCCTGCCGACGGTGGCCGGGGGTGTGTTCGTGCTGTTGTCCGTGCTCACGATGACGGGCGCCTTCTATCCGGCGATCGACGCGATCGCCGGCGAAAAAGAGCGGGGCACGATCGAGACACTTCTCATCGCCCCCTGCGCGGCGATCGACATCGTGGCCGGCAAGTTTCTCGCGGTCTGGGCGGTGGCTCTGGCGACACTCGTTGCCAATATCGTCTCGATCGCCCTGACGACGGCCGTGTCGCTCCGCTTTCTGCCGCAGGGCGGGACACTCCTGCCGGAGGGACATCTGCCGATCGTCGTGGGTGTGTCGCTGCTTGCGTTCATCGGGCTGTCGGCGGTGGCAGCGGCCATGTGTCTGGCAGTGACCACCGCGTCGAAGAGCGGCAAGGAGGCGCAAAACACGCTGACGCCAGTGCTGCTGATCGCCAGCGCCCTGGCGGGCGCCGGCTTGCTCACCGATCCTGGCAAAAGTCTGCTCCTTCCGGCAGTGCCATTTGCCGGTCAGGTGGCGCTCGCCCGTGCGACGCTCGAACAGGAGGAGCGGCCCGCCGTGCCGCGGCCTGCGGCCGAAAATACCTCAGCCCAGCAACTGCCCGGCAGTCTCCCCGATCGCCAGCAGGCTGGGGGAATCATTGAACGGCTCGCCCTGCCGCTGGCCGTGTCGCTGATCTCATCTGCGGTGATCGTGTGGCTCCTGCTGCAGGTCACTGCGACGCTGCTGACCGACGAGGAGATTCTCTTCCGCGGACCAGACGTGGCCGGTGGTCTCATGGCGCGACCGGCCCGTCGTCGTCGCCCATCGGTTGCGCAGGGGTTCTCGGCGCTGGCGATCGGGTTGGCTGGCCTCTGGTATGCGCAGGGCATTGCGCCCACCGACTTCGCGCTTGCGATTCCGGTGCAGCAGGCCGCCGCGGTGGGGCTGCCGCTGGTCCTGCTCCTGGCATGGCAACGGGTCGATCTCAGCCGCACGTTCAGTCTGCGGTGGCCGGGTGCTGTCGGGAGCGGCGTGGTCTGGCGGGCCGTGACGAGCACTGTGGGAGGGGCGGTCGCCGGGGCCGGCCTCTTTGTGCTGGGGGCCGCCGTGCTGCTGTCGGTCAGGGGCACGCACGTCTCGGCCGAGGCCCAGAGTCTGGCTGCGAAACTGATCGAGATGATTCGGGACAAGCCCCTCTGGCTCTCGTGGATGTTGATCGCGTTGCTCCCCGCCATCGGCGAGGAATTCCTTTTCCGAGGCTGGGTGCAATCGGCACTCCTCGGCGACTGGCCCAGCCGCGGTCGGGTGGTGGCTGGAGTGGTCACGCAGGCGGCCTGCTTTGCCATCTTTCATCTGCTTCCCGAAAGGATGCCGCAGACCTTCGCCCTGGGGCTGGCGGCCGGCGGGATGACGGTGGCCACCCGGAGCCTGCTCCCGGCGATCGCCTGCCATGCGGCCCACAACTCGATGCCGCTGGTGATGCTCTGGCTGGCCGGTGGGCTGTCGGGCGCGGTGGAATCCGCACCCGTGGCGGCGGCCACGGCCATGAGTCTGCCGTCGTGGACGGTGGCGGCGGCTCTGGCAAGCGTGGTGGCGGGCACCGTCATGCTCGGGCTGGCGGCCCGCGGCCCCGGCGTGGCGGGCCGGAGCGGCCGGAAGAGCAGCCTGTTGCGGGCCCTCTGCCTGGCGGGTGTAGTGGGGGTGGGATGCACGTCGGCCGCTGCCGGCTCCGAGGCGGCGATTGAGCCGACCCCCAAAACTCAAACCGAAACCGACACCGAAACCGACACCGACACCAAGACCGACACCAAGACCGCCCCTGCCCCCAACACCGCTCCTGCCAGCCCGCAACCGCTGCGGGTGGCGGTCCTGCCGATCGCCGCGGCGGTCGAGTGGACCGGCGAACAGCCCACCGGCGTGATGATCGACATCTGGCGGGAACTGGCCAGACGGCTCGGCGTGGAGGGGGAATTTGTCCGCGTGGCCACGTTCAAGCAGTTGCTCGAGATGCTGCCCTCGGGCGAGGCCGACGTGGCGCTGGGGCCGATCGCGATCACGCAGGAGCGGGAACAGATCTTCGACCTGACACACCCCATCGTCCACTCCGGCTTCCGGATCGCCGTGCGGAGGCGGGACGAGTCTGGCTTCCTGCCGGCCTTCCGGTCGCTCTTGTCGTGGCAACTCGTCGAGCTTCTCGCACTGCTGCTCCTGCTCGTGCTCGCATCCGGCCATCTCCTCTGGTGGTTTGAGCGGGGCGACAATCCCCAGTCGTTTCCGCCTCAGTATCCCAAGGGCGTATGGGA
>JBIIFB010000259.1:0-3638 GCA_044237545.1 Pirellulales bacterium
CCTCTCGAAGCTTGGGGATGATCTGCTCAGCCAGTTCCTTCTTTCCGCGTGGCATTGGTTGCCTCCCTTGGTTTGCTCCACCCCTAGATTCTCTCTCTAAAAGTGGTGCTGTTTAAGGGGGGCGTGCCCCCGCGTGTCTCGAGCATGTCGAAGCTGTTCTTGGGCACGCGGTGATAAGCATCGACCTGGGAGAGGACCGTCGCCTTGAGGGTAGCTCTCTGCCGTGCGTTGCCCGGCAGGCGGCGGTGATCCAGCGGGTGAACCCCGCATGCCCGCCGCCGGAGTTCGCGCTGCGCTGAGCGGAGGTGCTTGCGGCCCCTGACGCACCGCGAGTATGTGAGCACGCCATGGAACAAGGACGGCACGCTCGGCGCGAGCTACAACGGCAGCGGCTTCATCAATGAACCGGTGGGTCTTGCACCGATGAAGCCAGCACCGATGAAGCCAGCACCGATGGGGCCAGCACCGATGGGGCCAGCACCGATGGGGCTTGCACAGGTGTGGCCGCATGCGAGGGGTGCGTTCCCACCTGCTCCTCAACGTGGGGGGAGAAGGAGACGCGAAGAGAAAAATTATTCCCTGCACTGCGAGCCTGCCGGCCACCGGGCCGCCGAATGCTTCTGTACCGGCCGGGTTGAATGCCGCCACAGGCCGCCCGCAGGCGACGCGTTCATCAAGAAAAGACTCTACAAGGCTGTTGGCGAGGAGCAGGCGGTGAGGGTGCCGAAGTACACGGTCACGATGCTCCCGGAGGAATCCTGCGACTGCGGCCACGGCTCGGGCGTATGCTGGTGGAACCCGCTGGCGATCCTCCACGCACTCATCAGGCCCTCATGCACCCAGTGCACAGACTCTCCGTGAATAGCCTGCTCCGGGCAGTTGTTCGTACGTCATAGCCGAAGGAGAGCCCGGCCACAGGCACTTGCTCAACGAGGATTGAGCCGGTGAGTGGCTCGTGAGCTGCAGGAGCGGCTTTTCCCGGAAGTCGCGGTCAAAAAAAGTATTGTGGCTTGAGGGCAGTTCTCTGCTGTGCGTTGCCCGGCGGGCGGCGGTTTCCTCCATCGAGGCGGCTGAGTTCCGACTGCACGGCATCCGCAGAAGGGATGTCTCGCCAAGGCTCGGCAAGGGGGCATGGTTCAGCATCCAGCCCCGGCTGTTGCTCCTCATGCTCCGCCACACTCGGCCGACGCTTGCCGAAGTGCCATTGGCCGACCTATCCTTCACTGCAGGTTTTACTAGTGAACCGACCCCGCGCTGGGACTTCGACCATGGCGCTGCCAAGCGACTACCGTATCAGGCTCATGACTCCGGCCGACTATGCCGCCATCAGCGACATCTGCCGGGTCGTCTATCCGCACGACACGCCCTACACGGCCGAGGAACTGGCCGATCACCGGGCCGTGTACCCGCAGGGGCAGTTCGTGGCCGAGCATATGCCGACCGGGAACGCAGTGGGCGTGCACTTTACCCTGCGGCTTCGCATGGCCGACTACCACGTCGACGACTCGTGGGACTTGCTCACAGCGCATGGATCCTTTGCGGACCACGATCCCAAGGGCCCCACGCTCTATGGGGCCGACGTATTCGTGAGCCCCCAGCATCAGCACCACGGGCTGGCTCACGCCCTGACCGACGCCACCCGTGCTCTGGTGATCGAGGAGAATCTCTGGCGGATGGTCGGCGCGAGCCGACTGCCGGGATACGGCGCCTGTGCGGGCGTTATGCCCGCTGACGAATATGTTCGCGAGATAGCTTCCGGCGGCCGCATCGACCCCGTGTTGTCGGCCCATCTCAAAGATGGCTGGCAGATCGTGCGGCCCATTCATGGCTATCTGCAGCACGACGTCGAGAGCGCCGGCTGGGCGGTGGTGATCCAGTGGGTAAACCCCGCATGCCCGCCGCCGCCGGAGTTCACAACTCTCCGTGAATAACTCGATCCGGCGGCCTGCCCGCCTGACTGACTGGTGGCCTGATGCGTGGCCGGCACGGCGGCCGTTTTTCTCTTGATGCCAAACACTCCAGCACCACCGAAGCAGGCCGCCTCGACGGTGGGGATCGTGTTCGCCATGGCCGTCGAAGCCGATGCCTTCGCAGCCCTGGCCCAGGAGACCGTGGAACTCTCTGCGGCCGGTCTTCTTTTTTCTGAGGGCACGGTCGCTGGCCGGCGGGTGGCCTGGTGCGTGGCAGGCGCGGGGGCCGAAGCCGCCCAACGGGCAACGAGGCTGCTGATCGACGGCCATCGGCCCCGGTTGATCCTCTCGGCGGGCTTCGCCGGTGGTCTCGATCCCGCGATCGTCCGCGGCACGGCCGTCTCACCGCGGCAGGCCCTGACCCGCACGGGCGGTCCACCCATTGTGTGCATTGCGACAGGGCAGGGGAGCCTTCCCACGTCCCCCACCGGCCCGTCCCCCATCGGCCCGTCCCCCATCGGCCCGTCCGCTGGCATCCAGAGCAGCGATCTGGCGATCGTCAGCGTCGATCATGTCGTCGCCACGGCGGCGGCCAAACGGGCACTCGCCGCAGCGAGCGGTGCGAGCCTCGTCGACATGGAGACCTATGCGGTGGCGACGGTCGCGCAGGCCGCCGGGCTCGCGTGTGTATCGATCCGAGTGATATCGGACGATTCCTCGCAGGAACTGCCGCGGGAGATCGCGGCGCTCGTTCAGCCCCAGTCGGGCATGCGGCGGCTGGGGGCCGCGCTCGGTGCCATCGGTCGCCGGCCCCGGGCCGCGGTCGACATGTGGCGGCTTTGGGAACACGCCGTCGTCGACGGCCGCACGCTGGCCCGCGCTATTGAGACGTTTCTGGAGGGTCTTGCCGCTACCCCGTCAGCAGACGGACGACCGGGTTCTTCGCCAGATCGGCCGTGAGTGGAGCGATCGGCCTGCCCAACTGGCGGCCCGCGGCGATGGCCGCCAACCGGCCACTCCGCACGGCGCCCTCCATCGTGGACGGCCAGCCGGTGGCGGTCCAGTCACCGGCCAGAAAGAGATTTGGCACGGCCGTATCGGCTGCCGGCCGGAAGGCATCCACGCCCGGCCGCACCGAAAGCACGGCGGTGGGATCGGTGACCACCCGCGCCTCCAGGAGCACGGCATCGCGGGCCGCTGGAAACGTCTCGCGAAGTTCCGCCACCACGGTGGCAAGCAACGCGTCGCGGTCACCGCCGAGCAATCCGCGGGATGCGCTGATCACCACCTGACAGTAGCCCGGCTGCCGCCCTTCGGCCGCATCCGGGCGAAACACCCACTGCGAGACTCGGCCCACGAGCACCGCATGGGGCAGATCGATGCAGTCGCGGTCGAACCAAAGATGCACCGCCGTGATCGGTGAACCCGCAAACCTCTCATCCGCCGCCGGCACGAGATCAGGCACAACCCGCGACGCCTGTCGCCACGGCAGAGCCACGATGGCGGCGTCGCAGGCCGTGCGGCCATCGCCATGGAGCACGCCGACAGCCCGACCGAGTGCGTCTCGTTCGATCGCGGTCACGTTCCGCCCTCTCTCCACCGCGACTCCGCGGCTCTCGAGCCACGCCACGAGCCGATCGCCAAAAAGGCTGCCGAGCGGCTCCGTGGGCACAAACAGATCGGCCGCGTCGCGATGGGCGAGAAACGCATCCACAACCACCTTCCGCG
>JBIIFB010000127.1:0-11094 GCA_044237545.1 Pirellulales bacterium
GGAGGCTGCGGAGGCCGGCGAGCGGTCGTTCTGGGTGCGGCAGTATGCCGAGACGCTGGCAGCAGGCGTCCAGGACAACTCGCTCCCCGAGGGAACTGCCAGGCTCGAAAAGCTCGCTGCGACCGTGGCCGCCGATGAGCCGCTGGCTGGGTTTGTCGTCTTTCGTCTGGCGCAGGCCAGATATGCCGCCAACATGCAGCAGCCCGGCGCCGATGTCGACAAGGTGCAGGCCGCCTGGCTCGAGGAATTGCAGGCCTTCGTGGCCAAGCATCCCACGTCGCCCGATGCGGCCGAGGCGATGCTCCAGATGGGAATCGCCGACGAGTTTTCCGGCAAGGAGAGGGAAGCCCTCGACCGGTATGCCGCGATCATCAAAAACTTCCCGGAATCCGTTCCCGCGCGGAAGGCCCGGGGAGCGGCCCGCCGCCTTGAGAGCGTGGGGAAGCCCCTGTCGCTCGCGGGCGTGGCGATGGATGGCAGGCAGGTGGCCCTCGAATCGCTCCGCGGCACTCCGGTGCTCGTGCACTACTGGGCCACCTGGTGCGAGCCGTGCAAGGTGGACATGGCACAGATCCGGGAGCTGGCGGCGAAGTATGGTCCGAAAAAGTTCGCCGTTGTCGGGATCGCACTCGATTCCGACAGGCCGCAGCTCGAGAAGTATTTGAAATCCAAACCGATCGGCTGGCCGCAGCTCCACGAGGCGGGCGGACTGGATGGTCGTCTTGCGGAGGAGCTCGGCATCCTGACGCTGCCGACGATGATCCTGCTCGATGCCGAGGGCACGGTGGTCGATCGCAACGTCGTGATCACCGAGCTCGAGAAAAAGCTCGACAGCCTGCTGGAAGGCAAGTGACCGACACGTAAGCGAACCGTTTCCCCTGTCCGCGACTGCCAAACTGGCTTTGCGGGCTGGGGCGGGTGTTCGCTACCGTCCGTCCATGTTGTTGTTCGCCATCTCCATCAACCCGCTGCTCTGCGGTCTGGCCGTTGTTCAGATTCTCGGAATCCTCGCTGCCACCGCGGCCCGGCTCGCCGAAGGCACCCGTTTCGAACGGGGTGGCCATTGGCTTTGTCTGGTGTCCCTTGCCGTCGTGGGGGGCGTGTGCGGCTGGAGTCTGCAGGTGGGGCCGGGCTCGAGTGCCGCATGTGCCGTCACGCTCACGCTGATGACGCTCATCGCCATCATCGATTTTCGGTAGCGGGCCGGTGTTGGCATGGCGGCGAGCGCTGCCCTGCCGGCCCAGTCTCCGTGGTTTGACCGCGCTGGCCCGGATTTCCGGCCGCAACGGAAAAAAACTCCCCTTCGGCATGATCGTGCGCCGAAAAGAGATCGGAAGCAGGTCGGCACGTGTGCCCACCTTCTTCCGAGAAGGCCTCCAGCAGTTTTGTGCCACGGGCCGAAGTCGAATCGATCCAAGGAGCCATGCATGTCCATTTTGAGATCCGCATTCGTGATGGCCGTGGTCGGCACATCGTTCGTTCTGCCGTCGGCGCGGGCCGATGATCTGGCCGGGACCGTGGCCGCGAAACTGCGGGAATCGGGGTCCTTGGCCGGGTATAGAGTCAACGTCAAGGCGAAGTCGGGCACGGTCTGGCTGGAGGGCCGGGTGGCCGACCAGAAGCAGCTCACAGCCGCCTTGAGCCTCGCCGAAAACACTCCCGGCGTGGAGCGTGTGGTCAATCGCCTCGCCATCGGCAAGCAGGCTGATGCGGGCGGCGGAGCCGCTGCCGGTGGAGCTGGGTCGTTTGGCATGCCCGCGTCGGCGTGGGGTGTTGTCGGCATGCCCAGGCCCGCAGGCTCGAAGTCTGGCCAGCCGACGGTGGCCGCGGCCGAAGCGGCCCAGCCAGCGGGCGAAGGCCGGCCGGTGTCACGCGGGCTGCTCGCGTTTGGCGGGCAGGAGTCGCCGGTTCAACTGGCCCAGGCCCTCTCCCCCCCGGCAAAGCCGCAGGGAGGCATGGGCGGCAGACAGTCCCAAAACACCCCCCGTCCGCTGGCGATGTCGACGGCGCGGGCCATGCCGCCCGGCGGCAGGCAGGCCGGCCCGCAGGGCATGCCAGGGCAGGATCCCAGACAGGATCCCAGAGCAGCCATGCGAGGGCCTGTGCAGCGGACCGCCATGCGGAGCGGCATGCAGGGCGATCCGATGCACCTCCCTTCGCCCGGTGGCTATGAAGGCCCGGTCGTCGATGGCCAGATGGTGCCTGGTTCCATGCGAATGGTCGAAGGTGGACCGGTCAACGGCGGGGTTTCGGACGGTGGATACGCGGCGGGCGGGCAGGCTGTCGGACAGGCTGGTCCCGAGGGTTACGCCGGTGGCGGCCCGGGGTATTCCGGTGGACCGATGCCGATGGGGGGCACCGGTGTCGGCATGCCTCCGATCCCTGGCCGCGGTGACGGACCAAACATGCCCAATTACGCATGGCCCAGCTACGCCGCCTCCCCCAACGTCGCGGCTGTCCAGTATCCAACCCAGTATTCCCCGACAGCCTGGCCCTACATCGGACCCTTCTACCCCTACCCGCAGGTGCCGCTTGGCTGGCGGCGGGTTTCGCTCGAATGGGACGACGGATGGTGGTGGCTCGACTTCGACGAGCGGCACATCCACAGCCATCACCGCTAGGCCTGGAAATGGCAGGTCGCCGGCCCTCGGCAGCCGGGGCGTCCGCGAGACACGAGACATGCAACCACTCCCCCGCCCGTCGGGGGAGTGGTTTTTTTGTGCGCTTGCCGGGCGGGCCCGCGTCTACCCCTGCCAACCTCTTTTTTCAGCCCAGTCGGAAAAATCCGCAAGTGGCGAGGCCGCACAGTCGATACATCCTGCAGGGTCGGTCTGCTGACCACCACCGGATCACTGCAGGAGGTTTTGTCCATGAAGGCTCGAGCACGGTTCATCGCGATGGCTTTGCTTCTGGCGGTGGTGTCGGCGACACAGAGCGGCTGCTTCTGGCTCGCATCGCAGGGGCCGAACATTGGCCCTCTGGCCTTTCCGATTCCCGTGCCGGTCTACATCCAGAAGCAGAAGGAAGACCAGTTCTGGAACTACGAGCGGTATGAGCGTTCTCCCGTGCTCGGCCCGATTCCGCCGGGTGGCCCGTGCGAAGCCATCGACGAACCCAGCGACGACGAGGTGATGCGGGCACTCGAAAAGGCCCGCCCTGTTCAGGGCAACTGGCCGTTCCTGTACGAGATCCAGCGGAACCACGTGCGAATCTCGAAGTGCAAGATCGGCGACTACATGGATCCGCCGCGTCACTACCCGCTCGCCGGACCGGCCCAACTGCACCACGCCCACTACAAGTGCACCATCTACTTCCAGGAAGTGAAGCGGGTCGGCTGGCCTGTGCCCCACACGCTTGTTGACGAAGACTGTCAGGAAGTCGTCTACATCGACCACGATCACCTCCACATGGTGGGTGATGTCGACACCGGCTGCGATGCAAACTTTTAGCGGTTGACGCAGAAGCAGACGCCGCGGACAAGCCGTGCGGGATGCGCCGGTGGACGGGGGCGTGACGGTGATGCTCGTTGGAGGGAGGGATGCATGTCGATCCTCCTAGCAGCGGGCGGAGTATTCCGAGGAAACCCAGTGGCATTGCCCGCCATGCTCATGCAGGTCTGCCTTCCATGACGGCGCAAGAGCAATCGACTTCCGTGCGGCAGTTGTCACAGGCGGGCCGCGGCACGTGGGCGCGGAGATCGCTCCTTGTCGCGGCATGCATGCTTCTGTCGGTCGTCGCTCAGGGCGAGGTTCAGGCCCAATCCCAATCCCAAGCTCAGGGGCCACGGGCCTGGGCAGGGTCGGAGGCTGCTCCGGCCGGAGGTCGCGAGCCGCTGCGGGTAGCGGCAGCCCCCGCTTCGAGCGTGGCTGACGTGGCGGGTATGGCCGACATGCCCCCCTCCGGCGGACCTACCGGTGAGAAGCTCATCCCCACCGGCAACCTGCTGGCGACGATCCGCGATGGTGGCATCCTGATGGTGCCGCTGCTGGGATGCTCGTTCGCTCTGGCCGTGTTCGGCATTGAGCGCTTGGTGAGCCTGCGGACCGGGCGGGTTGTGCCACGGCTGTTTGCCAATCGGTTCATCGAACAGCTGCAATCGCGGCAGATCACCCGGGGCGAGGCCATCGACGCCTGCGAAGAAAACGGCAGCCCCGCTGCAAAGGTGTTCGCTGCCGCCGTCCGTCGCTGGGGCCGGCCGGCCGTGGAGATCGAGCAGGCGGCCATCGATGCCTGCGAGCGGGAGGTGAACCATCTCCGCCGCTACCGCCGGGTCTTCAACGGCGTTGCCACGGTGGGGCCACTGCTCGGGCTCTTGGGAACGGTGTTCGGCCTGATCCGGTCCTTCAACGACGTCGCCGGGTCGGGTGCGATGGGCCGGCCCGACCTGCTGGCCCGCGGATTTGGCGAGGCCCTGATCACGACGGCGATGGGCCTGCTCGTGGCCATTCCGGCCATGGTGCTGCACTGGTTTTTCACCAGCCGCGTCGACCGGCTCGCGATGCGGCTGGACGAAACCTGCCAGCAGGTGATCGACGAGATCTCGCAGGAGGCGCTCGGCGAGGGAAAACGCCGCGCCGCAGGCTGAGCCATGCCGCTGATCCGACTCTCCGACGATGAGGAACCGGCGCCGAATCTCGCGCCGATGATCGACGTCGTGCTCGTGCTCACCATCTTCTTCATGTGCGCCACGAAGTTTTCGGGCGACGAGCGGAAGTTCGACCTCGATCTGCCCGAGGCGGGGAACGCGGCCGCGGTGGACGGTGGACGGCCCGAAATTCTGGAAGTGGAGGCATCGGGCGGGCTGCGGCTTGCGGGCGAGGACGTTGCGGCCGGTGATCTTGCCTCGACGCTGGCGGGCCTGCGGCAGGGCAGGCCCGACCTTGCGGTGATGATCCGCGGCGAGAATGCGGTGCCGCACGGCCGCATGGCGGAGGTCTACGAGGCTTGTCGCACCGCTGGGGTACGGCGGGTGGCGATCTCGGTGCGGCCCAAGGCGGCTGCCGTTGGCACGCTCAGAAGGTGACGGTGTCGGGCGATGCAGTTCAACGGAATCGTCTGGGCACTGCTGCTCGCCTCCGGTGCGGTGGCACTGGCGGTGATCGTGCGGACGAAATGGCTGCAGTCGCACACGCTGCGGAAATGCGTGCTGCTGTCGGTCGTGTTGCATGCGGTGGTGGCGGTCGTCTGCACCTGCCTGGGCGGGCGGTCGCCGGCCTCCTGGGGAACGCACGATGCCGGCCGCATGACGATGCTGGTCGTGGCGGCCGAGGAATCGTCTGAAGTCCTGACACTCAACGACACTGCCGAACTGGACCCGTTCCCGTCGCCTGAGGCGAGGCTTCTTTCAACCGACGCGGTTACCGACGCAGCCAGCACTGACGCAGCCAGCACCGACACAGCCATGGCGGTCGCTGGACCTTTGGACGGCGACCGTCTGGCGGCTGGGGAGCCAGCCCAGGTGTCGGCCGCTCCGCCGGCAGACCATGTGCCGCTGCTCGAGGTGGCCGGCGATGAGGGCCACCGCGAAGAAACCGAAGCCGGGCAGGACGCGGAGCCCGAACAGGCACAAGAAGAGGAGATGCCGCTGGCGGCTGCTGGATCGTCGCTTCCCGCGACAGACTCCCCCCCCGCCCTGCCCTCCGCTGGGGCGGTGCCCGCGGCGAGCGCGGCAGCGGCCGTGCCTGCGGTCTATGCCGACCGGATGGCAGGCCGTCGCGCGTCGGCTGCTGCGGCCCGCGGCGGCTCGCAGGAGACCGAACGGGCCGTGCAGGCTGCGCTCGCCTGGCTGGCGGCGGCACAGTCGAGCGACGGTCGCTGGAGCGCTGTCCGCCACGGTGGCGGCGTGGAGCGATCCGTGCCGGGGCATCATCGCCATGCCGCCGGGGCACACAGCGATCATGGCGTTACCGGCCTTGCGCTTCTCGCCTTTCTGGGAGCGGGCAACACGCACCGCGAAGGGGGCTTTTCGGAGACCGTCGCCCGCGGGCTCCGGTTTCTGACAGAACACCAGCGGGCTGATGGTTCACTTGCCGGCGATGCGGAGTTTTTCGCCGCCCTGTATTGCCATGGGATGGCTGCAATCGCTGTCGCGGAATGCTGCGGGATGACCGGTGACAAGACGCTCCAGTCGCCGTTGCAGAAGGCAGTCCGCTACACGCTCTCCATGCAGAGCCCATCCACGGGCGGGTGGCGGTATGCCGCGGGCGACAAGGGGGATACGAGCCAGCTGGGCTGGCAGGTGATGCTGCTCTCCAGTGCGCGGCATGCCGGGATGGTGGGCCTGGAGCGGGCGGAGTCGCGGGCAGGGGTGTTTCTCCAGAGTGTCTCGTCGGGTCGGGCGGGCGGGCTGGCGGCCTATCGTCCGGGTGAGCGGCCCAGCGTGGTGATGACGGCTGAGGCGTTGGCGTCTCGGCTGTTTCTTGGCATGCCAACCGACCATCCTTGCGTGGCCGAGGCGGTCGATCTGCTGGCGAGGACGCCCCCCGACAGTCGAAGCCCCAACGCCTATGCCTGGTACTACTCCACGCTGGCGTCGTTCCACGCCGGTGGGCCGCAGTGGGAAGCCTGGAACAGCCAATTGCAGGCGGCACTGTTGCCGCTGCAGCGTCGCGGAGTGAGCGGGCTCGAAGGCAGTTGGGATCCGGATCCGGTCTGGGGGGGGCATGGTGGCCGTGTCTACTCGACGGCCATGGCGGCGATGACGCTCGAGGTCTACTACCGGCATCTGCCGATGCATCGGCAGGCGTTGCCCATCGCGGGTGTACCGGGCCAACCGCCCCGGTAATTCCTGCCGAGCGCAGGCCGTGAACGGCAGCCTGTTGACAACCACAATTTGACCCACCCACCCCCGGGGTTAGACTTGGTGTGTCAGAACCTTCCTTCAGCATGGAGAGCCATCACGTGACCCCGCTGCTTGCATTTATGGGCCTCGGAACGGTCGAATTGATGATCGT
The DNA here is from genome assembly GCA_044237545.1 of Pirellulales bacterium. Lineage (GTDB taxonomy): Bacteria > Planctomycetota > Planctomycetia > Pirellulales > UBA1268 > CAMCQY01. Next base: position 6,954 of record JBIIFB010000127.1, read on the forward strand.
CGCCGGTGTGATCCTCCTGCTGTTTGGCTCGAGGCTGCCGAAGGTGATGCGTTCACTCGGTGAGGGCATCGTCGAATTCAAACGCGGCGTTCAGGGCATCGAAGACGATCCGCAGGCGTCGCACGGCGATCGGGCCCACGATTCCGGGCGGGTCGAGAGCCATCGCTAGCCCACCAGGCTCACTGCCGCACCGCCACCCCTTCACTGAGAACCGCCCCCGATGTTCGGTCTTGGCCCAGTCGAAATCGTGTTGATCGGCGCGATCGCGGTGATGCTCTACGGTAAGAAGTTGCCGGAGGTGGGCCGCTCTGTGGGCCAAGGCATGGCCGAGTTTCGGCGGCAGTGGGCGACGATCTCCCGCGATTTGGATGTGTCAGCCCATCTTGAGGGCCGGGATGTGCGGCCCGCCCGGCCTGTCAGGCGGTTTGACGACGATGCGGTGGGGACAACGAGCATTTCAGCCCCCCGGTTCGATCCGCCAACGGAGTGAGCGTTGCCCGAAACCCTTCTCTTGGCACGCAGCGTGAAACCCCGGCCCGGCTTCGACGTATTCGGCTTCAACGTATTCGGCTGGGCCGTATTCAGCAGGGCGTTAGGGGCCGTGATGCTCACGATGATTGTGTGGACGGCTGCCGTCACGCTGGCGGCGGATAGCGAAGAGGCGATCAGGGCGGATCGTGCGGTCTTGGCCGGCGAATGGCGTGTGGTCAGCATCGAAGCCAATGGCAACACGAATGCTGATCCCGCGGTTGCCCGCGTGACGGTCGTCAACGGAGTGGACGGCACATGGAGCCTGTTGGCCGACGGAAAACCGATCGCCGAGGGCACAAGCACGATCGATCCAACGACGACTCCAAAAACCATTACGCTCAAAGGCACACGCGGCTCGGTCGAGAACGCGAGGGGCAAGCACTACCACGGGATCTACGAAGTGCACGAGAACTCCCGCCGAATCTGTTTTGTGCCGGCGGATAAACCGATTCCCGAAGTATTTCTGGGGTCGAGTGAGACCGGGCAGATTCTCGTGACATTTGAGAGAGTCGCGTTCGAGTAGCGTGGTTGTTGCGTTCCGCATCGACTGTCGCGGTGCTGCCGGTGACGAGTCGGGCTTCCGCCGCCGTCAATAAAAAACCCCGGCTCTGCGCGGGGACGCAAGCCGGGGCGAATCCTACCGCCGTATGTGGCCGGCGGTGGGAACAGAGATTTCTACGGCGGCCGGGGCGGGATGGTTCGGTGGCTGCGGTGGGGCGAGCACCCTGGGCGATGCGATTTCGTAGCTGAATCCTGTCGCAATCATTCGGGCCGTGCCGGTCCGGCAGACTTTTCGAGGCTCGACCGTTACGGTTTGGTCGGCCCTGCCGCGAGCGGCAGGGTTGGTGCACCGAGACAACCTTCCCAGACGATCATCCCCTGAGGTCTGAAGAGCTCTCAGCCGAAGGGGGAAGTCATGCGGATTTCGCTATTCTTGTTCGTCACTATCTTGGCGACTGGTTGCCATGGTGCGCGGGCTGATGAGCTGGGCACACCGATCAACCTGTCTAGTTTCTCTGGCATGGATTCCGTGCTCGATGAGTCGGCGAATACACTCGACGCAGACGCGCCGCCGATCGTTCCGGTCGATGACAGCGGCCATGCAGCGTGGATTCGCCCCTACGTTACCGGCATCGTTGGTGGTTCATTGGCAACGATCAACGCGGGCGGCAGCACCGGCTTCGGGGGAACCACTCAGCTTCAGACCGTTGGCTCAGTCAACGACACCATTTTCAATGGCGGCGGTGCGATCGGTATGGCGCTCGCCCGACCGTCTGGCCTGCTCCGCATGGAAGTCGAAGGACGCGCCCGCGGGCCGATGTCCGGTCAGACTGAGTTTGAGATTATAAGTGCAACGACGGTGGGGGCTGTTGTGCCGCTTGATGTGACCGTGACCAATGGTTGGTCGGCGATGACAAACTTCTGGCGAGACTACTTCCTCACCGACCGCTTCGGCGTGTATGGCGGTGGCGGGTTCGGCATTGGGGGATACCAGTATTCCATGCAAGGGGCCGACGGGGTGTTTCCCTTGAGTGGTTCGAGTGTTGTGAACACGTTTGCGTGGCAGGTCGGAACGGGTGTCACGTACCAGCTCAGCGACCGGATAACGTTCGATACTGGATACAGATTCTTCGCGATGACCCCCGCATCGACGCCGCTAGCCCTGACGAGCGGCGGCGTCAGCGGTCAGCCTGTCGGCTCTTACACGTCTGCCTTCAGTGCCAGCGAGTTGTTGGTCTCCGTTCGCATCTACGAACCGTTCCGCAACTGGCGGTAGGCGAGGGGCATTTCGACGCACGATTCAGGGGGCATTCTGTGGGCACCGATTTCCACCCGCTACGGCGCACGTTGGGCACTATGCGCACGCTTTGCGCGGGTGTAATATCTGAGGCATAGATGTGCGTTCCGTGCCGGGAAATGCAGTGTTTTTTGTGCCGGTTTGATGGTGTTCGGGCAGCTAGCTCAGTTGGTTAGAGCGCTACGTTCACACCGTAGAGGTCACAGGTTCGAATCCTGTGCTGCCCACTGTTCGATTGATTCGTGTTTTTCAGGACATGCGCGACCTACCCGTGTTGGGTAGTGCCTTCGGGATGCGTCCGAAAGCGGGGTAAGCAAAGCGGGGTACACCCCGTTTCCCCGCTTTCGGGTTCAAGCACCACCCCCGAGGGCTTTTTCATGAGTCGCAAGAAGGATGCTGTTCCCGTTGTCCGTTCCCATCGCGGTATCGCGCGAGTTCGCCTCGACGGTCGCGAGTTCTACCTGGGCCGCTTCGGCTCTCCCGAGGCCAGAGAGAAGGCCGACCGGCTGATCGCTGCGTGGCTCGCCAATGGCCGCCGCTTGCCGGTCGAGGAACCGTCGCAGGCACCGCCCCCTGCCCTGCCCCATCTGGCTGATGCCCCTGTCGTGGTCGAGGTGACGCCGGTCGCGCCCGTCACCGTCAGCGTGCCAGCAGTGCCAGATGGCACCGGACTGACCGTTGGCGAGTTGTGTTCGATGTGGCTGGCGTGGATCAAGGAGAAGCGGCTCCCAGGCAAGGACTCGCGCGACACCAGCATCATGCACGGTGCGCGGCAGGCATCCACGGCCTTGCGTCATCATTGGTCGATGCTGGCCTCTGACTTCGGCCCGCGTGCGCTGTACGAGGTGCAGGAGACGCTCGTGAAGGAACCATGCCGACCCGCTGGACGTCGCCGCAAGGATGGCAAGAAGTCGTCAAACAAGTTCCGCACCAGGTCAACCGTGAACGATGTGGTCGGTCGCGTGCGGCAGCTGTTCAAGTGGGCTGAGGGGCGCGAGCTTGTCCGTGAGGGCAAGATCTTCGCACTCCAGCAAGTCGCCCCGATCATGCCAGGGCAGACGACGGCGCGCGACAACGACCCCAAGCGCCCCGTCCCCGACGAGGTGTTCGAGGCCACCCTGCCCCACGTGCCGACCGTGGTGGCCGATTTGCTTCGCGTGGTGCGGCTCTCGGGCTGTCGAACCGGAGAGGCATGCGACCTGCGTCGAGCCGACATCAACATGACGGGCGAGGTGTGGGTGTGGATTCCGCCCTCTCACAAGACGGCGTGGAGGGGGCACCAGCGGGTCATCCAGATTGGCCCGAAGGCCCAGGCGATCCTCCTGCCCTACATCATGAAAGCGGAGCCGGATGCGTTCCTGTTCTCGCCTCGTATCGCGGTCGCGCAACGGCGCGGCCGCAAGGCTGGGCGACACATCCGTGACAGCTACGACACCTGCGGCGTGGCGAGGGCAATCACGCGGGCCTGCGAGCGCCACGGGATCACAAAGTGGTCGCCGCACCAGCTGCGACACACTCGATTGACGGAGGTGCGCAACCAATTTGGCATCGATGCCGCCCAGGCCGTAGGTGGCCACCGCCACATTGCGGTGACCGAGGTATATGCCACAGCTTCACAAGAAAAGGCCGCGCAGGCTGCACGCCTGACGGGCTGAGCACCAAAACAAACAAGCACGAAAGGACAACCCGATGGCGAAAAGAAAACGGGAGTTCAATCCCAACCCAGGGCCAGGTGCCGAATACATGTTCGGCGTGCTGGTTTCAGACTTCGACAGCAAGCACGGGCCGCTGACGCAGCAGGCGAGACAGACA
>JBIIFB010000128.1:0-11091 GCA_044237545.1 Pirellulales bacterium
CGCCCGGTGCCCCTCTCACAGCCGGTGGGCGCTGGCCGTCTCTTCCATGTCGAACCGATCGAGGTGACCACCGGAGGCATCGTCTGCAACTCGGGCACCGCCATGCAGCGGCTGGGGCTTCGAGTGGCAGCGTCGAGCCTGGTGGGCGACGACCTCTGGGGTGGCGTGGTGCGTTCGCGGCTGGCCGCCGAGGGAATCGACACGGCCGCGCTTGAATCACACGCAACGCTTGCCACGAGCACGACCGCCGCGCTCATCGACCCGAGTGGCGAACGCAGCTTCGCCCATCATGTCGGCGCGCCTGCGGCTCTCGACCTCGCGTTCATCAGGCGACAGGCGGCCCACTTCGGCAACAGCCGTCTGGCACTCGTCGGCTATTTCGGCCTCCTCCCGGCGCTCGAACCGGTACTGGCCGATGCAGTCGCCTTCATTCGTGCCACGGGCTGCAGGGTGGCCCTCGAGACTGGCGGCTCCGGGGGCGACCTCGCCCAGCTCGCGCCGGCCCTGCCGCACATCGACATCTATGTGCCGAGCCTCGACGAGGCAATCCACCAGACCGAACTCTCCGATCCAAAGGAGATCCTCGCCTGCTACCGGCGGCACGGTGCGGCGGGGCTCGTGGGCGTAAAACTCGGCACGCGGGGCACGCTCCTGAGCCCGTCGCCGGGAGAACTACTCGAGATCCCCTGCGTTTCCGCCCCCGGCCCAGTCGTCGACACCACCGGTGCCGGAGACTCTTTTCTGGCCGGCCTGCTTACGGGCACTCTGCGGGGCATGCCGCTCCGCGAGGCCGGCCTGCTCGGTGCCGCCACGGCCGCCTGCTGCGTGACGGGCCTCGGCGCGACCGCCGGCCTGCGGACGTTCGAGGAGACGCTGCGGCTGACCAAGGTTTCGTGAAGGCGGCATGGACAAGATGCAATCTCGTCCCCACGAACTTAGGAGCCGCCTCTCCCTCGTGGCGGCAAGTTTTTAACTTGTCCGTGTCCCCTCTTCCCCGTGGGTACAAGCTTTTAACCCGTGGGTACGAGTTTTTAACTTGTACATTCTTTGAACACGATGCCATCTCGTCCCCACGGAGCCTCATCCCAAGTGAAAATCGATGACCAACGGTAGGTGGTCGCTGGCGGTCTTCGTGAGGCTCGTCTTCACGATCCGGGCATGACGGACCACGATCGGACCACGGACAAATGCCTTGTCGAGCGCACCCACCGCCATCCACGCCGGGAACGAACGAAACCGGCCTGCCGGGCTGGTCACCTGCCGGAAGCCACCCGCGGCCAGGCTCGCGTCGGCCAGCGTGTCACGCCAGTCGTTGAAGTCGCCCACGACCAGTGTCGGCAGGCTGTCGGCCGAGCGGAAGAGCATGTGCCCGAGCAGTCGGTCCATCTGCCAGTGCCGCTCCCGTTCCGCGAGGCCCAGATGCGTGTGCACCACATGCAGCGGCCCCTCCGGACTGTCGATGAGCAAAAGCTGCGCGCCGCGTGGCTTCCGCGTGCCCTGCCGCAGCGGGATCCGGTGCCGGCTTTCGACCGGCCATCGTGACAGCACAAGATTTCCATACGCACCGCCGCCGACCGCGACGTTTGACTGATACACCGCATGGGCCCGGAAGTAGCTGGAAAGCAGCCGGGGCTGATCGTCGAACCGACTCCGCCGCACGAGCCGATCCACCTCCTGCAGGCAGATCACGTCGGGATTCTCAGCCTCGATGCAGTCGATGATCCGCGCGAGCGAATACCGTCGGTCGCGGCCGCCGATGCCCTTGTGGATGTTCCAGCTGAGAAGTCGCATGAGGGACGAACGCTGACCCTGGTCAGCCTTTCTGTTTCTGCCGCATGGAGTACCGCTGCACGCGGGCCTGCAGCGTGTCAGGCTCCACCAGCAGGCCATCCGCGCCGCACCGCGGACACCGCGGCGGCAGGCTCGAATCAGTCTCCTTGACGTCGGCCTGGTACATAGCACTCCCTACTATCCCGCGAGTGGATTCCTGATCGTGTATTCCGCTGGGTGAGATTGTACCCTAGGCTTCCAACATGCACGCCCATGACGACATTCGGATCGGCACGCTCGTCCCGGCCCACGAACGTACGGCGGAGCTTCTCCGTCAGTTGCTGCCGCATGGGTTCGAGACCTTCCAGATCAGCTTCGGCAGGTCTGTCGGTGATGCCGACCTCTCCGGACTGGCCGACGCCGTCCGGCGGGTGCTCGATGCCTGCCCGGTCGCAAGTGGTGAACTGCCTCGCCGCATCAGCGCGATCGGTGCCTACGGGAATCCGCTCACGAGCCCCGAAACGGTCCGCGACTGGGAGCGGCTCATCGACGCGGCGGCCAGCTTCGGCTGCGACATCGTGTCGGGCTTTGCAGGCCGAATTCCGGGCCGGCCCGTGCCGGAGTCCTACGGCCGATTCGGCGAGGTGTTTCGGCCGCTCGCCGCCCGGGCGGAAGAGAAGGGGGTGAGGCTCGCCTTCGAGAATTGCGAGGCCCGCGGCACCTGGGAGGCGGGCGACCGCAACATCGCCCATGCCCCCCAGGCCTGGGAGGCGATGTTTGGCGAGGTGGAGAGCCCTGTGGTCGGCCTCGAGTGGGAGCCGTGCCACCAGATCGTGAGCTTTGTCGATCCGCTGCCGCAACTCCGCCGCTACTGCCACCGTATCTGGCACATCCACGGCAAGGATGCGACGGTCTTGTGGGACGTGATCCGCGAGCACGGCATCCGGGGCGGCATGCAGTATGTCCACCACCGTACGCCCGGCTTCGGCGACACGAACTGGACCGACCTGATCAGCACGCTCAGGCTCCATGGCTGGCGGGGCAGCATCGACATCGAGGGCTTTCACGATCCCGTCTACCGCGACGCCCTCGAGACCACCGGGCAAGTGGCGGCGCTTGACTATCTCAAACGCTGCCGCGGCGGCCGTTTTGTGCCCAACGTTTTCTAGTCGTCGCGCGTGGCGACAGGCATCAGCAAGTTACAAACTCGCTGCCACGTGAAAGGCTCCCCGTGGCGACAAGATTGCATCTTGTTGTTTCCCCGCCTCGCTCACACATTCCCACGCACCCCAGCCGACATAGCGTCGACCACCTGCCGCAATTCGTCAGCCGTGATCGTGAACGGCGGCACGGCATACATCACATTGCCGATCGGCCGCAGCCAGACGGAATGTTGGAGGATCAAGGGCGCGAGCTGCTTCCGGTCGAAAGCCCTCTCCGTTTCGACGGCGAGAAAGCCACCGCGGCAGCGGACCTCCCGCACGTGTTCGAGGGTGGCTAGCGGCTCGAGCCGCTCCCGGCCCATCTGTTCGATCGCAGCCACCCGTTCCGCCACAGGCTCCCGCTCGAAGAGGTCGAGCGAGGCATTGGCCGCCGCACAGCAGAGCGGATTGCCCATGTAGGTAGGGCCGTGCATCAGCGCATGGTCGGCATGATCGCTATAAAAGGCGGCAAAGACCTCCGTGGTCGCCATCGTCACGGCCATCGGGAGCGTGCCCCCGGTCAGTGATTTACCGAGGCAGAGAATGTCGGGCACCACGCCGGCCCAGTCACAGGCAAGCCGTTTGCCGGTCCGCCAGAAGCCGGTGCCGATCTCGTCGGCGATGAACACGAGCCCTGCCGCCCGCGTGACCTCCGCCAGCCGCCGCAACTGGTCCGGTGAATGAAACCGTATGCCGGTCGCACACTGTACGAGCGGCTCGACGATGACACCGGCGCACTGCCCGCCAACACCCTCGAGAAACTCTGCAAAGGCCCACCAGCCTTCCTCGTCGGTCGGCAACTCCTGCGGATACTGCTCCAGCAGGAACCCACGGAAGTGGCGGTGCATGCTGTCGTCGGGATCGCACACACTCATCGCGCCGCTGGTATCGCCGTGGTAGGAATGCCGCAGGCAGATGAACCGCTTTCGCGCCGGCTCTCCGCGGTTCATCCAGAGCTGCACCGCCATCTTCATGGCCACCTCGACGGCCACGGAGCCGGAGTCGCAGAAGAATGAATGGTTCAGGCTGCCGGGCATCAGCATGGCGAGACGATCCGCGAGCCTCACGGCCTGCGGATGGTCGATGCCGCCGAGCATCACGTGCGGCATCCGGTGGGCCTGCTCCACGATGGCCCCCACGATGTGCGGATGGCGATGGCCGTGGCAGACGGTCCACCACGACGAGAGGGCGTCGATGATCTTCTGCCCCGAGTCGAGTTCGAGCCACGATCCCTCCGCGGCGACCACGTGCAGCGGCGCCCCTGCCGTTTTCATCTGGCAATACGGCCGCCAGAGCGTGAGGTCCGACAGCATGGGCTCGACTGTTGGGGAAGGGGACCGGACGGGATGGGGTGTTGCCATGATTGCCACTATGCCAATAACACTACGCTCTGAGCGACTAAGCCTTGAGATAACGGGCGAGCCACTCGCGGGTGCGTCGCCACATTGCATCGGAGAGCACGTGGCCGACGCCTGGTTCGATGAACGAACTGAAGCGGTCCGGAACCCCTGCCTCACGATACGCCTTCCCGATCCGTTCGATGCCGGTCCGCACCTCCTCGATCGGGCTCCCCTTGTCGGTCTCCCCGAAGTTGAGCAGGAGCGGCCGCGGCGCGATCAAGGCAGCGATGTCGGGCGTGTCGCCGTATTGGTGGATGCCGGGAATGAAGTTGGGGAAACAGTGGAGTAGGTGGGTCCGCTCGATCGCGGCGTAGGTGGGCAGGCAGCAGTTGCCCACGAGGCACGTGAGCCGCTCGTCCCACGGCCCCACGAGCCACGTGTGCGTCGATCCCATCGAGTGTCCGTAGCAGCCGATGCGGCTGGCGTCGACTTCGGGCCTCGCTGCGAGCACGTCGATCGCCCGCCGCATGTCGAGGATATTTTTCCAGGCCATGCAGCGGCCCGCCACGGTGAGCCGCAGAAACTCGAACCGTTCATAGTTGCCCTTCTCGAGGACCGGGCTCTGCCGCTCCTCGAAGCAGAGCGAGTCGGGGCAGATGACGACGTAGCCTTCCTTGGCCAGCGCTACGCCAGTGTGGTGCATCGCGTTGCCAGCCAGACCGGCCGGCTCGCTCTTGCCCAGGTGCCATTCGCCGGCGTGCTGATGCCACACCGCGACGGCGGGCGCGGGGTGAGCGGCATCGACGCCGTCCGGGATCAGCACGAACGCAGCCACGCGGTCGCCCGGCTCCACTTCGTAGTCGATCGATTCGATGCGGTAGCCGTCCTTGCGACCGCTCTCGATCCGCATCCCGCGAAACTCGACAGGCTCACGCGAGCGAACGTTGAGCGGGCAGGCCTCTGGCCACGGACCGCCGAGGCACTCGAGCAGGTGATCACGAAACGTTTTTTCACGCTGTGCCACAGTGGCCTCCGCCGCAGCAACGTTCGACACAGGCTGCGACGCCAACGTCGCCGCCGCGAGCCCCGTGGCCGCCATGCCGACGAAACCACGCCGGTCGGTCGCGACAGCGTCGTGTGACTCTGGTCGTTCTGCCTTCATGATCGCTCCCGGAGTGCTCTTAGCCAACGGTGCCCGCAAAGGACTCAGCATAGACTCGATCGACGTGGCCGACGAAGTTCGACCCGTGGCCGCGAGTTTTTTCCTTGTGGAATCCGCTTCGGGACACGGACAAGTAAAAAACTTGTCGCCACGGCTCAGAGCCGGGAGAGGATCGCTTCGCCCATCGCAGCCGTGCCCACAGCAGGGCCGCCTCCGGCAATGTCGGCAGTGCGGATACAAGCGGCCACCGTCCGCTCCACGGCCGACTCGATCGCCCGCGCCTCGGCCTCCAGCCCGAACGAATGGCGGAGCAGGAGGGCAGCCGACAGCACCTGCGCGCAGGGGTTGGCCTTGTCCTGGCCGGCGATGTCGGGCGCGGTGCCGCCGGATGGCTCGTAGAGTCCGTACGGCCGTCCGTGCCGGTTTTCGTCGAGCCCGAGCGACGCCGAGGCCATCATGCCGAGCGAGCCGCAGATGACGGCCATCTCGTCTGACAGGATGTCACCGAACATGTTCTCGGTGAGCACGACGTCGAATTGCGCGGGCCGCAGCACGAGTTGCATCGCCGCGTTGTCGATATACATCGTCGCCAGCGTGATGTCGGGGGCGACGGCCTTGAGCCGCTCGCCAACAACCTTCCGCCACAGGACAGACGTCTCGAGCACGTTGGCCTTGTCGACCAGCGTGATGTGCCGCCGGCGTGCTCGGGCGGTCGCGATGGCGACGTCGGTGATCCGCTCGATCTCGGATCGGCGGTAGACCATCGTGTCGATCGCCTCGATGTCGCCGCCCTCGATCTCCCGGGTCGACTTCGCACCGAAGTAGAGGCCGCCGGTGAGCTCGCGAATGCAGACCATGTCGATGCCGTCGGGAATCCGGTCGGGCCGCAGCGGCGATGTGTCGATCAGATTCTTCAGGAGCAGACCGGGCCGCACGTTCGCGAACAATCGAAAATGCTTCCGCAGGGGCAGCAGCGACGCCCGTTCCGGTTGCTCCTGCGGCGGCAGCTTCTCCCACTTCGGCCCGCCGACCGAGCCAAAGAGGATCGCGTCGGCCGCCCGGCAGGCTGCCAGGGTGGAGTCAGGCAGAGCTTTGCCGTGCCGATCGATACCGGCTCCGCCGACGTCGTGGGTCGAATAATGGAGTGTGTGACCCGACTTCCGGAGCACGGCCTCGAGGATCGGGAGGGCAACGGCCATGACCTCGGGGCCGATGTAGTCGCCGGGAAGGACTGCAAGCGTGATATTCATGGTCGGATGATAGGCCATGTCCGGCCCGTCGCAAGAGGCCGAAAAAGGTGTCACCGCCACCTCTCTTTGGCACCGGAGGTGCTGCCCCCGTGGCGGCAAGTTTTCAACTTGTCCGTGTCCCCCTTTTAGCCAGCCGCCTGATCGAGCGGATGCATCCTGACGATGAGCGAATCGTAGCCGAGCTGGCGATCGTAGGCGGGCGTGTGCTCGACGCGATCAACCTTTGAAATCAGCTCGATGCGGCCCACCCGTCGGCAGAGCAGGCCGAGGAGCACCCGCATCACCGTGCGGGCATGCGCGGCGCCCAGGCAGAGGTGGGCCCCGAAGCCAAAGGAGACGTGGGGATTCGGCTTGCGGTCGAGCCGCACATCTTCGGCCGCCGGGAAGACCTCCTCATCGAGGTTTGCCGACGCCCAGCAGAGCGTGGCACGGTCCCCCGCCTTTACCTGCATTCCGTGCACGTCGGTGTCGACCGGGCAGACGCGGCCGATGTGCGTAAGCGGCATGTAGGCCCGAAAAAACTCCTCGCTCGCGTGCACGATGCGATCGGGGTCGGCCCGCAGAAACTCGAGCGCATCAGGCCGCTCCGCCAGGTAGCCGATCGCGCAGGCCACACTGTAGATGACCGTGTCGCGGCCGCCCGCGAACATCAGGTTGGCGAAGCCGAGCATTTCCTCCCGGCTGAGCGGTCGGCCCCGAAAGCTCGCCTTCGTCAGTAGGCCATAGAAATCGTCGCCGGGGTGTGCGGCCACACGGTCGAACTGCTCGTTCAGGTAGCGTTCCAATGCCGCCCCCTGGTGTGCACCGTGCGTGCCATGAAAGACATGCACCCCCCAGCTGATGAACAGGTCTGCCTCCGACTCGGGCACGTCGAGCAGGACGGTGAGCGCCTTCGACTGCAGCGGCAGCGAGAATCCTTCCACGATCTCGATCGCATCGCGGCCAAGGGCATCGGATAGAAGCCGGTCGGTAAGTTCCTCCACCCGCGCCACGAACGTCGGCTGCTTCGCCCTGAGAAAAAAAGGCTCGACGAGCTTCCGATAGTCGGTCTGATCGGGAGGATCGACCTCGATGGGCAGCTGCCGCACGCTACGAACGTTTTCCTCAGACGGAATCGGCACCCGGAATGGCGCGTCGGAGCTGAAGGTCTGCCAGTCCTTCGCCGCCCTGCGGACGTCCGCATGCCGCAGGATCATCGGGATCACTTCGTTGCCGGACGGCAGACCGAGCACGCCGGCGGCGCGGCGTTGCTCGCGAAACGGGTCGGGGATATCACTCATGGCTGCAGAGAATACCACGCAGACACGCCGGATCAATCGCCAGACCGCGTCCACGCGATGACTCCATGCCATCAAAACCCCATGACAACATGACAACATGGCAACACGACCCCATGACAATATGACCTCACAACCATGACACGAATGCTGACAACCCACCTGACCATTCCCCGACTGCTCGGATGTCTCACGGTCGCAACGTGCATGCAGGCTGCCCTGTCGGCGGCCGAGCCGCGTTTCCAGAAGGCCGACCTGACGTTTCCTGACCAGACGGTCGACCAATGGCACGGCCACACACGCCATGCATTCACGTTTCAGGGACGAAAGGCCTGGATCGTGCGACCGGAGCAGCCACGGCCGGGAAATCCCTGGTCCTGGGTGATGATGTTTCCCGATGCGTTCACGGAGCGGTGTGCCGCGCCGCAACTGCTCGACGCCGGCTTCCATCATGCGTACATCGACGTGGGAAACACATTTGGCTCACCGGACGCGGTTGCACAACTCGCAGCGTTCCACGACGAACTCTCCCGCCGCCACCTCGCCCCCACCCCGGCGCTCATCGGCATCAGCCGGGGAGGCCTCTACGCGCAGCGGTTTGCAGCCGAGCACCCCGGGAAAGTGTCTGTGATCTACGGTGACAACCCCGTCTGCGACTTCAAGAGCTGGCCCGGCGGGAAGGGCAGTGGTAAGGGCAGCCAGAAGGATTGGGCGGCGTGTCTCGCCGCCTACCATTTTCCTGACGAGGCGGCCGCACTGGCCTCTATGGGGAATCCGGTCGATTCGCTCGAGCCACTGGCGAAGGCCGGCATCGCGATGATCCACGTCGTGGGCGATGCTGACGACGTCGTGCCCGCGGCGGAAAATACGCTTCTCGTCGAGGATCGCTACCGGAAACTCGGCGGCACGATCGAGGTGATCCGCAAGCCAGGTGCCGGGCACCATCCCCATGGTCTCGATGATCCGCGGCCGGTGGTGGACTTCATCATCGAGCATGCGGCCACACCCTCCGCCATCCAGCCGCCTGCCCCTTCGGATTGAGGTTCTACGTCAGTCGGGGAGCGGACGTCGTGGATGGACATCAGGTCGCGGAGGATGGCGAGCCCCGTGCTGCCCGAGAGATATCCCGCGATCCAGTCAGCCATCGCACACCGCCCGCCGATTCCGTGATATGAGAAGAATCCCATCGCTCACGCTCCGGGCTTGTATGACCTTTCCATAGAAGCCCCCGGCGTGAGCCGGGGGATCGGCGGTACCCAATCCCAAGCAGCGGCGGCCGCACCTACCACGACAACGGCCGCTACCTCGGGCCCTGGATCGAACAGCTCGTCGCAGCCACCGCGACGGTCGCCGCTTCATGATCACGCATGCTCACGCATGATCACGCATGCTCAGCCTCGCCCTGAAGAGACGACCTTGGCGACCATGGTCATGAACCACTGCGGCAGGAGCCGCTTGAGCCGCCAGAAGACGCGGCCCCGCAGCGGCAGCACGGCGTAGAGTCTGCGGCCCCGGATCGCCCGGATCGTTGCTTCGGCGACGTCGTCGGCGGTGATGCTGGCCTTCGCAAAAAGCCGCTCAGCCCTGGTCCTGAGGCTCGGCCTGTGCCAGCGGCCGGCGATGAGCAGGTTTGTCGACACGAATCCGGGGCAGAGCACCGTCACGCCGACCCCGCGGTGTAACAGTTCGGCGTAGAGCGTCTCCGAAAGTGAAATCACCGCCGCCTTCGACACGTTGTATCCCCCCATCGTCGGCGCCGATGCGACCGCGGCCATCGAGGACATGTTGACGATATGCCCGCCATCGGGATTCTCCGCCAGCCAGTCGACGAAGTAGTGGCAGCCATGGATCACGCCGAAAAGATTGACGTCCACAATCCACCGCCAGTCCTCGAGCGAGAATTGGCCTACCTCCCCCGCGCCGCTCACGCCCGCGTTGTTGACAACCAGATCGATCCGCTCCCACTGCCCGCGGAGGCGGCCGCGGAGATCCTCCCACTCCGCAGGCACTGTCACGTCGAGCCGCTCCGCCTGCCCAGTGCCGCCCGCTCGCTCCACCAGCGACACCGTCTCGTCGCTCCCCTCGGCATCAATGTCACAGACCGCGACATGCCAGCCGTCCCGGGCGAGCCGCACCGCCAGCGCCCTCCCGAGACCGCTGCCCCCTCCGGTGATCAGTGCACACCGAGTACGGGCATACCGAGTCCGGGCATTCCGAATACGGGCATCGTGAGCACGGTCTGTCACGGTGCTGCCCGCAGTGCCAGGTCGATCCGTTCGAGGATCGTGCGGATGATCTCGCGGTCAGACTCCAGCCGCCGCGACAGCGACGAATGCTTCGCACCGACGCAGTTGGGAATCTGCAGCATTTCCTCATAGGCGTCGAGCGAGAGCACGCGGCCACTCGGCACGAACTCGGTCGAGAGTTCGAAGCCAATGAAAGATTCCACGCGGCGGGCCAAGAGCCGGTAGCGGGCAAGCATGTCGGCGTCACTTCCGGCGGTGAGCCCGAACGACGGAAAGATCACCGGCAGGCCACCCGCGTCCGCGATCATGTCGAATTGCCGACCGTAGGCCGCTTCGTCGAACATCCCGTTCGGCCCATCGACCACGCAGCTGCCCGCGACCAACTCCCGGCCGGAGCCGAGCGTGTCGCGGGCCAACCGCAGCGACTGCTGCCGCGTGCTGTCACTTATCAATTGCACGTAGCCCGTGTCCATATTGACGGCGGGCGTGATGCCGGCCGCGGCCGTGCGGGCCACGTGGGCGACAAAGCCGTCCCAGTCGATCTGCCGGTCGGCCGTGAAGGGGAGGAGGATCGCAGACATGCCGCGGAAGCGACGCCGGGGGCGGACGAGTGTCGCCGGATCCACCGAGTGGGAGTTGCTATGCGGAATGGCCATGCGATGGAGTATCGACGAAAGCTTTCCAGTTCGCCACTTCCCACTTCGCCACTTCCCACTTTGCCAGTTCGCCAATCGACTCCCCGCCAGCCGACTCTCCGCAGACCTGTGGCAGCCGGGGACTGTTGGTATAATTTGAGGTAGCGAAGCCCGGCACACCCGCCACGAACCCCGTCCCACGCCACATG
>JBIIFB010000260.1:0-3571 GCA_044237545.1 Pirellulales bacterium
GCGCCGGTCGGATATGGGCCGAATCGATCCCGACCCGTCGGCGAGTGACGATCAAGCAGTCACGGACAGGAAAAACGACTTCGTCCACGGGCTGCTAGCGGGCATGAGGGCGTGCATCCAAGCCCGGAGCGGAAGCGATTGTGTCGGCACGACGATCGACGTTACGGCGCCATGCGTTGCATCCGATCCCCCGGCTTACGCCGAGGGCTTGTATGAAATCGTTCATACAAGCCCGGAGCGGAAGCGATTGTGTCGGCACGATGATCGATGTTACGGCGCCATGCGTTGCATCCGATCCCCCGGCTTACGCCGAGGGCTTGTATGGGAGCGGGATGGAACGCGTGGGTGATGCGCCACCGCAAGACGCATACAAGCCCGGAGCGTCAGCGATGGGATTCCCCCACATACAAGCCCGGAGCGTGAGCGATGGGATTTCCCGCACGCTTGGGTGCCCGCATGCCGCAGCCCTGACAGCCTGACAGCCTGACAGCCTGACAGCTACCCGCCGTAGGCCGACGCAGTATCGCTGCGAGCCAGATCAGCCTCGAGCCCGCGGTGCGGACGGATGCCGAGCTTCGACAGTTCGCCGTGATAGGCCCTCACACCCTCATCGGCGGCCAGCTCCCCGTCGGCGACTCCACGAAGCAGCCTCACGAACGAAAGCTGGTGCTCCGCGGCGTTGATCTTACGGCCGAAGAGCGCGACACGGGCGCCGTGGCGTTTGGCCTCGGCGACCAGCCCGAAGGCATCGTACGTGGTGCCCGCGCCACCGCCCAGGATCCCCACGACCACCGACCGGTCATAGGCCGCGAGCTGCTCCGTGACCCGAGGCCCCAGGTACGGGATCTTAAGGAAAATAGGCCGGCCGGCTCGCGGCACTCCCGCCAGCATCCGCACGACATGGTCGGCCAGAAACCGGGCGATGTCCTGCGGCCTGTCGCCCGCGGCCCTGCCCGACACGCGATCGAGTGCGTTGGGAAAAAAGACCTCCAGAAAATGCCGGAACCCCGCCCGCTCGGCCTCGATGCGGAAGTCGCGGTAGGCCGTGAGCATGGCGCGGTCGAGGGTCGCGTCGTCGTTGAGCGTCAACGAGAAGAGGCCCAGGTTCGCGCCGCGGGAGCAATCCGCATGGACGGCATCGACACGCCCGCACCGCGCCTGCGAAATCGTGGCCGTGGAGAAGGGGAGGGCGGGCTGGCGGGCATAGCTGCCGGTGCCGGCGGCCAGCCAGATATCGGTCGTGTCGTTCATCCGCACGGCGGGGGTGACGTGACTGTCGACGAACAGCCCCTCTTCGATGGCCAGTCGCTCGCTCGTACTCGCGCTCATGAGCATGATGTCGACGAGCCCCTGCCGGACGATCTCGCGGATGGAGTCCTGATACTCGCCAATCGATCGAAACGGGCCGGTGGACGAGTCGCCCCCCGGAGCCCTTCCCGCAGCTAAACCTGCAGCGAGACCTGGTGCGGCCAGCCCGAAGGCCATGTCGGCGTCCTTGGCATCGGCCAGGATGAAGTCCCGGCAGGAAGGGTCGGCGACGATCCTGGCGAGCTTGAGGTCGAGCGATTTCGCGGGCGGGTGCGGCGTCATGACGGCGGGTCCTGAGGGCACGGATCTGAATATCTCGCCAGCCATGCTACCCGAGCCGGATCGTGTGGTGGCCGGCCGCCACACAAATACGTAATACTTTTATAAAAGAGCATAACGCCCGCCGGGTACCCTTTCGCCACCATGGGAGTTGGAGCGGACGCGGAGTCCACCCCTGCTCGAACGCTCGACCGGCATCGTCCGTGGGCATGCCATGCAGCAGTCTGTTCTTCCCGTCATTCTTCCCGCTGTTTTTTCCCGAAAAAAGAGGATGTCCCATCATGGCTACTGGCCCATACCGCTTTTCGATCGGCCCTTGGAATATCGGACGTGGTGGCGACCCGTTTGGTCCGCCCGTGCGGCCGCCGGTTGCATTCGACGATGTCCTGAAGGCGGCCATCGACCTCGGTTTCGAGGGAATCCAGTTCCACGACGACGACGCCGTGCCCGACCTCGAGAACCTTTCCCCGCGGCAGATCGTTCATGAGGCTGAGGCGATGCGGCGAAAGCTGGCCGACATGGGACTGACACCGGAGTTCGTCGCCCCCCGGCTCTGGGAGCATGCCAACGGTATCGACGGCGGTTACACGAGCAACGACCCCGCGGCACGGACGTGGGCGATCGAGCGGTCGAAGCGGGCCGTGGACATCGCGATGGCTCTGGGCACCGATCTGATCGTGATGTGGCCGGCCCGCGAGGGCACGGCCGTCCGCGAGAGTAAGAATCCGATCGACGCCTCGCGGCAACTGATCGAGGCGATCAACGCCATTCTCGCCGCGAGCCCCACGGCACGGATCGCCATCGAGCCGAAGCCCAACGAGCCGGTCGACCATGCCTTCATTCCGACCATCGGCCACGCGCTGGCGCTCGGGGCCCGCTCGCAGGATCCCGCCCGAGTGGGCGTGCTCATCGAGTCGGCCCATGCCATCCTCGCCGGCCTCGACCCTTCCGACGAGATGGGATTCGCGCTCGCCGCGGGCAAGCTCTGGAGCGTGCACCTGAACGATCAAAACGGCCTCAAGTTTGACCAGGACAAGGTCTTCGGCGCCGCCAACCTCCGCGGCGCTTTCGATCAGGTGCGGGTGCTCGAATCTGCCGACTACGCCGCGACGGGCGGGTTCGTGGGTTTCGACGTCAAGGCCCAGCGGACGCAAAAGGCCGAGTCGGCCACGTCGCATCTGGCCACGAGCAAGGCGGTGTTCATGCGGCTCGTGGAGAAGGTGCGGTCGTTTCCTGAGACGACGGCCCAGCAGTGCATCGCCGCCCGCGACTACGAGGCGCTCGAGCGGCTCGTGCTGGAGCACCTGCTCTCCGCCTGACTCCCGAGTCCATGCCACAGCCAGCGACCACGTCTCTCTGCAACTGGTCCGCCCATGCCAGCCGCCCCACTCGTCGCCGTCATTCTCGATGCAGCTAGGCCGTATGATCGGCTGATCATCGCGGGTGTGGCCCAGTTCGCGCGGGAACGGACGCACTGGAGCCTCTATGTCGAGGAGGATCCACTCCAGAAGCTCCCCGACCTCACCGCGTGGCACGGACAGGGAATCATCGCCAACTTCGACGACCGCCGCGTGGCCACGGCGATCCGCGGCCTCGATATTCCTGTGGTTGGCGTCGGTGGCGGCTACGGCTGGCACGACGCCGCGACGGGCATCCCCTACATCTACACCGACAACGACGTCATCGGTCGGCTCGGCGCCGAGCACCTGCTGGCCTGCGGCTTCGAGACGCTCGCCTTCTGCGGCTACCCCCGCACGACTACCAGCGGCTGGTCGGAGGAGCGGGCGGCCGCATTTGCGCAGGCCTGCGAGCGTGCCAAGCGTCCCTGCCACACCTTCGCGGGCCGCCACGGCAACGCCCGTCGCTGGGCCGATCTGCAGGACGAACTGGCCCGCTGGCTCGCCCCGCTCCCCAAGCCGCTGGGGCTGATGGCCTGCAATGACGTCCGCGCCCGGCACGTGCTGGAAGCCTGCCGCACGCTGGG
>JBIIFB010000129.1:0-11051 GCA_044237545.1 Pirellulales bacterium
TTCGGCACGGGGCGGACAGCGCGGGCAGAGGCCGCCGCCGCGGTCCAGAGGCTCGTCGCGATCCACGTGCCGCTCGGCATGATGCCGCAGTTTTTCTTTCCGGACAAGAACTCGCCGGAGAAGAAAAAGACCGGCACGGCATCCGCAGGGCCGTCGAGCCCCTACCTCGATCTGCTCGCCGAGCATCGCGGACAGTTCACCGTCTTCTCCGGGATGTCGCATCCCGAAGTGGATGGCAACCACCACGCCGGCCGGTGCTTTCTGACTGGCGCTCCGCATCCCGGCCAGCCGACGTTTCGCAACTCGCTCTCAGTCGATCAACTCGCGGCCGAGACGATCGGCCTCGACACCCGGTTTCCCTTTCTCCCACTCTCCGTGGGCAGCGAGAACTACACCAACTCGCTCTCGGTGTCGCGGTCGGGCGTCAGCATTCAACCCGAAGCGAGCCCACAACGGCTCTACCGCAGCCTATTCGTCGCCGGCACCCCGGAGGAAAAGGCGGCAACCATGCGGCGGATCGAGGCCGGTGGCAGCGTGCTCGACCTCGTGCTCGACAAGGCCGGCCGGCTCGAGCGGTCGGTCGCCCCGGAGGACCGCTCGCGGCTCGACCAGTATTTTTCGAGCGTCCGGGAACTGGAAAGCCGCCTGGCCCGATCGATCGACTGGGAGAACCGGCCGAAGCCCGTGGTCGCCTATGCGGAGCCCGACGATATCGGCGACGCCACGCGGGTGATCGAAAAGTCGAAGCTGATGTACGACCTTATGCGACTGGCGCTCGAGACCGATTCCACGCGGGTGATCACGCTCACGCTCAGCACGTTTTCGGTGGTGCCGCACGTGCCGGGTGTGAACAACGAGACGCACGGTCTGACGCACCACGGCAACGAGCCGGAGAAGATCGCCGAACTGAAAAAGATCGAAGAGGCACAGATGCGGGCCTTCGCGGAGTTTCTCGGGTCGCTCCGCAATGCGCAGCAACACGGTACGACGCTCCTCGACCACACGCAGATCCTCTACGGTAGCTGCCTCGGCAGCGCCAACTCGCATTCCAACCAGAACCTGCCGCTGATCCTCGCCGGCGGCGGCTACCGGCATCCGGGCCATCTCACTTTCGACGAGAAGCGGAACGAGCCGCTGGCGAACCTCTTCGTCACGATGCTTCAGCAGCTCGGCGTCGAGACCGACGCGTTCGCTTCGAGCACCGGCACGCTGCGGGGGCTCGACGCATGAGGCCGTGCAGGTTTCTCTGGCTCGCGGTCTGCGGCCTGCTGTCGGTCTGGCCGGCTGCTGTCGCTCGCGCCGAGCCATCCCCACTGGAAACCTTCTTCGAACGGCATTGCTACTCCTGCCACTCTGGCAAGGAGCCGGAGGCGGGGCTCGATCTCGCCGTGCTCTCGCGGGACGTGTCCGATCCGAAGATCCTGCGGCGGTTCGTGCGGATTCACGATCGCATCGCCCGTGGCGAAATGCCCCCCGAAGAGTCGGAGCAGCCCACGGCGGATGACGTTCGGTCCGTCACGCGGTGGCTCGACGCGGAGCTGTTTCGGGCCGACTCGGAACGAATCGCCAGATCGGGTCGGGCGCGCATGCGGCGGATGACCCGGGAAGAATATGAAAACACGCTCCGCGATCTGTTGGCCCTGTCGAGGCTCGAGATCCAGGAAATGCTGCCCGCGGACGGCCGCGTGTCGGGATTCGAGAAGATCGCCGACGGTCTCGACCTGTCACCGGCCCACCTCGCGGCCTACGCCGCTGCCGCGGAGAAGGCCCTCACCGCCGCGATCGCGACGCGGAGCACACCACCGCCTGTCTTCAAGCGGAGAATCTATCCAGCGGGTCTCTTCAAGTTCTACAACAATCTCATCGGTGGCAACTTCGTGCTGCTCAAGGACGGCAAGCCCGACCCGGCGCTGCCGATCCGCGGCGGGTTCGAGAACATCAAGGGTTACGTGGCCACGCCCGGCGCCGACGACGACCTGAAGGAACGCGGACAGCTCTTCACTGACAACGCCATCGCGAAGAGCCAGAGCACCGTCGGCCTCATCGAGGCGAACCTGGGTGGGCACGAGGCTGGGCTCAACGTGGCGCCGATCTACGACGGTCTCTACAAGCTGCGGTTTTCGATCTGGGGCTTCCAGTGGAACAGGGGCACGGTCGAGCCGTCCGTCTCGCAGGCACTGGCGGTCCGAGCGCACGCGGAGGGGCACCAGCAGGAGGGAGGACGGCTACTCGCGACGCTCACGGCGGCTTCGCTCGCTCCGCGCGAGCACGAGATCACGACGTGGATCGATGCCCACGAGACGCTCGTGATCGATCCCGTGTCGATCGCTAACAATCGTGGCAATTCGCTGCAGCAAATAGGCGGGCGGTCGGCGGGGCATGTCGGTCCTGGCGTGGCCCTCGACTGGTTCGAGGTCGAGGGGCCGATCGAGGCGTCGTGGCCTCCGGAGAGCCACCGACGGCTCTTCGGCGACCTGCCGATCGCGCCACTGCCCGTCGAGACCGGCGGCCTGATTCCTCCGCTGCGTCAGACTGTTCGCAGCACAGGGGGCTATCTGCCTAACTTCTATGTCGACATCCCTCCGGCCGATCGCAAACCACCGCTGGAGACCGTGATGTCATCGACGCCGCTCGAGGACGCGCGCCGGCTCTTCACGGACTTCCTGCCGCAGGCTCTCCGGCGGCCCGTCGAGCCAGCCGAGGTCGATCCCTACGTAGCGCTTGTGGAAAAACGTCTGGACGCGAAGGACTGCTTCGAGGACGCCATGCGGCGGGCCTACGTTGCGATCCTCACGTCACCCGAGTTTTTGTTTCATCCGGCAGACGTGCGGTCAGACCTGACCACGCTCGCCTCCCGGCTCTCCTACTGGCTCTGGAACTCGCCCCCTGACGATGCGCTGCTCGCCGCCTCGGCATCGGGCCGGCTCGCCGATCCCGCGGCGCTCCATGCCGAGGTCGACCGTTTGCTCAACGATCCGAGGAGCGACCGCTTCATCGAGGATTTCACCGATCAGTGGCTGGAACTCCATCGGATCGATGAGACCAATCCCGATCGCAAGCTCTACCCGGAGTATTCATTTCTTCTTCACGAGGGAATGGCCGCTGAGCCACGGGCCTTTCTACGTGAGCTGATTACGAAGGATCTGCCCATCCGCACGCTCGTCGATGCCGACTTCGCGATGCTCACGCAGCGGCTGGCGGAGCATTACGGGATCGCGGGCGTCGACGGTGTCGAGGTCCGCCGAGTGGACGTGCCGAAGGAAAGCCATCGTGGCGGGCTGCTCGGTCAGGCAGCGATCCACAAGGTGACCGCCAACGGCACGACGACGACGCCGGTAAAACGCGGCGTCTGGGTGCTCGACCGGCTCTTCAACGATCCGGCCCCGCCGCCGCCGCCGGGTATCGCCGGCATCGACCCTGACACCCGCGGTGCGACGACCATCCGCGAACAACTCGCCCTGCATCGCGCGAACGCCGACTGTGCCGCATGTCACTCGAAGATCGACCCGCCGGGATTTGCCCTCGAATGCTTCGATCCGATCGGCGGCTACCGCGACCGCTACCGCTCGACCGACAAGGGTGACCCTGCGCCCGAGGCGGTGAGCCTGCGCTGGCAGGCAAGGTACAAGCTCGGCCCCGCGGTCGATTCCTCGGGCACGGTGGCCGATGGCCGTTCTTTCACGGGGATCGACAGCTTCGAACAGTTGCTGGCCGACGACCCGGCGGGACTCGCCCGCGCCTTCGTCAGCCACATGGCCCGCTATGCCACCGGCGCCGAGATTTCCTATGCCGACCGCCGCACGATCGATGCGATCGTGGCAGAGGCCGCCCCGACGCAGTACGGCGTCCGCTCCCTGATCCACACCATCGCCGCCAGCCCGCTGCTGCGTCGGACCCGCTGAGCGGCGCCGGGCTCGGGATCGACCTTTTTGAATGACGGCAGCGCGTCGCAGACGGCGCCCTACCGGTCGGCGACAAGCGGCTTCCAGACGGCCAGCCGGACGTTATCGAACGCGCCGACTTGTGCCTGCCCGCCATGAAATCCGATCGCCGCGAACTGAATCGGCGGTGGTTCAGAGCCATAGACGTACCAGCCGACCTCGCTGCCATCCACGAAGAACTTCACGATCCACCGAGAGCCGCGGGTGTCGATCTGAACCGTTCGGGTATGGCGACCAAAGCTGTCGTCCATGTCGCTCACCTTGCCAGCGGTTCCCGGCCCACCGCAGGCGAAATTCCCACCCCACTCGGAACTATGCCGGCTCCGCTGCCCCATCCACGCGTACGCTCCGTTTCTCGAGTGAAATGCAGACTCATGCTGGGCCGGAAAAAATCCGAGGGCCGCGAACCCGTCTCCCGCACCAACGACCTCGACTTCACTACTGAGACGGTAGACGACGCCTGGCTCCGGCACGAAGGGAATCGTGGCCAGTCCGTTCTCGCCAGTCTGAAGCCGACCATCGACCAACGTCCAGGATCGTCCATGGATCTTCCAGGCATCGCTTCCGGTCTCTGACTTCCCGACGGCCGCCACCGCGGCCCGATCGAAACGGTCGGCAAACAGCGTCGTTGCCTCCGCTTCAACCCAGTCCGGCGGCAGTTCGCGTCGCGGCAGCCGGCGAACGAATGGCGTTGCAGAACCGGCCCGCGCTCGCGTCACCGTCGCCAGGCGAGCGAAGTCCGCCGCATCGCCGGCCCCCAGCCGGATCGGGCCGAGAGTTTCAGACGCCGTCGACGGCCTGAGTTCGACCAGCCCCTCGAAGACCTGAACGCCGGCCGCGCCATCCTGGGTCACGTCGACGCCGAACTCCGTTCCGAGATCGACGACCGCTCCGGCCGGCGTGTGGACGACAAAGGGCGGTGACTCAGGCGTCGACTCGCCATCGCCGTTTCCAGTCTTCTGGGGGCGGATCAACGAGTTGTATCGGACCGTCATCCTGCCCTTGAGCAGGCCGGCCGCATGGCCGCTGCGGACAACGAGCACGGCCGGACCTTGCAGGATCGCCCGGGCACCGCTCGTGAACTCGATCTCCACGAGCCCTTCGGCGAGTTCGAGCCGTGTGCCGGCGGCGATGCCGAGGAGTTGATCTGTCGCGAACGCCGGATGTCTCCAGCGGGAACGATGCTGGTCGACGATCCTTCCGACAATTCGGCCGCTGCTCACCAGGCCGTTGCGATCGCTGGAAAGCCGGATTCGCCAGCCGCTGGCCACCGTCAGGCCCGTCGCGAGCACGAGCGCCGCCACGAGCATCGAGATCGTCGCCGGCCGGCGGACGAATCGGGGTACCAACCGGCTCCACCGGACCATCAGGTCGCCAAGGCGGACAAACGCCACTCGACGCGCGGCCACGTTTGCCGTTCGGAAAGGAGTTGCCCGATCAGCGGCGGCCGGCATAGCCACGCCTGGGTCCGAGGCAGGATGACAGTCGTCAAACGACAGTGCTGGTTCCGCCCGCCGCCACCGCCACTGCAGTTCGGCATGCAACTGCATTGCAGCGACGTAGCTGCGAAGATGCTTCGGATCTTCGAGAAGACGCTCAAGCCGATCCTGATCGATGTCTGTCGCGACGCCGCCGCACATCGCGGCCGTCAGTCGAGAAAGTTCCGACTCGGGCGAGGACGGGCCGTCGGCCGCGTTACCGGTGCTGGACGGGGGAGTCACGAAACGGCCTCGACTTTCGAGAGTGCCTGATCGATGCAACGCACGAGGGCATGACGGATCCGCTGCAGCCGCATGGTGAGGGCGGCCGGCGAGACCCCGATCTCCGCGGCGATCTGTCGGATCGGCTCGTCTCCGGTGTAGCACCGCTGCAGCAACATCCGCTGTCTGACGTGGAGCTCTTCGAGGCATTCCTCGAGGGCCGACTGCCGGTTATTACCGTGGGCAGCCTCGCCCCGAATCTGTTCGGCTGCGATCGCATCGAGCGTTTTTTCGCTGAGACGCAGCCGCGCCGTTCGCGATGACCGCAGATGACGCAACGCCTCGTTGCGGGCAAACCCGCACGCCCACTGGTAAAACGGCCGCTCGGGATCATAGAGATGCCGTTTCTGCCACAGCGCCAGACAGGTCTGCTGGTAGACATCATCGACTTCGCCAGCCAGCGGGATCAGCGTCGCGATGAAGACATAGATGCGACGGGTATTCGCCACCAGTTGAGCGACGAACATCTTGGAGTCAGGGCTGTCCTCTGAATCAATCGGTGTCATGAGGCGTTCACTCCCGAATGAATCCGGCCGCATTCCCAGCGGAGTCGAATCGTCCTTCCGTGATTGCCGCAAAGCCAGCAGGGCCAGAGTTTCCCTGAGCGGCATCCGTCGATCCCTTCTTTTTATCTGCGCCGAGGGGGTACGATCTAACGCAAAGGCGTGCCGCGACCCCTTTGCACGCCCCCGCGGGCCTGAGATGGAGTGTGTCGCCCATTCCGCCAGAAGGCATCTGCGTGATACGACAGGCGTGCCATCGAAGATATTTTCCGGCAACCGTTAGAAAGTTGCCCCGAGGTGAAGATATTCCTGCGGAGGGTTGATTTCGGCATCAAAACCCTCATCAGGATCACCGCCCCCTTGCATCGGGGCATTCCCGACCGCCTCGAGAAACGTCATGCATGACCACCGTCCCGGGTATTCGCGTCCTCGAATGAGCACCACCGTTCTGGTGCGGCCGTCGCTCTCCCCGCCGGCGCTGCTGCCGTTCGTGATGATGGCCGCCGCCGCGATGATGGTAATCGCCGACCCTGCGACAGCGGCGCCGGCTACACCGACTCCACCAGCCATCCAGAGTCCGCCCTGCTTCGGCGGCCGGTATCCGCACCTCGCCGTGAGCAACGGACAGGGGGAGTGCGGGATCGGCGCCGTGGTGCCCTGGGCTGGCCGCCTCTGGTTCGTCACGTATGCCCCTCACGCCCGCCGCGGCAGCGACGACAAACTCTACGAAGTCGATGGGCAACTGCGCATCACCGCCCGCCCGGAGAGCGTGGGCGGCACGCCGGCCGCGCGGTTCATTCATGCCGCCACTCGCCAGCTCTTGATCGGTCCGTATGCGATCGACGAGCAGGGAAGCGTTCGTGCCATTCCGCCCGCGACGATGGAGGGGCGGCTCTCGGCCGCGGCACGGCATCCGACGGATCCCGACAGCAAGGTGCTCGTCTACGACATGGAGGGACTGCTCTACGAGGTCGATATGCGTTCGTACGCGCCGAAACTGCTCTTCTCACGGGCCGCCCCCGGTTGGCACGGCAAGGGCATGTATTCAGGACAGGGCGTTGTGGTCGTGGCCAACAACGGCGAACATGCCGCCGGCCTGAAAAACTTCGAACCATTTTTCTACGCGATCCCCAACTCCCGTGCGTCGAAGGAGGAGGCGGGCGTGCTTGCCGAGTGGTCGCCTGCCGACGGCCAAAAGGCCTGGCGGCTCGTCAGGCGCCGGCAGTTCACCGACGTCACCGGTCCCGGTGGCATTCATGGGCCGACGTCACCCGACGCGCCGCTCTGGGCGATCGGCTGGGACGAGAAGAGCGTGCTGCTCATGGTGCGAAGCGCCGTCGATGCCGCGGCCGGCAGGGAGCCCTGGCACGCGTTCCGACTTCCCAAGGCCTGCAGCAGCTACGACGGCGACCATGGCTGGCACACGGAGTGGCCGCGGATCAGGGAGGTCGTGCCCGCGGCGGACGGAAAACCCGCGAAATACATTCTCACGATGCATGGCGGATGGTACGACTTTCCCGCGTCGTTCTCGGCGGAATCCCCTGCCGGTATCCGGCCGCTCTGCTCCCATCTCAAGATCACGGGCGACGTGGCTCCCTGGAAGGCGGAAGGCAGGCAGGCGATCGTCTTCGGCTGCGACGACACGGCGAAGTCGGGCTTCATGAGCGAGTACCAGAACGCCCGCAACGATCTCAATGGCCGCTCCAACTCGAATCTCTGGTTCACCACGTGGGAAGGGCTTACGCAGCTCGGCCGCCCGGCGGGCACGGCCTATGCCTGGCGGCAGGAAGCAGTAACGGGCGGCAGCCCATCTGACCCGCTCCTGCTCGCCGGCGGGCCGGGCGGATATGACCACAGGGTCGTGCACCTCGCCCATGGGAGCACGGTGCCAGTCATTTTCAGGCTGGAGGCCGCCACTGGCACCGACTGGCGGGAGATCGGCAGTATCTCCGTGCCGGCCGAAGACTATGTCCATCATGTCCTGCCCGCCGGTGTGGTGGGCGACTGGATTCGCGTCACGGCCGACCGCGATGCCACGGACGTGACGGTGGTCCTCCGCTACGGTGTGCGCGGCGGCGCGGACGAAGACACGGCGTTGTTCTCCGCTCTCTCAGACGTTGGCTCGGCGGAACCGTGGATCGCCGCCGTGATGCGGAGCGGAAGCGGCGAGTCGCTGCCGCTGGACGTGTACGCCCGGGAGGTCGATGCAAACAGCTCGGCGGCGGAAGGGGCTGCCTGGCGGATCACGCCCGACCAGCCCGCGGCTGCTCTCGCCCCTGACGATGCCGCGGCGGTGTTCCTCCGGGAGAAGGCGCTCCCGCTATCCCCCGATGTCTCGTTCGATGCCGCGAGCGTCATCCTTACCGAGGGGAAGAAGGTCTTCCGCCTGCCCAAGCCGATCGATCCAGCGGTGGCGGCGGCCTACGAGAAGCCGTTCGCAATGGGCTGGCCGCGCGGCCTGCGGGAAGTGGTCACGGAGCGGAGCCTGCTTAATGCGGCCGGCACGTTCTACGTGCTTCCGAGAGTCACCAGCGGCGGCGCGGCGAAGATCCAGCCGGTATGCAGCCATGGCAAGCGGATCACCGACTTCTGTTCGTGGCGCGGGCTGCTCGTGCTCGGTGGCGTGCGTCAGTCGTTTGGGCCGCTCGGTCCCGACGACCATTCCTCCCGGGTGATCGGCAGCACCGATCCGAACGGAAAGCTGTCTCGTGGACCCGCCGTGTGGGTAGGTGACATCGACGAACTCTGGAAGTTCCCGAGGCCTACCGGCCGGGGTGGCCCGTGGCACGACTCGGCCGTCGAGGCAGGCCGGCCGAGCGACCCGTATCTCACGGGAGGATACGACCGCAAGCGGATGGAACTCTTCCACGATTGTGAGGAACCGGTGCGCGTGACGATCGAGATCGATCCCACTGGCGATGCCAGTTGGTTTGACTACGCGACGCTCGAAGCGCCAGTGGGCAAGAACCTCGCGCACGAATTTCCAGAGGGGTTCTCCTGCCAGTGGGTACGGTTGCGGCTCGATCGCGACTGCCAGGCCACCGCAGTTTTTACATACCGCTGAGGCTGACGCTGAGCCCGCGGCGTGCTTCGCGGTCATCATGGACTCGGACGAGTTCGTCCCAGTCGGTCGGCGGGCCCCGAGAGTGAGAGACTGGCGGAGGCTCGAGCGGTTCGACGAGCGATGTTCGTACCAATGACCGTCAACGTTGGATTATCCTACGGCTGAGTCATCATTCACCACCGCCTGAAATGCTCGTCATGGCCGCCTTGAATATCGAAGGCCCTTCAGAATTGCCGTCGGCTCTTGGAAAACGCCCTGCTGATATGGCGAGGGAAATCCAACTCATGGCGGCGCTCCAAATGTTCGAATGTGGGCGGGTCTCGGGCGGCATGGCTGCGGAATTGGCAGGAGTGCCACGCGCGGAATTCGTTGCCTTGTACGGCCAGCTTGGGGCAGTGTGTTCCAACAGACGGCCGAGGAACTTATTGCCGACGTAAAGGCGATTGCTGATGCGCGTCATCGTTGATACGTCTGCGCTCATAGCGCTCAACCGGATAGGACACATCGACCTGCTACGCAGGCTTTTCGGTGCCGCGGATGAATCGACCTCCTCGCCAGCGCTCCCGGTCTTTCTTTTCAGCGGTTGTCCGCCAAGGGCGACGGCCTGCCCTGAAACAGGGTCCGATTGAGGGAAGCGACTTTCCAAAGCCCATTGATTTCTCGGGCGAAACTGCGAATCAACGATCCCTGCCCGGGAGCCAACAACCGGCTCCTCGCCGGTCCTCAGCGGGTCGGCACACACGCCGCCGCCCCGATTTTTCTGTGGCAAGCTTGACCACAATTGTGTACGTACGTACACTCTTTGTCGATATCGCACTGTTATGCCTTGGAGGCTCACATGGCCAGCGTCTCACTGCACGACCTCGGGATCGATCGCCTCAGTATCGAGGAACGGATCCAAGTCGCTGAAGCAATCTGGAATAGCTTTATCCACGACGTGGAAGCCGCACCGATCCCCGATTGGCAAAGAGCGGAACTCGAGCGACGGCTTGCTGACAGCGTTGCGAATCCTGATGCCGTGCGGCCTTGGGGCGATGTCGAGGTCGAGGCCCTCACCCGAGTGAAGCGTTGAGCGACAATCTGGATTAGAATCTGGGGGTCAGCAACTATGACGCGAGAATCGCACGCTCGCATATCCTTCGACACCGCCCCGGAGCCCTCTTCTCATGATCGTCACACTCAAGGCAATTATCCACGACGGGAAGGTCGAACTGGCGGAACCGGCGACTCTTCCAGAAGGCGCCAAAGTTCTCGTGACAGTGCTCCCCGAAGATGGCACTAACTTTTGGCTTGATGCCAGCCAGAAGTCACTCGCCGAAATATGGGACAACCCTGAGGACGATGACTATGCCAAGCTTCTCCAAAAATGATGTCGTTCTCGTCGCTTATCCCTTTTCAGACCGCTCCGGGGTGAAGGTGCGGCCGGCGGTCGTAGTGAGTGGTGAGCATCGCTCACGAGACGTCTTTGTCGTGCCTTTGCGGCCATGGGGGCAACGCGGGCCGCGACGACCGCGTAGACCTAGCCGCGTGACGTGCGCCCCTTCGACTCGACTGCGTGATAGCCGGCGATGCGGCCATCCGGCTTAGCGGCCCGCGGAGCCGTCGACCGCCGAAATCGACCTCCTCGCCAGTCATCCCGGTCTTTCTTTCCAGCGGTTTCCGCCAAGGGCGACGGCCTACCCTGAAACAGGGTCCGATTTACGGAAGTGCCTTTCCACAACCCATGTTTTTCTCGGGCGAGACTGCGATTGAACGATTCCTGCCGGGGAGCCAACATGCGGAT
>JBIIFB010000130.1:0-11033 GCA_044237545.1 Pirellulales bacterium
GGATCCCAAGACCGGCAGTTCCGTGATCTCGGCGAAGCTGTCGGCCGATGGCACCCAGAGTTTTGGCAGACCGCGTTGCAGGAGTTTCTGCACGATTTCGGTCGGGGTCTGGGCAATCGGCAGGTGAAACACGATCAGACGTTCCCCCTTGGCCGTGTCCGGAACCGCCGTCACCACTGCCATCAGTTCCCCTTCGGGGACCCCGAGCGCCTCGTTCACGGCCTCCTCGATGGTGAGATGCGGCACCATCTCGCCGCCAATCTTGGAAAAACGGCTCTCGCGACCGGTGATCGTGATGAATCCCTCGGCGTCGAGTTTTGCGATGTCGCCAGTGCAATACCAGCCGTCGTGGATCACCTTCGCCGTCAAATCGGGGCGATCGAGATAGCCCTGCATCACATTGGGGCCGCTGATCCAGAGCATGCCCTCCTCGCCGACGGGCAGTTCCTTCAGGCCCTCCCGTTCCGTGATACGGGCGTGGCAGCCGAGGATCGGCTGGCCCACCGTCCCCTCCCGCGCGTCCGCCGGCCGGCCGGGGACGTGCCGGGCAGGCGGCACATTGGCCGCCACCAGCGGCGAGACTTCCGTCGCGCCGTAGGCCTCGCTGGGCCGCAGGCCGAACCGCTTCTCGAAGGCATCGCAGACTTCCTTCGGCAGCTTTTCGGCGGCACCAAACACGGCTTCCAGGGTTGAAAAATCCTCCGGCGGCGTGCGGCGGGTGTAGTACCGCAGGAAGGTCGGCGTGGCCATCAGGAGCGTGGCATGATGCTCGCGGGCCAGCCGGCCGACTGTCTGCGCATCACGCGGGTCGGTGTGGTAGACCACGGCCGGTTCGAGCGTCAGCGGCGTCCAGAGCGTGGTCGTGTAGCCGTAGGAATGGAAAAATGGCAGCACACCCAACGCCACGTCGGCCGCGGAGAGGTGCAGCATGCTGTCGATGGCCCGTACCTGCGAGCCGACGTTCTCAACCGAGAGCACCACCCCCTTCGGATCTCCCGTGGAACCTGACGTAAAAATCACGGTGAGCACGTCATCGGGACGGATGCGGTCGAGACCGAGAAGTCTGTCCAGCAGGCCGACCGGCGTGATGGTGGCGTGGACGAAGGCCCGGATCTTGTCGACGAGGCCGAGCTGCTTCCGCAGGTTGCCTGCGTCGAGGAGCTTCGGACCCGCGTCGAGCTTGACCCGGCTGAGGAACGCCGGGCTCGAGATCACATGTTTGAGCCCCGCCCGCTTGATGCAGAGATCGAGGATCTCCTGCGATGTCGTGTAGTTGAGGTTGACGGCCACACGGCCAGACAGTGCCAGGGCCGCATTCACCACGGCCGCCCCGGCCGTCGGTGGCAACAGCACGCCCACCATCTTCTCGTCAGCAGCAAGCACCCGATCCAGCACGCTCTTGGCGGCAAAAATCCGCGTCAGCAATTCCCGGCCGGTCAGCCGCGTGCCGAGCGAGTCGGCCATCTTGAGCCGGCTTCCGGCACTCCGACAGGCCCGCAGCATCTGGCGTTGCAACACCATCGGCGGATCAGTCATTGGCGCGTCTGGGGGGGTTGGCATGGGGTGTTCCGCAGGGCGAATGGGGACGGGCTCGTTGCCCGCACCTCTGCAGGCATTAGAATCGGCCCGGCCCGGACTGACCAGTTCAGCCGGAGACGTTTTCGACCTCCCCAGCTCCCCCGTGCCTGCCGCCGCGCACTCTCCCCCGGATTCCAGCGATGCCCCGTTACCAGCCTTCCGAGATCGAACCCAAGTGGCAGGCATGGTGGGACGAGCACGACACCTTCGCGACGCCGCGGCTCCCCGCCGCCGGCAAGAAGTATGTGCTCGACATGTTCCCGTATCCGAGCGGGGATGGGCTGCACGTCGGCCATCCGGAGGGCTACACCGCCACCGACATCGTGGCCAGGTTCGAGCGGATGCGGGGCACGAGTGTCATGCACCCGATGGGCTTCGACGCCTTCGGCCTGCCGGCGGAGGAACATGCGATCCGCACCGGCACGCCACCTCGGGAGAGCACCGAACGCAACATCGACACCTTCCGCCGCCAGCTGAAGATGCTCGGCTTCAGCTACGACTGGAGCCGCTCGCTGGCCACGACCGACCCGCACTACGTCCGCTGGACACAGTGGATCTTCCTCCAGCTCTTCGACACCTGGTTCGATGCCGCCCTGCAGAAGGGCCGGCCGATCGCGGAACTGCCGATTCCCGCCACGATTGCCGGCCAGGGGGAAGCGGCCACGGCGGCCTATCGCGATGCCCACCGGCTCGCGTACCAGTCGGAGGCGCCGGTCAACTGGTGCCCGGCCCTGGGCACCGTGCTGGCCAACGAGGAGGTGATCGGCGGTGTCAGCGAACGCGGCGGCCATCCGGTCGTGCGGATGCCGCTGCGGCAGTGGATGCTGCGGATCACGGCCTATGCCGACCGACTCGACCGGGAGCTCGAAGGCCTCGACTGGCCGGCGAGCATCAAGAAGCTGCAGCGCGACTGGATCGGCCGGAGCACCGGCGCCGAGGTTGACTTCTGGATCGCTCCCGCTGCGGGCGGCAGCGCGGCCTACGAGGACTGGAAAACGCGGCGTGCCGCAGCCGGTCTGCCAGCGCGTGCCCCCGACGACGTGCTCCGCGTCTACACAACCCGCCCCGACACGCTCTACGGTGTGACCTTCATGGTCATCGCGCCGGAGCATCCGCTGCTCGACGCGCTCACGGTCTCAACGCAGCGGGAGGCGATTCGCAGCTATTGCGACGCGGCGGCGCGGAAGAGCGACCTCGATCGCACCGATCTCGCCCGTGAGAAGACGGGCGTCTTCACGGGGTCGTGCGTCACGCATCCGCTCTCAGGCAGGCCGATCCCAGTCTGGGTGGCTGACTACGTGCTGGCCACCTACGGCACCGGAGCGATCATGGCCGTGCCGGCCCACGATGACCGCGATCTCGAATTCGCCCGCACGTTCGGGCTCGATGTTGTGAGGGTTGTGGAGCCGGCGAAAGCCGCTCACTTGGCCGCAGGCGACGCCGCTCCTTTGGCCGCAGGCGAACCCTTCGCCGGGGATGGCGTGGCAATCGCCTCGGGCCCCTACACCGGCCTCGACACCCGGACCTTCATCGCACGGGTCTCCCACGATCTCGAAGCCGCCGGTCTCGGCCGGGCGGCGGTCAACTACAAGCTCCGCGACTGGCTCTTCAGCCGGCAACGGTTCTGGGGTGAGCCGTTCCCGATCCTCCACGAGCTCGACGCCGACGGCCGCCCCACCGGCGCGATCCGCGCCGTGGACGAACGCGACCTGCCGGTGAACCTGCCGGAGCTCACCGACTTCCGGCCGGGCACCACGCCCGAACCGCCGCTGGGCCGCTCCGGGCCCGACTGGCTCTTCGTCACCCGCGACGGCAAGCGGTATCGGCGTGAGACCAACACCATGCCCCAGTGGGCTGGCTCGTGCTGGTACTACCTCCGCTTTCTCGATCCCCACAACACCGATCGCTTTCTCGACCCCGAGATCGAGAAGGCCTGGATGCCAGTCGACCTCTACGTGGGGGGGGCGGAGCATGCCGTGCTCCATCTGCTCTACAGCCGGTTCTGGCACAAGGTGCTCTTCGACCGTGGCCATGTGTCGCATCCCGAGCCGTTCGGCACGCTGGTCAATCAAGGAATGATCCTCGGCGAGATGGAGTTCACCGGCTACCGGAGCGTGAAGGGCGGCTGGGTGACGGCCGGGCAGCAAGCCGAGGGGGATTCCCCGGTGAAGGTGACCGCCGATCTCGTGGAGAAGCAGGGAGACCATTTCGTCATCCGCGATGCGCCCAAAATCCGCGTCGAGAGCCGGGCCTACAAGATGTCGAAGAGCCGTGGCAACGTGGTGAATCCCGACAGCGTCGTCCGCGACTACGGTGCCGATTCGCTCAGGCTCTACGAAATGTTCATGGGGCCGCTGGAGGCCACGAAGCCCTGGAGCACGGCGGGCGTGGGGGGAGTGCGTGGCTTTCTCGACCGGTGCTGGCGGC
This sequence comes from Pirellulales bacterium, assembly GCA_044237545.1. Taxonomy (GTDB): domain Bacteria; phylum Planctomycetota; class Planctomycetia; order Pirellulales; family UBA1268; genus CAMCQY01. The sequence goes on from JBIIFB010000130.1 coordinate 4,006, forward strand.
TCGTCGTCGACGAGCGGGCCGACGGAATCGCGGTTGCCCCGCAGGTCTGCGACGACGCCCCGACCGACGACCAACTCCGCGAGCTCAACCGCACCATCGACAAGGTAACGAAGGACATCCAGTCGCTTTCCTTCAACACGGCCATCGCACGCATGATGGAGTTCGTCAATTTCTGCACGCCACTTGAGCGTCGGCCGCGGGCCATCCTGTGGCCGTTCGTGACAGTGCTCGCCCCCTTCGCGCCGCATCTTGCGGAAGAACTCTGGCAGATTCTCGGCCGGCCGGCGCCGGTGTCGCTGGCTGCCTGGCCCGTCGTCGAGGAGAAGTGGCTCAAGGACGACATGGTCGAGATCCCGGTGCAGATCCAGGGAAAGTTGCGTGGCCGAGTCGTTGTGCCGGCCGACGCCGACGCCGCGGCGATGAAGGCCGCCGCGGCCGCGGATCCAAAGATCGCGGAGCTGATCGCCGGCAAGGAGATCGCGAAGATCGTCGCCGTTCCTGGGCGGCTGGTGAATTTTGTGCTGCGGGGCTAGCACCGCCAGCGGTGCCTCCCCGGCCGACAGCGTTTTTTCGAGCGCCTCGATGATGGCACACTCCTGCCAAACGACGTCGGCCTCGTCGAGTGGATGCCACCAACGGCCATAGATCGTGTTGACGATCGCGGGGTCAGTGAACGCCCCCCTCCGTCGCAGCGCACGCGTAGAAGAGGTACACTAAATATTGAGAACAAACAGACTTCAAAAACAGGAAGGGGTTGCGCGATGGATACCCTGACTCCTCGATATGTCGTTGACGGACAGAAAATCCCTACCGACGTCGTGCTGCCGATTGAGCAATGGCGGCAGATTGTCGAGGAACTTGACGAACTCGCCGACATTCGCGCCTACGACGAAGCCAGGTCACACGCTCAGGAAAACGTTTCCCTTGACCGTCTCGCGCGGGAGTTGCGAGCGGGGCGTGACTCGTGAAGTATGCAGTCGAAGTTCTGAGATCAGCACAGAAGGTTCTCGAGAAGCGGTGCCGTTGAGGCGGTAGGTCACTCGCCACCGCCCCCCTCAGATTTTTTTAAGGGGAGAGAGGGACTGGACGTCCGGCTAGACGCGATGCGACGATTTGATGTCGAACGTGTACACAAGCCGCGGAATGCATCGAAATGCGACAATTCATAGATCCCGAACGGGTCGATGGATGCACTTCGGGCGAGGAATACGTCTATGGAAGCAGGCGGTTGTGTCCTGCGGGCGCCCGGTATCGGGCGGACATCGACGGCCTGCGGGCCGTGGCCGTGCTGGCGGTGATCGCCTATCACGCCTTTCCGAAAGCCCTGCCGGGGGGCTTTATCGGGGTTGATATTTTCTTCGTGATTTCCGGCTACCTGATCAGCGGCATTCTCAGCCGAGAATATGCAGATGGCACTTTCACTTTCAGAAACTTCTATGCCCGGCGAATCAAACGGCTTTTCCCTTCCTTGATCGCGATGCTCGTGCTCGTACTCGCCTATGGATGGTTGGCATTGTTGCCGAGCGAATTTCGGCAGGTGGGAAGGCATGTAGCGGCGGGCGGCCTGTTCGTGCAGAACATCGCCCTCCTGAGGGAAAGCGGCTACTTTGACACTGCTGCCGTGCTCAAGCCGCTCCTGCATCTCTGGAGCCTGGCCGTGGAAGAGCAGATGTACCTGTTCCTGCCGCCGCTACTCGTGCTGGTGTGGCAGATGAAATGGCCGCTCGTGCCTGTAGTCAGCTTTCTGGCTGCGTGTTCGTTCGGAGCGAATCTATTCGCGGCCGAATGGTTCCCGAAAGCTGATTTTTTCCTCACGCCATGCAGAGCGTGGGAGTTTCTCGGCGGGACACTCCTGGCGTGGTGGCACGGCCGCCAGGCCAGGGTCCCTGGCCGGCCATATCCTTGCCACGCTATGGCCGTCGCGGGCGGCGTTCTCCTGGTCAGGGGGTTCGGCTGGTTCGACCACTCCGACACCTACCCCGGATGGCAGGCGCTCGTGCCGGTGGCGGGAACGATCGCTCTGATTGCAGCAGGCCCTGCGGCCTGGCTGAACAGTCGGGTCCTGTCGCAGCCTGCGCTGGTGTGGGTGGGCCTGATCAGTTATCCGCTCTACCTCTTTCACTGGCCGTTGATTTCGTTCGTGCACATCATTCGGGGCAGTATTCCCGATCCAACGGCCGTCGGAGTCGCGTTGTTTCTGGCCTTCGCGCTGGCCACGGCGAGTTATTACGCGATTGAGCAACGCATTCGCAACAGCGAGTCTCCCTGGCTCGTACCGGTCCTTGTGGTGGCATTTCTGGGAGTGGGGCTGGCGGGCTTCTGTGTGTGGCGAGGAATCCTGACACCGCGGCCGGGCGTCATAATCGCTCACAAAGGCCTGGATGCCGCCCTCGCCGAGCAGAACAAAACCGGCTATTTTGAAAGATGGCAGGAACAGCCGTTGCGCGAGGGGATCCGCCGATTTTTCGTCGGCGGGGATGGGCCGCAAACACTTCTGGTCGGCGACAGCCATGCTCACATGCTGGCCCCGCGAATCGATGAACTTCTTCATGAGCACACGACGGGCATGCGGGGTGCGATCTTTCTCACAAAAGCAGGGGCCTGCCCGCTGCCCGGCCTCACAAGCCCTACACGACAGTTCGCCGAAAATCTCGTGCCCGTGATGAGGGAGGAAGTGAGTTCTAATCCAGCCATCGATCGTGTTGTCATTGGCGCTTTTTGGCCGTTTTACTTCTCTGAATGCTGGAAAGGAAAAAGTGATCAATACTTCGTGAATCGTGTTGCGCTGAATCTCCCGGAAGGTCAAGAGATGGCAATGGCGGCCCTCGGCGACATGGTCGCGCAACTGGTGAACGGTGGGAAACAGGTCACGGTGCTTCTGACGGTTCCCTTCGGAACGGAACTCAACCCGAGATCGGGCTATCGCAGAGGTTTCCTGGGTGGACTCGAGCGGACGACGCAGCCGTTGACTGTCGAGACTTTTCGACGCAGCCACGGCCCGCTGAATGACCGAATCGCGGCGATCGCCCGCGCGAGCGGGGCCGACGTGATCGATCCACTGGACACGCTGCAAATCGATGGTGTTTGCATCAACGACGACGAGAACGGCCCGATCCGGTTTGACGAGAGCCACCTCCGCGCCGGCTTTACCCGCCGGCATGCCACCTTCATCGACGCCCTCATGGCCCCCTGAGGGGCGGAACGCTGTCCGGTTCGGGGTCCGTCGCGAAACGGCCACTTGTTTGCCCCTGCCAACAGCCACGACATGGTCGGCAATCTGGCCGTGTTTGGCCGCAGTCTGAGAGAGAGCATCGGCCGCCTCCGAGCCGGCTTTGGAGACAGCCGAAACTACGACCTCATCCTGCGGGCCAACTGAGGACGGCCTTGTTCAGTTGACGGTCGTTCCGCCCCGCGGCTGGCCGGCGTGTTCGATGGCCAGCGCCACGACGGTGTCCAGACCGCGGCCGATTTCGCCGTCACCAACGCTGACGCTGATGTTCGGCAGTCGCGCCAGCATGGTGGCCGCCGCGGCCGTGGTCGCCAGAAACGCGGGCGGCGCCCCGCGGAACTGGGCGAGAATGGCCTGCAGGATCGCGAAACGGTCCATGCCGGCAACCTCGATCCCGGGGCCGGAATGCCGTTTCAGATGGATGATCTGCGCGATCGGATAGCCGCGGTCGACTGCCGCGAGGCCGTTGGTGCGACGCGGTTCGAGCGCAATCGATTCGTCTTCGAGCCTGGCTCGAACGGCATGTTCGGAAAGCCGCGTTGTTGCATCGCCGGCGAGCAGCCGCCGTTTCATCGGTCGGGGCAGGCCGTGCACGACGCCCCGCGACGGATCGACGCAGACTTGATCGTCGCCGAGCACGCCGAGCCCGCGGGCATGTGCCTCGAAGGCCCACGAAGATTTTCCTGACCAGGGCTGGCCCGACACGAGCACGGCTTGGTCCTTCACGATCAGTCCGGCTGCATGGAAGGCGGTGAACCCGCCGCGGGCGATCATGACGTCGCTGACCGTCAGGACAAGCCAGGCCTTCAGGTCGTCGGGGCTGCGGAACGTCCGCAGATCGACGCCTTCCACGAGCACGTGCCAGTCGTCGATGACGGAGAGCAGCGGAGGATGGTTGGAAAGATCGTCGGGCAGGGGTGTGACATCGATGCCTGTAAAATTCTCCAGCCACTCGAACCAGACCCGGGAGGGGACTGCGATCGGGAGCCTGTAGCCCAGCCACGAGAGGCATCCCACGTGAGCAGGGGGGGCATTCATTGCGATCCCGACCAGGTTCGGTGGCAGCGCCGCATCAGTTCCTCCCAGGGCACCGACGCAAAATCCTCCGGGGATCTCGCCGCGGCGATCAGTCCGCGAATCGACGCCGTTTCCCTGGGCGTGGAGGCCGCTCCCGGGGCGGCCGCAGCAGCAAGAACTTCCGGCGGGAGCCAGCTGGCGAGCGGTCGTCCCGCCGTGGACGTGCTCAGATGGGCGAAGAGCCGAAGGTAGTGGGGCCAGTTCCGCGGGGTGGGCGCGACGGGATTCGCGGTGGGCTCGAGCAGCCAGCGGCAAAGTTTTTCTATGACGAGATCGATCTCCCCGCTGGCGGTCGTGGCGGCGTTGCGGGACGTGTTGGTGGCGTGGATGCGATAGGTGAGGAGCGGCTGCGGGACAAAGGTCGGCTCCACGAACCGCAGCGCTGCCACGGCCAGGTCCCAGTCCTGGCAGATGGTGATCCGTCCGTCGAACCCGCCCACCGCATCGAACAGGCCGCGGCTGATCACAAAGTTACTGGCGCTGATGGCGATGTTGGATCGCAGCAGGGCGAAGCCCGCCGTGGGAAACGACATGCCCTGGCCCAGCTTCCGACGGTACGCCTCGTGCCAGTCGGCGAGGGTGTCTGCAATCGTGCCAGCATCTTCTTCGCAGAGAAAGTCGATGCCGCTGAACGCGAACCAGGGGCCCTGCGGCGGGGCAGTTGCGAGGATGCGTTCGAGCCGCTGAGGAGCGTAGAGATCGTCCGAATCCAGGAAGGCGACGCAGTCGGTCGTCGTGGCCGCGACGAGTTCGTTACGGGTGGCGGAAATCCCACGGTTGGCGCGGACCGAAAGCCGGCAGTGGATGGGGCCCGAATACTCGGCGAAGGCCCGTTCGATCACCCGCACTGAATCGTCGGTCGAGCCGTCGTCGATGACGTGGAGTTCCCGTGGCGGTAGCGTCTGGCTGAAGACCGATGCGAGCGTGGCGGCGAGATATCGTCCGTGGTTGTAGCTGGGGATGACGACGGTGACGCTCCGGGCGGTCATCGAGTCGCCTGCTCCTGCCGCGCGACCAATCCTGCCACCACAAGTTCGTCGAGAAACCTGCCGATCAGGGATTCGCCGTCCGCGGGTGAGATCTCGGGCCGGGCCTCGGCCAGAAGACTACAGAGAGCTTCTGCGCTTGGAAACGCCTCGAGGGCGTCCCAGAGAACAGTCGCCGTCTCGTTGAGCACCTTGACCTGCAAGGTCTCAGGGTGGAGCAGGATGAGCTCGTTATCGAGCCTTTCCTCGTCGATCTGTGGCACCTTGACGTAGTGAACGCTCATGACCGCCGACGGCAGGGGGAATTCGACAACGATCTGTTTATCCCATGAACCGCACTGGCGGGCAAGTCGCACCGGCCGCGATCAGACAGTCTCTCGATGAGTCTCGCGACCTTGCTCGAAACAACGGCCTGTGAGGAACGGTGTTTTCCGGATATTTTCTCGATATTGTCTGGCCGGCGGAGTAGCCTCCGGAATTCGATGCCGATCATTTGAGTCATTCGACTGCGGGATGGCTCGCATGGCTCGCTAGCGAAGCATCATCACCATGAGCCTTCATGAGCCAGCATGAGCCACCATGAACATGGACAAGACGATGTCGTGAGCCGGGGCCACAAACGTGGACTCGAACCGTGGACTCGGACGAAGGCGGGGCACACCGTAAATTCATGGCATGGTTGAGTGGTTCCGGAGACGCGGTGATTCGTGCGCCCGCGGGTAACTCGGAGATCGTGATCACGACGACGTCGCGACTGGCCGGCGCGATCCACTCTCTCAGGTGGAACGGCAAGGAATTCATCGATTCCTTCGACCATGGACGGCAACTCCAGAGCGCGGCGAATTTCGATCTCGGCGGTGAACTCCGCGATGAGGCCTTCAATCCGACGGAGGCCGGATGCAAGCGGGATGCGGACGGCCCCACGAGCACGAGCCGGTTGCTGGAACTTTCGGCGGCAGGTTCTGAACTCGTGACGGTGACCCAGATGGCCTTCTGGCTTCGCCCGGGGCAGCGGGGCGCCGGCGGCGTTGCGATGAACACGACCGCCCTGTCCGACCATCTGCTGCGAAAGGAGGTGCGAATCGGCGTGCCTGGCTTCGCCCATGCGATCCGCTACGCGGTAACATTCACGGTGCCGGCCGGTGAACGGCATAGGCGAGGCACGTTCGAGGCACTCACGGGCTACATGCCGCGAGACTTTCGAACATTTTACGTGCTCCGCGAGGATGGCTCGCTCGAGCCTCTCTCCGAAGGACCGGGCGAACCGCGGCATCCCGTGATCGTCTCGACCGCAACCGGCAGCCACGCCATGGGTGTCTGGTCGCCCGACGCGGCACACACCACAGGCCAGCCGCCGACGTACGGCCGACTCTGGTTCGAATTTGCACACGTCTCGAAGTGGAACTGCGTCTTTCGCGAACAGGCAAGACGTTGGACCTGGCCCAAGCGGCTCAAGCCGGGCGACTACCGGTATCTTGTTTTCCTGGCCGTCGGCACGCGGGAGCAGGTCCGCGAAACGCTCTCGGGGCTCCGCTCGGCGTAAACGCCGTCTCCGCGGGATGGCTGGAACAAACAACGACGGTCAATGACCATAGACGGTCCGGATGGAGGGCGAGAAAAAGCCACAGAGGTTTGCTCGCCGGACTTCCAGCACCAAATCACAGAAGGTCAGCTGTTGCGGCACGAAAGGTTGCTCGTGCTGTCACCTGCAACACGCCCCCGCTTGCGGCCCGGCG
>JBIIFB010000261.1:0-3546 GCA_044237545.1 Pirellulales bacterium
GCCCACGACCGCGTCGCATGGATGCGACGCCCACGCCAGCCGACGGAGGTCGGCCAAGAGAAAACGACAGGAAGTCGTGTTTCTCGTGAATACGGCAAGTTAAAAACTCGCCGCCACGGGGCGAAGCCGCCTACATCCCGGCGCCCAGGCGGTTGGCCATGTCGTCGAAACGACGGGCAAACCGGGTGTGGGAGGTGTGCAGGTGTTCGGCCTGCGAGATGAACCGGATGCGGTCGTTTCGCTCGATCCCCTGCTCTGCCAGGATCCGCTCGAAGGGAGCCCGCTGCTGGGCGTAGATCACCAGCAGCTTATGCTCGTCGAGTTGTACTTCCATCTGCAGTTCCGGGTGCATCACGGCGATGCCAGTGCAGCCGTCGTCGAGCAGCAGGTCTTCGAAATCCCAGAGCACGCTCTCCAGCACCAACCGCTCGATCCCCTCGCGGGTGAAATCTTCATGGTGTGTCGTGTGCTCGTGCGAGGTCTCGAGGACGACGTCGAGCGTATCGCCGAGCGGCTCGAGCAGCCGGAGGAAGGTCTCAAACAGGTTTTCGCTCGAGATCGCGGCAACGAGGGCGGGCAGGCGGGTGCCGCTCCGTGGATCGACGTAGGCGTCGTGCCGATAGCCGGCCCGGGGAACGACGTCGAGCTGCCAGCCGGGCCGCACGGCGTCGGTGAGCGTGAAGGGGCCGTATTGACGGCGGGCGAGGTGGGCCTCGAGCGTGGCCTTGTCCGGACGGGCAATCGCTCCCTCCGGCGCGGTGGACCGGGCAACGGGCTGGGCAACAGCCTGGGGGGCGGGCTGGAGTGTAGTGAGGTAGTCGTCGAGGAATCGCATGGTGGTGGCGGAAACCTGGTTGGGCGGGAGAGTTCGGAGAAAAGGCTCGCGGGCCAGACGGCTGGCCGACCCTCAAACCTAGGACACGCTTCCGCGCCGTGCGCTGCGACCACCTGTGGAGCAGCCCGTGAAATAACGGCGGTCGTTGCCGGACGGGGCCCCCAGGCCCCATAATCCCAGGCTTTCCCGCAGATTCCGCTCCCTTTCGAGCACCCCGATTCCAGACAGAGGACGCGTTATGGCAGGCAACATGGATGGAAAAATCGTCGCCACCGGGATCACCTTCGACGACGTTCTGCTGGTTCCCAGGCATTCGGCGGTCGTGCCTGCCGAGGTAGACCTGGCCACTCAGCTCACCCGGGGCATCCGCCTCACCATCCCGATTGTCAGTTCCCCGATGGATACCGTCACGGAGAGCGAAATGGCGATCGCCCTGGCCCAGGAAGGCGGGCTGGGCGTGATTCACAAGAATCTTTCGATCGAACGGCAGGCCGAGGAGGTGGACAAGGTCAAGCGGAGCGCCAACGGGATCATCATGGATCCCGTCACGCTCCCCCCCAACGCGACCGTGGCGCGAGCCCGGGAGGTGATGGATCAATACAACATCTCGGGTGTGCCGATCACGCAGGACGGCCGCCGCCTCGTCGGCATCATCACCCGTCGGGACCTTCGCTTCCTGGAGAGCGGCGAGACGCCCATCGCCGACATCATGACCGGCTCCGGGCTGGTCACCGCCACTGGCACCGTGACGCTTGACGAGGCCGAGAAGGTGCTGATGGCCAACAAGGTGGAGAAGCTGCTGCTGGTCGACGACCGCGGGCTGCTCACCGGTCTGATCACGATCAAGGACATCGACATGATGAAGCGGTTTCCCAGTGCCTGCAAAGACAGGCAGGGAAGGCTGCGGGTCGGGGCGGCGGTCGGCGTGTTCGACTACGACCGGGCGGCGAGCCTGATTTCCAAGGGCGTCGACGTGCTGATCGTGGACTCGGCCCATGGCCATTCGTCGAACGTCATCGAGACCGTGGCGGCGATCAAGGCACGCTGGGGGATCGAGGTGGTGGCGGGAAACGTGGCAACCCGGGAAGGCTGTCGCGATTTAATCAAGGCTGGCGCGGATGGGATCAAAGTTGGGATCGGTCCCGGGTCGATCTGTACCACACGGGTGATCTCCGGCGTCGGGGTTCCCCAGATCACGGCGGTCTGGGAGGCGGCGACGGAGGCGGCCGCCGCCGGCGTGCCGGTGATCGCAGACGGAGGGATTCGCTACTCAGGAGACATCACCAAGGCGATCGCAGCTGGGGCGAGCTGTGTGATGATCGGCGGGCTCCTCGCGGGGGTCGCTGAGAGTCCCGGCCAGACCGTGCTCTATCAGGGACGCACGTTCAAAAGCTACCGAGGCATGGGATCACTGGGGGCGATGGTTCAAGGGTCGAGCGAACGCTACCGTCAGCGGTCAACGGGGCGTGGCGGAGATAAATTGGTTCCAGAGGGGGTCGAGGGTCGGGTGCCCTTCAAGGGGCCGCTCAGCATGTTTGTCTACCAACTGGTGGGCGGCCTGCGGGCGGGCATGGGTTACTGTGGCACACGAACGATCGACGAACTCCGGCGCGACGCGAAATTCATCCAGGTATCAGCGGCCACGGTGCGAGAAAGCCATGCCCATGACATCGTCATCACGCAGGAAGCCCCGAACTACAGCGTGGAACGCGGGGCCGGAGACTGAGTGGCCGGCGCGGATCGCCTTCACTATCGGCGTGTTGCTCTTGGCGGGCTCGGCCATGTCGGTCGCGGTCGCGGACACAGCCGGAGCTGACCTCCCACTGCCCCCACTGCCGCCCTTTGAATCGGCGGCACCCACCGGAGTGATCCTCGACGAGCCGCTGGTGGCCGAACCGCTGGTGGACGAGCCGGCTGTCGAAATCAGGCTTGCGACGGCCGACCTGATCATGGTGCAGACCAACCGCGACGAACAGGCCAAGACCCCTGGGCAGGCGGAGCGAAGCACCACAGAAAAGCAGGGCCCGCAGGAACAGAGCGACACGCAGGCACGAAAAGACAAGCAGGACACAGACAAGCGGAACGCAAGGGATAAGGAAGCCGCCAAGAAGGCCTGCGGCGAGCAGTCGAAAGACTGCCGCGAAGCTCTGCAGACCTTGCGAGACGACGACATCAAGGGGATCGCGCTCGATATTCGCGTGGGGGGCCGGCCCGGGAGCGACTATCCGTGTGAGTGTCGGCTGGAGGGGGAGACTTTCGAGCCCCGTCGATTTGCAACCACGATGGTGACCTGGAAGGCGGCGGGCAACTGCCACAAACCGCTCTACTTCGAGGATTGGAATCTGGAACGCTACGGCCACTCGCATGGGGCACTTGATCCGGTCCTCTCGGCGGCCCACTTCTTCGTGACGTTGCCCGTGTTGCCATACAAGATGGGCGTTGAACTGCCTTGGGAGTGTGTCTATCCGCTGGGTTACTACCGGCCGGGAAGCTGCGCACCGTGGACGGTGCCGGCCGTGCCGATCAGCTGCCGCGGCTTAGCGGTGGAGGCCGCCACAGTCACCGGGCTTGTGTTCTTATTGCCCTGACGGCGGGGGGAATCCCATCGCTCACGCATCCCCATACAAGCCCCCGGCGTGAGCCGGGGGATCGGATGCAACACCGAGCGTTGCGTCATGCGAAACGCCGACACAATAGCTCACGCTCCGGGC
>JBIIFB010000262.1:0-3542 GCA_044237545.1 Pirellulales bacterium
AAACGACACCGCCGCCCAGGCGACGAGCGTGACGACCTCCGTCCAGCAACCGGCCAGCGGCAGACCCTCGAGCATCACTCCCCTCAGGGCGTCGACGAGCGCCGTCAGGGGGAGCGCCCGCAGCAGTGGCTGAATCGCCTCCGGATAACGCTCCCGGGGAAAGAAGACACCCGATGCCAGCCACATCGGCAGCATGATCAGGTTGAGCATGCCGTTGATGGCCTCGAGCGTCTTGGCCCGTGAGGCCACCAGCAGGCCGATGCCGGCAAAACAGAGGGCGCCCAGCACCACGAGGATCGCTACCGAGAACGGGTTGCCGAAGATCCGCACACCAAATGCCCACCGTGAAAAGAAGACCAGCAGCAGCATCTCGGGGATCATCAGGAGCATGCGGCCAACCATGATCGACAGCAGGAATTGCCAGCGCCGCATGGGCGTGGCGAGAAACCGCTTGAGCAGCCGGCGAATCCGCATCTCGACGGCCACGAAGCCGACGCCCCAGAGCCCGCCACCCATCAGCGACAGGCCCATCAGGCCTGGGATCAGGAAGTCGATGTAGCGGCTCCCGATCGCCGTCTGGGGCACGTCTTCCACGGCGAGCAGGTCGCGGCGGCCCGCCGCCCGTTCGAGGGCATCGCGGGCCCGATCCCGGGCCAGCACACTCTCTGGTCGTGTGGGATCGAAGTGGTAGCGGATGGTGGACTCCCGTGCCGGATCGCGGTCGATGACCAGATCGGCCCGGCCGGTCCGCAGGTGTTCAAGCGAGGCCGTCAGGGGCAGAACCTGCGCTGCCATGCCGCCTGCCGGCTCAGCCAGCGCGGGCTTGTCAGCGTGCGCCGGCACATGAACCAGCGCCGCCATGTCGGCCGCCGCCAGCGGGCCGTCGGCCACGTCGACGCGGAGCTTCTGCAACGGCTGCTCGCGGTAGGCGATGCCAAGCGCCAGGGTCATCAGCAACGGAAAGCCATACACCCAGAAGATCAGCTCCGGTTCCCGGACGAACTCAAGCAGGCGGCCCCGGATAAGTTCCCAGAACGGCGAATATCCGCCTCGCTGCACGAGGGGCGGTGCGAACATCGCGAGCGGATGGCTAGCTGCGCTGGCGCCGGGCTGGTTGGAGCCGGGTTGGTTGACGCCGGGCTGGTTGGAGCTGGATTTTGCGGAGTTGGATGCGTGCATCATGCGGGTGTCCGGGTGCCTGGGGCCGAGTCGACGTCGGTCCAGCCCGATTCGGTCAGCCGTCGGCCGGCGAGCTTGAGGAACACGTCGTCGAGATGCGTTACGCCAAACGAGGCCACCAACTCCGCGGGCGTGCCGGCGGCGATGATGTTTCCGGCGTCGATGATCGCCAGCCGATCACAGAGCCTTTCGGCCTCGTCCATAAAGTGCGTGGTAAGCAGCACCGTGTGGCCGCTGGAGCGGCATCGTTCGACCAGATCCCAGACCTGCCGGCGGGACTGCGGATCGAGGCCGGTGGTCGGCTCGTCGAGAAAAAGTAGTTCTGGCCAGCCCACGATCGCCGTCGCCACGGCGAGCCGCTGCCGCTCGCCCCCCGAGATGTCGCCGACGCGGGCCGTTGCTTTGGCCGTCAGCCCCACCATGGATAGCGCCTCCGCGGGATCGATTCCAGCCTCGTAGAACGAGCGAAAGAGGCGGATCGTCTCGGCCACGGTGAGCCTTTCGGAGAGCCGCGTCTCCTGGAGCGAGACGCCGATCTGCTCGCGGAGCCGACGCTCGTCGGTCTCCCACCGCAGCCCGAGCACCTCGACAGAGCCGCTGGTCGGCGCGAGCAGCCCCTCGAGAATCTCGATGGTGGTCGTCTTGCCGGCGCCATTGGGACCGAGCAGGCCGAAGCACTCTCCGCGCCGCACTTCCAGCGAGAGCCCGCGGACCGCTTCCACTGGCGGTCGGCCCGGATAACGCTTGACAAGATCCTGCACGCGGATGGCTGGCGTCGCTATGGTCATACCGATCCCTCCGCGTTCAGGCCGGCGGCTGGCCAGCCATGGCGGTCGAGCCAGTCATCGGAGACGAAGCGTCGGGCCAGCGCCCGAAAGGCCCGCAGGGCGTCGCGTTGCCAGGCGGTCTCCGGGCTGCGGTCGGCGGCGATCTCCGGGTTGTGGTCGGCGGCGGTCTCCGGGCTGCTGTCTGCTGTCTCGAGGCCGCCGAACGTGAGCCGACAGGGCCAGCCGCGGGCGGCCGCCACTGTGCTAAACCGCTCCGCAATCCGCAGTGTCCACGCGGCACCGAGCGTCTCCCGCAGCGCCAGAAAGGGCGGATTGATGATGGACGCCACCCCATGGTCGGGGCTGAATACTCTTGTGTGCCTGCGGCCCTGCCCCACTTCAGCACGAACCGCCTGCACGGCCGCGAGCAGGCTGCCGATTAGCACGAGTCCGGCGGCCACGGCATCCGCGATCCCCATGCTGGCTGTGGGGGCGGTTGTGGTGGCAAAGGCCGCTGCCATATCGAACCCTGGCAGGAATCCCCGCAGCAGCAATAGTTGCCCGGCGGCAACGCAGGTGACCGCGACCGCCCGCCTTGTGCCGGCGAAATTCATCCAGCCGACGAGCACCAGCAGCGGCATGAAGCAGCGTTCCAACAGGTGCACGTCGGGCAGGCTGCCGGGCCGCATCAGCCGGGCCGAGACAGCCGGCATGACGAGCACCACGGCGAGCGTCGCCACGATCAGTTGCCAGACCCCGTGCTGGGGCCGCTTCGCGCCGAGGAGCGACAGCGTCGGGCAGAGCGAAAGCGCCCCCACGGCCAGACGGCCAGCGGCGGCCGTTGCCGGATCGGTGAGGCCGCCAGCCGCTTTGGATGACAGTTCGGCGGCCAGTGCCAGGCATGCCGCGACAGACCAGACCGCGGCCGGGACGGCCGTGGAGCCGCGGACAAGAAACACTCCCCAGGCCGCCACCGCCGCCGCGAGGCAGGCCGCAGCGCAGGCCGCAGTCGGCGCGAGCCCGGCGGAGGGAGTGGCGGCAATGGCAGCGGCGAGCGGCGGCATACTGAAAGAGTAGCAGGCTGTGTGTTGCCGGTCGTGGCGGTCGTGCGGGGGGCGACAGAATTCCGCGGTGTCGACGGGCCGCGACGTCGATGTTTCACGGAACGTTCCGCCCTGGCCGGCCGGACCTGCACCCTGGATGCGACGAATGAATCTGAAGTTGTACCGAAGGGTTGGCCGGCAACTCTGCCTGCCGGTCCTGTTCCTGATCGCACTGGCTACGTGGCTGCCTTCGGCCGCCAGCGGCATTGAGATGTTTACCTATTTCGGCGACGGCAGCCGCATCGGACTGCCGAGTCTTGAAGTGCCGATCGAGGCCTATCCTGGGATTCCGCTCCGGAGCGACCGTCTCCGGGCGAGACGGCGGGCTATTCTTGCAGGGCCCGACGCGGCTGTGCGACAGGGGCCTCCGGGGTTGCCGACCCAGCCGGGCGGAATCACCATCCGCGCGATGCCGACGCAGCCGGCCGTGGCACCGACGCGGTAGGTCCCAATACAAGCCCCCGGCGTAAGCCGGGGGATCGGATGCCACACA
>JBIIFB010000131.1:0-10895 GCA_044237545.1 Pirellulales bacterium
TCGCCAGCCAACTCTCGGAGGCAAGCTCATCGGGGGACAAAGCCGGCAGAAAGCGCAGGCTGACCTGGCTGACACAAAGTCCGCATGCGCTGGCGGCGGTCGTGAGCCATGGGGATGCCGTCTTCAAAGCACTGTTCCAATGCGGTGGCGAGCCCCGACGCGGCGGCTGGTCCGATGCGGGGGCGGGTTCCAGCAAGACGCGGGAGGTTAGCAAAGCCTGGGCGAACGCAGGTAGATCTTTTTGTGATGAGAATGCCCCGCATTTCACCATCGATCCCGCCACAGGGGCAGCGCGTCAGACGTGTCGGATCACGGCTTCGTGACGCCTAACGGCCGCTCTTGCGATAGTCCCAGGGGGCGACAGGGGCGGGCTGGGCCCAGAGGCCAAGCCGTTGTGCCTGCGCCTGCGACTGGAGCGCCGCCAAGGACGCATCGCGGGAATAGTCTTCGTAATGCCAGGCATTCCCCGTGGCGATCATCTGCCGATTGACGTCGACGCCGTTGGCGGAGATGTGGCCGATCCAGCGACCGTAGCGGTCCTTGCCATCTTCCGTCACCTCGACCGTCTTCCCAAACACCATCTCCGCCAGCGCCTCACGAGACACCTTGCCATAGTCCTGGCCGATCTCCGGGCTGTCGATCTCCGCCAGCCGGACCTTCTGCTGCTGGTTCGACTCGTCGAGGCAGGTCACCGTGTCTCCGTCGTGCACGCCCACCACGCGCCACAGGTGCGGTCCGGCGGAACGGCTGGCAGGCGTCTGCGGTGGCGAGACACTCACCGGCTGCGCAGGCGTCGATGAAGGCGAGATCGGCGTCGTGAACGACGACGCGGGCGGCCCGGCGGCAGCGGGCTGCGTGGCCGCAGCGATGGCAGCAGCCGACCCCACCGCCATGGGCGGCGCGACAGCCGCAAATGCCTGGCTGTCAGTATTCTGCAAGCTCGGTGCCGCGGACTGCGGCACCATGCCGGGAGGAGGTTCTGCCGACGCCGCCCACTGCTCGGGCGGTGCGGCAGCCTGCTGGCCCGGTCCCCATGAGGCGGGCGGCGGTGCCAACGCCGGCGGAGACGGTTGTGGCTGATAGGTCGGCGGCGCCGAGGCAAACGACGTGGCTGGCAGCGTCCCCTGCGGCGGCACGATCGGCGTGCCGCTGAGGGCCCTCGACCCCGGAGGATACTGATAAGGCACGGGCTGGTAGCGGGCCACCGTGGCGGGCGGCAGCGTGTAGGTCGCCGCCGGAGCGCCCTGTGTCTGGTAATTCCAGCCCTGCATCGTGACCGGCTGCGGCGTCGCGGGCATCGCCTGCCGCCGGTTCACCTGCGACGGGACGGGCGCCGTTGCCGCTGCCAGCACCGGTGGCCCGATTGGATAGGTGAAGACATACGTGGGGGAGTAATACATCGTGATCGGGCGACCGTCCGGCCCCATGCCCTGATACGGAACGGCCTGTGGAGTCCAGCCCGCCGGAATGGCGGCCCCCTGAATCACCGCTGTTGGAAGTGCCGGCGCCTGCCAGTAGGGAAACGGGCCCGACCCGGTTGATCCACTGACCGCCATGCCGGAAACACCGCCCGTGGCCCAGGGGCTCGCCGTGGCCGCTCCAGCGGGGGCGGCCGGCGGTGTTTGCGCAGAACCGGCGCGGGCCGCCGCGCAGAGGATGACCACTGCAACGAGACGGACAAACAGCACACCCCAGACGTTTCGGCGTCTTTGCCGCAAGTTGTTCGCCCTCCTGGCGATCTCCCGACTATAGAGCCAGCGGCCACAATGCCCCGAGAGGACTTTTCCCGCTCCTCAGCCGCAGCGCGGTTGCCGAAAGAGGAATCGGGTTTTACGGGGATACCGGTGGAATCGACGGTCTGTTCACGGCAAGGATTGCCGCGCCGTCGCCGGCTGGGGGAACGCGGCAGACTGGGAGGCTTGGCGAACACCCACCCCATGCAAGCCCCCGGCGTCAGCCCGGGATTCCGTGCGTAAACGCAACCCCGGGTGTCCGGTGGCATGAACCTCGCCCACCAACCTCGCCCCGCAGATGCGGTCAGGCTGCGGATTGGAAATCGAGTCCGTGATCCGCCTACACTCACCCCCTTATGCTCCACCGATTACCGATCCTCATGTTGCTGCTTGCTGCCAGCCTGGCCGCGGCGGAATGCGTCGCCAGCGAGGCTGACGCGGTCGCCCCTGCGAGCGATGGAATTTCGGTCGATGCACTGATGGCGTCCGCGCGGCGGGCAAAGCTCCGGGTGCTGGAGGGCGACCACGTCGTGCTCATCACTGATCGACCGGCCCGTGCCGGCGACGGCGTCGAGGATCTCCCCCGTATCTTTGACGAGGCATGGAATACTTGGTGCCGTCATTTCGGTCTCGATATGAAGCAGCACCGCCAGTGGCGGGCCCTCGGGTGCCTCGTCGTGGATCGCGAGCGGTTTCGTACTGCGGGACTGCTGCCCGCTGCAATCCCCGACTTTGCAAACGGTTTTTGTGCCCGCGGCCGCTTCTGGCTGGCCGACCAGTCGAGTCTGGCGTATCGCCGTCACCTGCTGCTCCACGAGGGCGTGCATGCCTTCACGCTCACGCTCCGCTCGCTCGACACGCCGCCGTGGTACACGGAGGGCATCGCCGAGTTTCTCGCCACGCATCGACTGGAGGGCGACAGCGACACCGCCGGTCGTTTCGTGCCGACGCCCTTTCCACTGCGGTCCGAGGATGTCGAACAGCTCGGCCGCATCGAGAAGCTCCGGGCCTTGCGGGCCGCCGGCAAGTGCCCGGGCCTCGACGAGGTCTTCGCGACGCCGGGTGTGAATCACCGCGATCTCTCCGCCTACGCCGCCAGCTGGGCGGCCGTGGCGATGCTCTCGCTGCATCCAACCTACGCGAGGGCCTTCGCCGAGGCCGAACGCGGCCCGCTCGATGCCGCCTTCACCACACGACTCACGCAGGCTGCCGGCTGGGATGCCGCGCGGGCGGAGCGGGATTTCGATGCGTTCACCGACGAGATCGATTACGGCTACGACTTCACACGCTCGCTCGTCGACTGGTCTCCCGGCAAGCCGCTCGATGCGCCGCAAACGATCGAGGTCGATAGCCGCCGCGGCTGGCAGAACTCAGGATGGTCGCTCACAAAGGCCGCTCGGTATGCGGTCAATGCGACGGGCCGGTGCACGATCGGAACGCTTCCGGGGGAACCGCCCGCGGGTTCCGTGCGGCTGGAGAGTGAGGCCGCGGGCATCTCATTGCGGTGGTATCGGGGCCGGCCACTCGGCAGGCTCCTCGTGGCGCAGTGGATGGACAATCCGAACGACGGCGGCCGCGGCCGCTTCGTGGTGCTGGCGGAAGGGGATCGTGGATTGTTTACCGCCCTGACCGACGGCGCGGCCTACTGCAAGCTCAACGACCCCCCCGGCGAACTGGCTGACAACGATGGGCACCTGGCGGTCGTGCTCGAGCGTGTGGGCTCAGAGCAGATGCCTCGTTGAGTTATTCTCCCGATCACAGATGCTCCTCCTGCGTTTCCCGAACGGCGGCCGTCCGTTGAACGCCGGGGCGTAGCAGGGAATCCCGTCGCTCACGCTCAGGGCTTGTATGCCCGCCCCCATAAAAGCCCTCGGCGTAAGCCGGGGGATCAGAAGCACAGGCATCCCGTCGCTCATGCTCAGGGCTTGTATGCCCGCTCCCATAAAAGCCCCCGGCGTAAGCCGGGGGATCAGAGCACAGGCATCGTCAACTCACGGACACGTTACAAACGTGCCGCCACAAGGGGACGGGGTGGCGAGCCGGGATCGGCTGAAGCTCGACGAGCGTTGGAATTTCGCCCTGACAAGGTCGCACCACCATGACCCAAAACGGCGAAAGTCCCCGCGAAGGAGACTTCTGCCGGCCCGGCGGAGCAGTGATACGTGGACTCAGAGCACAGGCATCGTCAACTCACGGACACGTTACAAACTTGCCGACTCTCCCACCATGCCCGTGCTGTCGCCGAAGGTATCGATCGCGACCCCCGTGCCTTTGAGCAGCGTGAGCCACACGTTGCAGAGCGGCGTGTTCCTGGGCTGCACAATGTTGTGGCCCAACGTAATGCCGGCGCCGCCGCCCGCGATCAGCGTGGGGCAGTTCTCGAGGTAGTGGATCGAGCGGATCGTACTGCCAAAAACCACCGTGGTGTGGTCGAACAGGCTCGACCCATCCGCCTCCTTTGTGGCCTTCAGCGTGTCGAGAAGCGTGGCGAGCATCTCGCTCTGCACGAGGTCGCGTTTCTGCGAAGCCGCCATGCGGTCGCCGGGGTGGTAGTGGCTCATGTCGTGGGAGGCCACCGCAATTCCCAGGCTCTTGAGCAGGTGCTGGATCGGCTGGCGGTAGGTGACGACGCGTGTGCTGTCGGTCTGTAGAGCCGCCACGAGCAGGTCGTACATGATCATGACCTCCTCGCGGCCGACCAGTCCTTCGCCCGGTTGCGGGAGTGGCGTCTTCGGCTTGGCCGCTCCCAGCCAGCGTTCCTCCTTCGCGAGCCGCGTCTCGATATCGCGGACTCCCTGGAAATATTCGTCGAGCTTGTCGGTGTCGGCGGCACTGAGCCCGCGCTGCACGCTCTTCGCGTCTTCGAGCACCGCGTCGAGCACGCTCCGCTTTTTGACGAGCATCTGCTGCCGCTGTGCGAGCGGCACGTCGTCGGCCGAGAAGAGCTTGTGGAAGGCGATCACAGGGCTGTTGAATCCCGCGATTGGCTTCCCGCGGCGATCCCAGGCGAGCGACAGCCCTGCTCCATGCCCGGGCCCATCGAGGCCGGGCTCGCTGCCGTTGAGTTGAAGCGACGCGAACCGCGTGTCGCTGCCGAGTTGGCCGGCCACGACCTGGTCCATCGAGAGCGATTTCGTGGGGCCGGCGCCGGTGAGCCACACCGTGCTGCCTCCGTGCGGGTCGCCCGCGAACGCATGCGTGCACCCCTGCACAACCGTGAAGCTGTCTTTATGCCGGGCGAGCGGCGCGAGCCCATCGGTGAGCGTGTAGCCGGCGCCGACATCGTCTTTCTTCGGAAACCATGTCTCCTCGGTCACGCCGTAGCCGATGCCCAGGCAGACCATCCGCTTCGGATGGACGACCGTCGCCGCTCGGGCGAACCTGCGGAAACCAAACGATTCGAGCGCTGGAAGGGCCAGGAGCGTGGTCGCTGCCTGGAGCACGCGGCGACGGGACGGCATGGGCATGGGTGCATCTCCGGAACGTATGGCGGCGGCGTTTGAGGTCTATTGCTTCGTGCAGAAAGCCGGGCTCTGGACAACCGCATGGATAAACTCGCGGACGGAAAAGTCGTTGGTAGCGGCCCGGTCAACGACCGCCTTCACGAGGTCGTCGTCTGAAAACCCCACCGGCCGGCCCAGGGCGTACGTAAGCAGGGCCTCGGTGAAGCCCGTCGCGAAGTCGGTGTGGCGAGAGGCCACAATCTCCCGCAGTTCATTAAAATCCTTGAACGCAGGACCGTTGTGAAACGCCCCGGACGGGTCGATCTCCCATTCCTTTGTGCCTACGCCGGACTTCTGATACGAGTCCTTCGACCGCCACATGCCGACGGCGTCGAAGTTCTCCAGGCCAAACCCGATCGGGTCGATCTTCCGGTGGCAGGAGGCACATTGCGGCTGCTCCTGGTGCATTTGAATCCGCTCGCGCGAGGTGAGGAGCTTGCCCTCGAGCCTCGTGATCTGCGGAACGTTGGGGGGCGCGGGCGGAGGCGGATCGTCGAGTAGCTTCCGCAGGACCCACGCGCCACGCTCCACCGGGCTCGTTTCCTCTCCATTGCTTCCCATCGCGAGCACGGCCGCCATGCCGAGGAGCCCGCCGCGAGGCGAGCCTTCGGGCAGTTTCACCATCCGATACCCGTCGCCGCTGACCCCATCAAGACCGTAGTAGTTGGCCATCATCGAATTGACGACCACGAAATCGCTCTTCAGAAGGTTGCGAAGGCTCAGATTTTCCTTCACGAGCATCGCGACCGTCTCGTAGATTTCCTGCCGAGAAGCATCCTTGGTCTTCGGGTCGTAGCGGGGATAAACGCTGTCCTTGAACTGGAAAAAGTCGAGGCGATCGACTCCGAGCCACTGATGCGTGAACGCCGTGACGAACTCCCGCGATCGCGGATCGTCGAGCATCCGCTCGACTTGTGTGGCCCGCCCTTCCGGCTTCAGAAGCTCGCCCGAGCGGGCAGACTCGAGCAGGGCGTCGTCCGGCGGCCCGCTCCAGAGGAAGTAGGAGAGCCGGCTGGCGAGTTCGAGCCCATCGAGCGACCGACGCTCAGACGACTCCGTTGGCTCCGCCAGATAGATGAAGTGCGGCGAAGAGAGCACAGTGGCCAGCGATTCCGTCACCGCTTCGCGAAATGGGTGGCCAGCCGCCCGCTCCTGCTCGTAGATCGCGAGAAGACGGTCGAGAAACGCCGGCTCGGGCTGGCGGCCACGGAATGCCCGCGTGGCAAACCGCTCGAGCACGCCCCGAATATCCTGCTCGGCGGAGGGCTTGGTCGCGGCCGGCTGCGTCGTGGTCTGCTGCGGGGCGGCCGGCACGGTCAGCAGTTCGGCCAGCGCCGCGGGGGCCTGCTGCTTCGCGGGCAGAGGCCCCTCGAGCTCCATCCAGTCGATCCAGATGCCTAGTGGCGGGCCGATGCCGTTGGCATTGAAGGCGTCAAAGAAGATGCGATGCCCCCGATTGTCGTTGTCGTAGCTGCCCTTCTCCCTGAGCACAAAGAGCTGCGAGCCCTCGGTCTCGACCGGGATCTCAATAATCTGTGGTTCCTTCATCGAGCCCGTGACCTCGCAGCAGTCGGCAGGCCCGTCCTCCGCCCCCGCGCGGCCACAGACGATGAACCGTCGCTCGGGGAGAGACTCCTCCGTCGCCGCGACACGGAGCCTGAGCACGTAGCTGCCCGGAGGCCAGCCGCCCGGCACGCGAACCTGGAGGTGGATGTTCACATAGGGGTCGTTGACGCCGAGGAAAGCCCCTGTTTCAACGGCCGCATGCGACGCGTAGGCCGTGTGGTACGGCACCCGCAGATTCCAGTCGCGGCTGCCCATCTCGACTGCGTGAACGGAGTCATTGAACTGGAACTCCTTCGGGGATGGGGCACCCTGCAGTTTCTGCCAGCCGTGCAGAAGCGGTTCGGGCTGCTGGGGAGTTGCCTTCCGAATGTCGGCAACGGCAGCCTGATTCTCCGGCCTGCGGGCGGCCGTCTCCACGGCATTTTTCCAGAGGACGAACCGACGGCGGTCGTCCAGTCGCGTGGCCAGCCTGCTCCGCGCTCCCGGTGTGCTTGTCTCAGCCTCGATCCGGTGGGTGCGGGATGGGTGCACCGCGCCATACCGCCGCCACGACTCCTGGATCGCAGCCGCGGCGATCTCGTGGTATTGCTCGATCTGATCCGCCGAGATGAAGAGTTTCTCACCCGCCGTATCAAACGTGCCCAAGCCACCGTCGGCGGGGAGCCCATCCGGACGCGGTTGCACGCCGAGTAATTCGTGGAGCGTGTTGGCGTACTCGCGACGGTTGAGCCGTCGCATCGTGGTGCGGCCGCCGGTGTCGGCCAGCACCTTGCCGGCCACGACGAGTGCCTGCGACAGTCCATCCAAGAGGTCGGCTTTGGCGGCCGGCTCAAACTGCTCCGCCTCCTTGGGGGGCATCTCACCAGAGTTCAGAACGTTGAGCACCCTGCGCCAGCGGTCGGCAGTCTCGGCCGAATCGATCTCGGCAGGCAGCGTATCGACGCGGAAACCCGCATTGACCTCCTCGGGGCCGTGGCAGCCCGCACAGTGCTTGGCCAGAAGCGTCGAGGTCTGAATATCGGACGTGACCGCAATCGGCACCGAGACAGGCGCAGAGGCCGGCACCGACGATTCAGCCGCCCCGACGGCATTGGCCGCGAGGATCGCAAGAATTAGGCCGCCGACCGTCGTCCATCCGAGCGAGACCACAGGACGCCTCCGCACACGATTGCTTGCAAATATGACACATGTATCATATGCTCACGTCGGGTTTGGCACAAATCAGGTTTGTGTGGTGGTCGGGGACCGTTATGCCTGCGTCGAAACAATCTCGTCTCTCCCAAGCCCAACGCCAGGCCAAGCCCAACATCAGGCAAGTGGCGCAGGCCTCGGGAGTGTCGACGATCACGGCATCCCGGGCGATCAGTGGCCGGGCGAACGTTGCCGAGGCAACTCGCAAGCGAGTATTGGCCGTGGCGCAGCGGCTCAAGTATCGCCCAAACCGGCTCGTCTCGGCAGTCATGGGCGGCCGAACTCGCACGGTCGGCGTCATGGTGCCGATCGGCTCATGGTTTCAGGCGCAGATCATCCGCGGAATCCATGACACGCTCGCCGAGCACGGGCACCTGCCCATCATCCATTTTCATGGCGACGGCCCGGGGGCCATGCGGGATGCCGCCGAACTCGACTTCTTGCAGCGTCTCCTCGAACAGCGGGTCGATGGCATCATTTTTGTGCCATCAGACGAATCGGTGCCGCAGAACTATCTCCGGGAGGTGTGGGAACGAGGGCTGCCGCTGGTCGCCGTCGATCGTCGGCTCGCCCGGACCAACGCCGACTTCAGCGGCACCGACGACCAGGCGGGCGGCCGCATGGTGGCCGACTACCTCGTCTCACTGGGCCATCGGCGGATTGCGCACATCACTGGAGAATCCTGGGTCTCGACGTATCTGGATCGCCGGCGCGGCTTTGAGGAAGCCATCCGTGGCCGGACCGATGTCGCGTATCAATGCGCGGCATGTGTGAAGAGCGACTGCGGGACCATCGCGAAAAGCTTGCTCATGGCTCCCGACCCCCCAACGGCGATCTTCGCTGCCTCCGACGGCATGGCGGCACGCGTCTACATGGCTGCCGAAGCCCTTGGACTGCGGATCGGCGGCGACCTGAGCGTGGTCGGATTTGCCGACCTCATCGAGGTTCAGGGACTGCGGCCGCGGCTGACAACAGTGCACCAGGATGCCGTCGAGATTGGAGCCAACGCCGCGAGGCTGCTCCTCGACAGGCTTGAGGGCCGCGTCTCGTGCAAGAAGCCGCAGATCAAACGGGTGACACCAGAACTCTTGATTCGTGAATCGGCATCGTCGCCAGGCTGAGTGATCGGGGTCTACTGCCTTTCAATGAGGAGAACTGTGTGATACTTTCACAACCAATAGTCGGACGGCGTCGAGGCTACTTTTTCGTGGGGGGCAACTTCGTGGGGGGACAAATGGATCCGAATTTTCCTGGCAAGCACTATCGCAGGGGATTCACCCTGATCGAGCTCTTGGTCGTGATTGCCATCATCGGCACCCTCGTCGGACTTCTGCTACCCGCAGTGCAATCAGCCCGCGAAAGTGCCCGGCGGTCGAGCTGCAGCAACAACATGAAGCAGACCGCTCTTGCGCTTCATAACTACCACGATGCCAATGGGTGCCTTCCGTCAGGGCAGACGACATCGGGGCCCACCGGCGGCAAGCGGGCCGGATGGTTCGTCTATCTCCTGCCGTTCGTCGAGTATGCCGACCTCTATTCCCGCATGAATTGGTCCCTTCTCGCCTTACAAAACTCATCCGTGATCAACACCCCTGTGCCCGTTGTGTGGTGCCCCTCGGATCCGTACTCCCGTACCGTGAAGCCTCGCGGTATCTTCGGCAACTACAGCGGGAACATCGGTGCAATGGCTCTCGACAACGCCTGGGGAAATGGGAGCGATGGGATCTTCTACAAAGAATCGAAGATGAAGATGAAGAACATTACCGATGGGCTGTCGAAGACGCTGGTCCTCGGGGAGACTCTCGTGAGTCCCATCCTGGGAACAAACTCCGAACCCCGTGGGCTTATTTGGGATTCCGAACTCATCGGATATGGGTTCAACGCACGTAATGAGCCCAACTCCGGCACGATCGACAACATTCAGTATTGCCAAACCAGCACCGACAGCTACTGGCAACAATGGACGCCCTGCACATCGGTGGGTGGGACAGGCCGGACTGTAGCCGCCCGCAGCCAACATCCGGGCGGCGTGCAGGTGGCGCTGATGGACGGCTCGGTGGGATTCATCAATAACTCCATCCAGAGTTGGGCGGCAGGGGGTGTTCCTACTGCCTGGAATACACCGTTGGACCCGACAAAGATGGGCGTCTGGCAGAAACTTGCCTGCCGCTACGACGGCCAAGCAGTCTCACCGTTTGGAAACTAAATCAAGAGATCAGGATCTCCATGACCACCAATTCGAAGCGTGTGCGCACGGTCTGTGTCGCGATCGCGGCCTGCGTCCTGTTCACGGGCTGCGGAAAAACAGGGCCGAGGAACTGCAGGATTTCCGGCGAGGTCACGCTCGACGGAAAGCCCGTGCGCGATGGTGCGATCCAGTTCGATATCATGAAAGATGGCGACGTTCCGGGGGGTGCGGTCGTGATCGACGGGCGATACCAGACATGGATCTCGCCGGGGTCGAAGACTGTGAGGTTTGCCATCGCAGGCAGTCGGGAAGGGCTCGCCCCGGAAGACGAAACGCCGAACGTATGCCCGCCAAAGTACGGCAAGAGCCCACCCCAGATCGAGGTGCTCAAGAGCGGCGTTCACGACTTCCGTCTCACATCTGACTGACGGCGGACGAAGAGGCGGCCATCGTCCAACGCGCGAACGTCCAACGCCCCAACGTCTCACGCATGCACGGCAAACTCTCCCGCCGCCAGACTCGGGAGGTTTGTCTGGCCCATCAGCCACAGATCGACCGACCGGGCCGCCTCGCGGCCCTCTTGAATCGCCCACACGACCAGCGACTGACCGCGACGCATATCCCCCGCGGCGAAGACTCCATCCCGGCTGGTCTTGTAGTCGCCGCCTGTCTTGATGTTGCCCCGAGGGTCGAGTTCGAGCCCTAGGTCGGCGA
>JBIIFB010000263.1:0-3514 GCA_044237545.1 Pirellulales bacterium
CCGTGCCCCGAGAGCCGGCGTTGCTGACCAGCGCAGGCAGGATGCCGAAGCGCAGTCAGCATCGAGTGAGCGCAGGACAGGATGTCCGTAGCGAACGACCGGCGACGGGGCACGGGCAACCCCGCGCACAATGCACCGACTTCTGCCGTTCCGGCGGGGAGAATGGATGGTGGTAGAGAGGGGCTTCGTCAACTCTCGGACAAGTTAAAAACTTGCCGCCACGAAAAAGAGGGACGGCGAGCCGGGATCGGCGGAAGCTCGAAAAAGCGTTGGAATTTCGCCCTGTTGAGGTTTGCATCGTCAACACGCCCCAAGGCGAAAGTCCCCGCGAAGGAGACTTCTGCCGTTCCGGCGGTGGGAGTTCCTACGGTGCGAAGTGCGGCCTAGCCCACGAACCAGGTTGCCAGCCAGTAGAGACCGCCCGAGAGGGCCATCGCCACGGGCAGGGTGAGGATCCAGGCCAGCGCGATCTCGCGAACGGTCTCGGCCTGGATACCCGACTTGTTGGCCCACATGGTGCCTGCCACGCCACTGGAAAGCACATGCGTCGTGCTCACCGGCATGCCAAGCACATCGGCCATGCCGATCGTCGTGGCGGCAACGAGCTCCGCCGCTCCGCCCTGTGCATAGGTGAGATGCGTCTTGCCGATTTTTTCACCCAC
This sequence comes from Pirellulales bacterium, assembly GCA_044237545.1. Classification (GTDB taxonomy): domain Bacteria; phylum Planctomycetota; class Planctomycetia; order Pirellulales; family UBA1268; genus CAMCQY01. Next base: position 663 of record JBIIFB010000263.1, read on the forward strand.
CGTCTTGACGATCCGTTCCCAGCCAAACATGGTGCCGATACCGAGGCAGAGGGCCACGCCCATCACCACCCACTCGGGAACGTATTCCACCGGCTTGGACAACTGGCCCGCGAGGCCGTTGAGCACCTTGCGTCGATCCTCCGCCAGCGTGTCACCAAACTGCCTGAGGAGGGTCCGCACCGAAGCCCCGAGTTCGACCAGCCTGGTCCGCAGCTGCCAACGCTCTTCGGCATGCAGATCTCCGAAGCTCGAGCGGCCCTCGAGGCTCGCCAGCACGCCTTTGACAAGCGGCAGCGGGTCGAGCGTGGCGAGGACGATGTCGTTGGCCGGATAGGGATTCAGCACGTTGTCGACAAGCGTCGCCTCGATCACCTCGGCGGCCGACACACCCTCACTCCGCGTGAGCTGTTCGACCCTCGATTCGGCAAGATGCTGATCCTTGAGGGCCGACATCATCCCGGCCAACTGGGGGTCGCTGAGCTCGGCTTCCAGCTTCTGGGCGGCCACGACCGTGGCCGCGAGATCCGCCGAGGAGGAATTCATGTTGAGGGCATAGGCTGCCGGAACGATACCGATGAGCACGAGCATGATGAGGCCCATCCCCTTCTGGCCGTCGTTGGAGCCGTGCGCAAAACTGACGCCAGTGCAGGTTCCGATCAGCAGGGCCCGGATCCACCACGGCGGCGGACTGTCGCCATGGGGAGGCTCGTAAAGCTCCTTGGCGGGAATGAGTTTTTTACTGATCAACAGCAGCGCCGCCGCCAGGCCGAAGCCGATCGCCGGTGAGAGCAGCAGGGCGATCCCGACCTCCGTGGCCTTGTGCCAGTTGATACCGCGGGCCAGCGAGCCATGCTCCATCAGGGCGTTCATCATGCCGACTCCCATGATCGAACCGATCAGCGAGTGCGAACTGGAGGCGGGCAGGCCTCGATACCAGGTGGCGAAGTTCCAGATGATCGCCGCGCCCAGCAGCGAGAGCACCATGGCCAGACCGCGGCCCGTCTTGATGTTGACGAGCAGATCGACCGGCAGCAGGTGCACGATACTGAACGCCACGCCGATGCCGCCGGCGTGCACGCCGATGAAGTTCCACAGGCCCGACCAAATAACAGCCGGGGTCGGCTTCATCGACTTGGTGTAGATCACCGTGGCGACGGCGTTGGCCGTGTCATGGAAACCGTTGATCACCTCGAAGCCAAAGGCGATGATCAGCGCGATCACCAACAGAAAGAGCTGCCCGTAGCCAAGCGTGTTGAAGATTTCCATGCTTTCCATGGCGGTCACTTTCTGCGCTGATTTGCCGGGTGGAGCGTAAGTGAAGCTACGGGTGCCTCTGGGCCGATACAAGGTGGCGGAAAAATCGCACACAATTCTCACATTCCTCTTCCCTTCGAGGTCGTATCCGAGGTCGTACAGGTTGGCTGAACCATTTCGGGCCCAACTGCGTAGTCCCTGAAGACCCCATACTGGCTTGCCAGAGCTTGATCACCAGCCGGCGAGAATCAGAGGACGTGACGAAAAAAACTTGAGGGCTCACAGCAGGAGAGACCGATGCCGGGTGGCGAACGACTGCGAGTGGAACGCCGGTTTGCGGGCTCGACCGTGGGCTACATGCACCACGGAATCGACGTGGGTGATGGTACGGTCGTTCATGCGCGACCGGATGATGAGCGGAATCCTCTGGCGGGAGGCCGGGTGGAGCGGACGAGCCTGACGGAGTTTGCCGGCGGCGGCACGGTGCTCGTGACGACGGAGCCAGCGGCCGCCTATCCGCCGGAGGAAATCGTAGCGCGGGCGCTTGCCCATGTCGGCCGGGCCGGCTACTGCCCGGTGATCGACAACTGTGAACACTTCGCCACCTGGTGTGCCACGGGCGAACGGACCAGCAGACAGGTCGACATCGTGCTCTCACGGATCGGTGGCGCCGCAACCCGCGTGGCGGCCGCGGTGTCGGCCCGCAGGATCCTGGCGACCGCGGCGGCGGGTACCGTCGAACGAGTCGCCGTTCGAACGGCTCTTGGCACCACGGTGCGACTGAGCCTGCGAACGCTCGTGCCTGCCGCCGTGGCCGGAGAAGCCGCGGCACTGGCCGCCGAGTGGACGGCTCATCAGAACGGACGGTCGCTGGCCGAAAGTCGCCGGGCGGGCGAGGCCGCAGGGCTGGCAACCTCGGCCGTGGCATGTGCCCTGGCCGGCCTGCCGGGTGGTCCGGCCGGCATGATCACAGGCGCCCTCGCAGGCGCCGCGGTCTGGGCCGGCGGCGGCCTGGCAACGCGGGCAGTGACAGCGGTCACCCGTGGTCAGACGCGGTCGTGATAGTCGGAGAGCGCCCCCGGATTCCATGAAACCCGCAGCGCATTGAGTACCGCCACCACGTCGATCGCCTCCTGCAACAGTGCCCCCATCGCGGGCGGCAGATAACCGGCCGCGGCGAACCCCATGCCGATCAGGCTGGCCGCCATTCCGCCCACGGCGCTCTGAAGCGCGATCGAACGCAACCGCCGGCCGATATGCAGCAGTTCATCCACACGCTCGAGGGCCGTGTCCATGACCACGGCCCCGGCCGCCTCGCTGGTCACGTCGCTGGCGGCCCCCATCGCGATCCCGACCGTTGCCGCTGCCAACGCGGGCGCGTCGTTGATCCCGTCCCCGACGTATAGCGTCGGCGCCTCGGCCGTGGCCTGCTCGACGAGTTTCAGCTTCCCTTCGGGCTGGATGCCGGCGTGCACCTCGGTGATCCCGACGATGTCAGCGAGCCACCGAACCTCGCTCTCGCGGTCTCCCGAGACAAGCATCACGCGGGACAGTCCGTGGGCGGGCTTCAAGTGGCTGACAAAAGGCCGGCCGTCAGC
>JBIIFB010000264.1:0-3496 GCA_044237545.1 Pirellulales bacterium
TTGAAATATCGCTCCAAATAGGCCTCGGGCGTGTAGAGCCGCGTGACCAGATCCCAATACCCCTTGCGAAGCTCGTCGCGGGTCATCTGCTTCGGCACGAAGTTGCAACTGGGATCCTCCTCGACCAGCCGACCCTCTGCCTGCAGCCGCGTGTAGAGCGGCGTGCGGGGTATTGCCTGGAGCATGCCGACCATGGCCAGCGTGATGCCGTTGTCTTGGATGAATCGAAACTGATCCTCGAAGATCGCCTTGTCGTCGCTGTCGAAGCCGACGATGAATCCGGCGTTGATGTCGAGCCCCGCATTCTGGATTCGGGCAAGCTTTGCCTCGAGGGAATCACCCCTGACATTCTGAAACTTCTTCGTCTCACGCAGCGAATCCATCCGCGGTGTCTCGATGCCGATGAACACGCTGCGAAAGTTGGCGTGGTACATGAGTTCAAGCAGTTCGGCATCGTCGGCGAGGTCGATGCTGGCCTCGGTCGTGAGCCGCAGCGGATAGTTATGCTTCTCCATCCAGGGAATGATCTGCTCGAGCAACGCTTTGGCCTTTTTCTTGTTGCCGATGAAGTTGTCATCGACGATGAACGCCGAATGGAAGCCGGCCCTCCGCAGATCGTCCAGTTCCGCCACCAGTTGCTCCGGCTCTTTGACCCGAGGCTTGCGGCCATAGATAACGATGATGTCGCAGAATTCGCACTGGAACGGGCAGCCCCGCGAATACTGCAGCGCCGCGGAGGCGTAGCGGCCCACCTTGAGCTTGTCGAACCGCGGCTTGGGAACCGTGGTCATGTCGGTGGGAGTCGTCTGCTCGTAGCGGGTGTCGGTCTGGAGATCGCGGGAAAAATCGTCGAGAAAACGCGGCCAGGTGGTTTCCGCCTCTCCCACGAAGCTCACATCGCAGAGCCCCTTGAAAAACTCCTCCTGCACCGACATCAGCGGGCCGCCGACCGCGGTGAAGATCTTCAGTTCCCGGAGACGTACCAGGATCTGCCGCATCCGCTCCTTTTGCACGATCATCCCGGTCACGCCCACGATGTCGTACCTGGAGAGCGACGGCCAGTCGATCTCCTCTACGTTCTCGTCCACGAGCGTCACGTCGTGCTCACCGCAGAGCCCGGCGAGCGCGGAGAGCGAACCCGAAATCATGGTGCTCCGCTTGTCGCCAGGGTAGAGCGGCAGGGCGAAATCAAAGCCCCAATACGAAGGCTCAAAGCGGGGGTTGATCAGGCAGATCGACAGCTTCCGTCCCGGACGTCTGGGAAGCGGAATGCCTTCCACGGCCGTGGCATGCGGCAGCCGAATACGGTCGATCCGTTCGACCAAAACTTCTGTCGAGCACGAATCCTCGACGATTGTCAGAGCGGTACTCATCCTTGAGTTTCCCAGGCGAGGCGAGAGGTCCATCCTCAGCGGCGCGAGCGGCACGAAGCCGTGCGGCCGACCTCCTGTCTGCCGCATCTTGCCAAGGATAGGCAGGCCGCTGGAAATACCCAAGGCCAAAACACCGCTCATCCCTCGCCGGCCTCGGGTTTCGGTCGATTTTCGCCCCGTTACCTGTTTTTAAACCACAAAACGGCCCCTCACGCATCGGGGGTCGGCTCAATCGGGGGTAACTCCCAGGGATCAACCTCCACCACCGCCACGATATGGGCCGCATTGATCGAGCAGGTCGTCCGGTCAGGCCCCGACGACTTCAGCACCGGAAAATGGCCCCAGGGAAAGCCATCCTTGCGGTATGGGATGACCAGTTCGACATCCAGCCAGACGATCCCATTGGGGCCCTGCCGAACAGACTTGATCGCGTCGATGATCAGCACCTGCCGGGTGTCGAGCAAGGCGCCGAAACGTCCGGGCTGCGACAGGATCCGGTCGGCGAACCAACAGGGGAGCAATTCCCTGGCGGTGCCGTGCCACAGTTCCTGGCCCTGATCGTCCATGATTTGTCTCCGGCTGATGGTTTGTTTGTTGGGCAGCATGTGCCGCAGGGCTGCCGCCCGGCGGCTGACGGGAAACCACTCAACAATGTCCTTGAATCCACAGGCGGCCGCAACGGCCGACCGGGCACTGGCGGTCGCTGCGGCCCGAGGGTATGATCGAGACCGTAACGAGGTGGTGAGAGCGATGACTTCCCGGAGTGTCCGGAGAGCCCATCGAGCGTGATTCCCACGTATCTGCTCGCCCCCTCCACTGAATCGTACGGTCTTTTCGGCCGTGTTGAATGCCACAAGCCGCTTTCGTCCTCGCATTGACTGCGTCGGATTCGAAGGCGGATAGCTGGCAGGCCTCGGGTTCAGTGCGTCCCAGGAATGGGAAAGGGGGTTGCCTCCTCGTCAGCGGCCCGTGGCATGTTTGCCATGGGCTCTCACGCGGGGTGACGAATCGGCGTGAGCCTGTGTGCACGCATGCCGTGGCCGGTATGGCCGCAGCGGCATGAATCTCGGTGTGCCTGCCGCGCAGTCCCTGCGTTTACCGCGTCCGTCGCGACCGACGGACCGTATGCAGATGCGTTTGAAACCATTTTCGCAAAGACCATTTTCGCAAAGAGACAACGATTGACCATGAACACATTTGAAAGTTTGGGACTGACGGAACCGGTGCTCCGAGCACTGATCGCCGAGGGCTACACCGTACCGACTCCGATCCAGTCCAAGGCGGTGCCGCATGTGCTCGCCGGCCGCGATCTCTTCGGCTGTGCGCAGACGGGCACGGGCAAGACTGCGGCCTTCGCCCTGCCGCTCATCGAGCGGATGATGGCCAATCCGCGAGAGCGGACGGCCCGACGCTGCCGGGTGCTGGTGCTCGCGCCGACCCGCGAACTGGCCGGCCAGATCCATGAGAGCTTCCGGGTGTATGGCCGAAATGCCCACCTCAAGTCCGCAGTGATCTACGGCGGTGTCGGTCAGCGGCCGCAGGAGACCGCGATGAGCAAGGGGGTCGACGTGTTGGTGGCGACGCCGGGCCGGCTGCTCGACCTTGTACAACAGAAGTTCGTCGATCTGCGGGCTGTGGAGTTTCTCGTGCTGGACGAGGCCGATCGCATGCTCGACATGGGCTTCATCCACGATGTCCGCCGTATCGTCGGCATGCTGCCGCGGGATCGGCAAACGCTCTTCTTCTCGGCCACCCTGCCGAGCGAAGTTCGGCAACTGGCCGATTCGATGCTTCGTGATCCGCTGGAGGTGAGGACAACGCCACAGTCGACACCGGCCGAAACGGTTGCACAGACTGTGTTTTTTCTGCCACAGCGGCAGAAGCGGCATCTGCTCGTGCACCTGCTTGCGACCGAGGGCATGGCCCGCGTGATCGTCTTTACGCGGACCAAGCACGGGGCCGACAAGCTGCAGAGGGATCTCGACAAGGCCGGTATCCGCGCGGCGGCTATCCATGGCAACAAGAGCCAGAATCAGCGAGAGAAGGCGCTGGCGTCGTTCAAGTCGCAACACCCTCCGGTGCTGATCGCCACCGACATCGCTGCCCGCGGCATCGATGTCGAC
>JBIIFB010000298.1:0-10758 GCA_044237545.1 Pirellulales bacterium
TTGTCACGCTACTAATTATTTCCATTATTGGAGGCCTTTCTCTTTCGGGACTCGCCTCCGCGAGGCAGCGGTCAAAGATAGAAAAGACGAAAAGCACAATACGGAAGATCAACGATATTGTAGTTCCTTACTATGAGAACTATGCGGCTCGACGAGTGACTGCGGTTGGCTCCGGACAAGCCCGAGCGCGGTCCCGGCTGGTCGCAATACGTCGACTAATGGTCGAAGAAATGCCCGACTCATGGATTGACGTCTCCACGTCTGTGTGCAGCACGCCTCCTTGTCGAGCTATTAAGGCGCGACACAATAGACTAATCGATCCAGCGGGCCCCAGCCCAAATCGGTTTAATACGATTCGCAACGGAAAGACTGACGCTCGCGAAACCTATGGGAATCTTTATGCAAACGCTGAAACTCTATATGCATCTGTGTCAGGTGGTGCGTTTTCAGACGGAGGACTGGATGTATTTCGACCTGACGAAGTTAGGGACGTAGACAGCGACCAGGCGCCGGAATTTGTGGACGCTTGGAACACGCCGATTATGTTCATTCGCTGGCCGGCCGCCTTTCGGTCGCAGTTACAATCCGGAGACCCAGTGATGCAACCTGATCCGCTAGACCCAATGCTGGTGTCGGGAGTCACGCCCCCTCCTAGCCAGCACGATTGGCTGCTGATTCCTCTCATCTACTCTGCTGGACCAGATGCGGCGGGAATGGACCCGCTCGGCGACGAAGATGGCTATGGGATTCTTTCTAGCGGGGCATATCCGCCGAGCCATCCGCTCATCACGATTTGTTATGGCAATCAGCAAGGCACTCGTTCAAATGTTACTGCTGCTGTCGATAACATCACAAACCACGACTTAACGAGTAAGTGAGCTTTCGATGATGTTGGTAATTACTCGACGGCATCGCGCTATGACTTTAGTTGAGTTACTGGTGGTTATCGCCATTCTTGGAATATTAGCTATTACTGCACTTCCAAATTTTTCCAGCACGAGGGAGGCTCGCGGATCAAGAGAAGCAGCGCGGATTGTCAGCAGCTACATTGCAAAAGCTCATTCCCAAGCAATTGGCGCTAAGGAATGGTCCGGCTTCTGGATGCTTGCCCCAAACCCAAATGCAGCTGCGCTCGATTTGTCGTTTGCCACAACTCCAACCGTCTATCGCGGCGACGATCTTCCAGACCTAACTGTCCCCGCCGGGTACGTCTTCACGAAACACAACTCGGTCGTTTCTGGCACTATCAACGGAAAACCCATCTCAAACATCATCGGCGGCTCGACGGTGACAGGGATCGCCGGGGACTTACTTCGTTTCGACGGAAACGGCCCTTGGTTCCAACTTGATTCGCCCACGACCTTTCGCCTTCGATCGCAATCAACGGCAGACCCAATCGCTAACCAGTCTGATTTGAATACGGCGTGGCCCGCGGCCAATGTGCCCCACACTTACGAACTGCTTCGGCAGCCTATTCAAACTGGATCGCCTTTTTTGTTGGATCAAGGCCGATGCATCGACCTCTTCTGGTCTGGATACGGCACAACGGCAAGCTTTGAGGCCGATAGCCCAACTTTCAATGGCATCACAAACAGTCCAACGCGATTTGCTGGCTCGACTGCAGTGTGTATTCTCTTTGACGCCGCAGGACGGTTACGACAGATTGTAAGAAATACCGCCCGTGTTCCAGTAACAGGGCCAGTGTTTCTCCTCATTGGGCGCAGTGATCGTGCTGGACAGGCGTATTCGGGCTCGGCCCCAAACGGAGCCGATGACTCCCTTGGCGCTAATTGGCAATATGCCGACTCCTTCTGGCTTGGAATCGATCCGCTTACAGGAGTCGTTAAGGTCGCTGAATGCGATCTTCGCGGTACTACCGTGGTTGGATCGCAAACGTTCATTCGTTCGGAAATCGCGGTCGGGGGCCGATAACTCATGAAGCCCATACCGAAGCCTGCCCGCAGGGGAATTACACTCGTTGAGGTGTTGATTGCGATTGGCATTCTTGCGATCGGCCTGACAAGCGTAATGTCGCTGATTCCCGCAGGGAAGTCTGAAGCCACAAAAGCTGTGATACTGGACCGCACATCGAACCTTGCGCTAAACGCGTTAGCGGACTCGATAACCTATGGGATCACCCGTCCCGCTTCGGTCGAGATAACCGGTTCCGCAAACGTCTACATTCTTGATCCCGATGGCGTTGTGTATCCAAATGCTGGAAGCGCATCGCTTCGTTCACTCGGTATTCTATCAGACGGAAAAGACAGTGCAGGGTCTGCCGCTGTAGGCCGCCTCATCACGCAAAGTCGTGATGACCTGGTATACAATCCGCCCGCCACCGATGATGATCTCCCGACAAACGCTGTACTCAATAAGGTTCGTGCATTCGCCGGCCGTACCAGTTGCCTCATTTCAGTTTCGAGGATTGACGGCTCTTCTACCAACGCCTTGTCTGCAGGCGATCAAGCGAGGCTCACAGCGGTTGTCTTTCATAACCGGGATTTGTCAACACCGACGGTTACTGGAACGTTTTATGAAGGCGGGGGGTACCTTGAGGTAGTTCCGCCGACGGATCGAACTATCAGGACGACCGTCCGACCCGGTACTGTGATCTACGACTCTAAAAAGACCGCCGCCACTTTCCAGTCGCAGCGGTGGAACCAGGTCGTGATGGCGAGTGTAGACGATACCACATCGCCGCCGAGAGTCTATGTGACCTTTTCCGGGGTTCCGCCGCTGGAAGGGGCCGTCGCGGTCCTACTTGATTCCGTTGGGTTAGCTGAACAGACCGTTACGCTCGAAGGGCCGGGGCCGTACGCCCAATAGCCGGTAGATTCCAATTGGCCGATGCAACACAACAACACACATCCTCGAGAAGTTTTCCGGAATTGGCGAGTCATGAGTTCTTTTACTCCACTCCACGAATGCTTGGACCGGGCAACGGCCATAGACGTCGGCGATATCCAATTCCGGACACCGCAACGACGCGGTGTACTTCTGTTAATTGTTCTCAGTATGTTGACGTTATTCCTTATGCTTGGAACCGCTTATCTAGTGGTCTCCACGCGTTCCCGCGAAGCCGCCAAGGCTTTTGCGAGAATGGCGATGCAGTCGCACGCCATTCGAATTCCTCATGCGTCGCTTCTCGACGAGGCGTTCTTGAGACTCGTTCGTGGAAGCGCGGATGCCTCACCCACGGCTCCGCTAGGCACTGGATTGAACGTCACATTCGAGGCCTTGCTTGCAGACAAATATGGCTCTAGTACTACAGGAACAGCCGGCACTGTAGTCGTTGATGGGCCGGTTCTTCGCGTTACAGGCGTAAGCAATGCGACTGCTCAAGTTCCTGGGCGGGTCATGACGCTTTTGGGCGATGGCCGTGAATCAACCAGCCATCGTGTTCTTCGAGTGGACACCGCCAATGGTACGGTAGTACTCGACAACCCGGCGCGAAGACGCCCGTTTCTTGTACCAAGGGGTTCGACGCCTTATGTCCTGAATGGTCCCGATTTCAGTATTCACCAAGACCCGAAGGGCGCTTGGACCCACAACGAGCCTTGGGATGCCTTTGACGCTGACAATTCCTTCCTGACACACCTGGCGCCCAGTGACGCATCCCCGGATCACTCTCCTCCTCCTAATCAGCCGGCTGTGTCGTCTTCTATTGTAAAACGCGCTGCCTTTGTGTTGCCGGCTTCCAATAGTAACTGGGAAGGCGACCTTCAGAACGTAAAGGGAGGATTTCCTTTAGGCGCCGACAACGACGGCGATGGAGTAATCGATGGATTCTTTCTCGATGTTGGGTTGCCCACGCAATACGCAACGAACGGCGAAGAAATTCATTTCGATGTTTCCGCGTTGATCGTCGATCTTGATTCCCGGTTTAACGTGAACGCGCATGGGTCCTTTGCATCAAACATGTATCGCACGGGGCCAAATCATCGGCACAAGAACTGGGCCCGAACTACCGGCGCGACCGTCGTCCCTGACTTTGACAACATGCCACTCGGATCAGGCTATGGACCACCAGAGATTAACGCCGGCTGGATGTTTCCCCGGTCGAGCTACCCGGACACGACATACTCTGCCTCTACCCCTGCTGCCACCAACGTCTTTACTACAGATCTCGTCCCTGGTGAGAATTCTGATTACGCAATGTTTTCAGGGCTTACGCTCGATTCACAAATCGGAAGACGCCCATCAACTTCCCGCTTCACGTCCGGCGTGCCGTTAGCGAAACCCGGAACAGCGGAAGGCCGATACGGCGAGGCTGCTATAAACAGTATTACTTCCACGAACACACTTCCAAACCTTGTAAATTCTGGAAGCTACACGATTAGGACCGGGGCGGCCCCTGCGCTTGCCCGCCCTGGTCGTCCCCACTACGACGACACGCTCAGCACGCTCAACGACCGCGGGGTGAACCCTGCCATTGTTGGAACCTCTGTTAACGCTGGGATTCCTCCAGAGTGGTGGGACGGTTTGCAGGGATCCGATTGGCGAGCTGCCTCCGGCAACGCGACCTACCCGCCGCCAAGAGGCATTTATAATTCCCCGCCTGACTTGCATGGGCGGATGATCACACTGACAAGTACCGTACCGAGCTCCCCCGGTTCACTTCCGCAGCTTGTTTTTGCGAAACCTGAGTGGGGCGCGACTGAAAGCATGGATGACCCTTATGAGCTACGCCTTGACAGAGGTGCCCCCCGTAACGCGATCCTTACCAGCTCGGGTACGGTCGTCGACAATATCTTCGGCGTCGCGGAACTTGAATCCCTGCTTAGACCATACGACGCGGATTCTCCCCAGCTGTCGTTACGACTGCAGTCGCTTCTTGGCTCCAACGCTGAGTCCGCGAGATTACGCATCACTACCGAAAGCTGGGACACGACGGCCATAACCGGCACGGCCGGGCATAAGATTCGCATGTGGGCGAATGATGCCGTCACGAAAGAAGCGGCCACCCTAAACGGCACTATGCCGCTGAACGGGTTATTAAGTGGCGAGGTAAGTCGAGGCGAGAGGTTCAACCTCAACCGCCCGCTGGCGCAATCCGATGACTCCGCAGACGCTCGCGGATACCCCAAGGATTGGAATACAATGCGATCGGGTGCTTATCACCAGCAAAGACAGGCGTATTTCAAAGACCTTTACACGCTCCTCGTTGCACTAGGACGGCCCGCTGACTCGACTACGGCGCAGTGGGCGGCAAATATCGTGGAATTCCGGGACGCTGATTCAAGAGTGATTCCGTTCGAATATGACGCGGAGCCGGCCAAGGGTTGGAAGGTCGATGGACTCGTCGTTTCGAGTACGTCCCAAATAACAAACCAACCCGAGACCGCAAGAAGAGTCGTTTGGGGTGCGGAACGGCCCGAACTTCTCATACAAGAAGTATTTGCCTGGAGGAATACGGCCAGCGGAACCGCTGGTATGGTGATCAATCTCCATCGGCCTTGGAATGCGATAGCCTATTCAACCGGAACCACGAGTACACCCGCCGAGACATGTGATCCCGCACTCGACACCTTGACGAACGGAACAGATGGCTCGCTGCAAAATAGAGTCGACTTGGGTAAGAAGTCGAACAGTAGGGCATACGCGGTAACAAACAATCTATACGACGACCTTTCCAGAACGTCGCTGCCAATCTGGCGACTCAGGCTTACGGCTGGAGGCTCGACCAGCTACCTTCGACTGGATACGGGGACAGCCGGGCCCAACGAGTTTGTTCTCACAGATCTCCCGGCGGATGCAACGGGCGATCACAAGCCCAAGCTAGGCGTAGACTCCACGCTGACGCTGACCACAGGCACGACTATCGTCACCGGAAGTTCGCCAACGATCGGAGCAGCTCAACTGAGCCTGGGAACCGCGGTAAGAACCGCGAATAAGCTACGCATGCCCGGTACGGACACCAGCGGAACTGTCTTCCTGGAACGGCTTTCTGATCCAACGCAGACTCTTACCATTTCCGGAACTGTGCCCGGCACAAACGTAACTGGGCAAGAGGTCTGGGACCAGGATCCGAATGTCGACGCTGCCACGACGCTCGTGCCCGTGCGATATTTGGTCGTTGACCAGAGCCCGGTCACGGTCGTCGAGACGAGTACGGTTATACCCCCAACGACTGTCCCGGCTACGACCTCTCAGCGGAAGCCATCCGCCCCATTCTGGAAACTTCCAACGGCGGGCACACGCGGAGACATTTCAGCAAACGGCACCATAACGATCCCCTCGGCGGTCGCGACCGGCGGCAGCGCATGGTTTCCATGGCTCAACCGGCCGTTTGTCAGCAGTGCAGAGTTGTATCTGGTGCCAAACGAGGACGCCGTGGGAATGCTGCGGTCGTACGTGCAACCGGCCCAAACCACGGATCTCCCCGCGATATCCGCAAACGTGATTCCTGCCGGATTCTTTGACGCCGTTCATGTTCCCTCCCGATTTGCTGGAATTCACACCACCGCGAGCCCAAAGGCATTTGCGACTCTCGAAGACGCTGGTCTCTATAACGTCATCACGCCTGTCAACCAACTCTCATCTTTCAGAGAACCGGGGCGTGTGAACCTCAACACGGTCGTCTGCGACGACGTCTGGGATGCAGTCGTGGCCGGCGCTCTTCATACATCCGGATCAGCAGCTCCCGCAGTTTCCCGCGCTGATGCTAAATTAGGAACCAGCCCTGCCGAAGGCATGCACGCCTTGATGTCACTTTCGGGCGATATAAAACTTGCCAACAGCGGCACGTCGGCGCCGATTAAAGACTCGCATCCCTTGCTCGAGCCGCTGCAAGATCTGAACCCACTTCACCACATCTATACCGCGACACGTTTGGCTAATACAACGACGACGCGTTCAAACGTATTTGGAATCTGGATCACCCTTCGCGTGGCGGTGGCGAATGATCCAGACTCGATCCGGCTGCACCGTGCGTTCTATATCTTTGACCGATCGATCCCTGTGGCATTCGAGCCTGGCAAAACTCACAACGTCTGGGACGCCGTCCTCCTCAGGAGGATCATCGAATGAAGTTCGTTGCTGCTCATACCCATCGGCCGTTCCGTCATGGCATGACCCTGATCGAGATGCTTGTCGCGACAGCGGCAACACTGATGCTCATGGCGGCAGTCGCCCAGGTATTCTCGGTCTTTGGATCGGCCGTCACCAACAGCCGTTCGACAATAGAGCTTGATGGCCGCTTGCGGACGGTTGCTTGGAAATTGCGGCAAGACTTAGCCGGAGCGACCGCTCGCACCCTGCCGCCGCTTGAGCCACAGGCCGGGGAGGGTTATTTCGAGATTATCGAGGGGACCGCTTCCGACAGCGACGCTGCTGCCGGCGAAACCACACTCGCGGCCGACATTGATGACGTGCTTCTTTTCACCACCCGAAACAGCGAGACGCCTTTCCTTGGAAAGGCTGGTACCGGGATGGTCGAAAGCTCCGCGGCCGAGGTAGCTTGGTTTTTGCGACAGACCAGCGGAGAGGCAGCTACGACTACATACACACTCTTTCGTAGGCAGCTCTTGGTTGTCGGCTATCCTGCGTTAACAACGTGGGCGTTAACGGCGCCGTACTCTGCGAACGGGAACTATTTCACCACTCAGCCCAATAAAAGCTGGCCGCTGTTCTACGACAACTACGATATTTCGGTGCGACTTGTCGACAATCACTTTGTGCCGAACACTCTTGCCGATTTAACACGCCCTGAGGCCCGTTTCATGCACAATCCTACGGGAGCGACAAACAACTCCGCCTTGTATGCTTTTGCGCCGGGAGCGCCAGGGCTTGTTTTCGAATCATCGAACGGATCAGCCCGCGTCGGCGAGGACGTTGTTTTGACCAATGTCTTGGCTTTCGACATCAGGGTCTTTGATCCGGCAGTGCCCATACGGCAATCTGGTCCGGACGCTGTGGTGCCGAACGACCCAGGGTTTGTGTCGGCTGGTCTAGCTATCGCCAACGGCGGCTATGTCGATCTTGGGCACGGCGAGACGGCTGGTCCATCCAATATTGCCCCTCACTTCGCTGGCAATGGACAAGGAAATTATCGCGATGACCCGATCGGGCTTTCAGGCAAAAGAACTTGGGATACGTGGAGCACGCACTACGAAAGCAACGGCCTTGACGAAGACGGTGTAGCTGGGCCCGATCAAGGCTCCGACGGTTTTGATAATAGCACCGCGAAGGACGCGAATATTGATAATTCAAACGGACAGGTCGACGAACCAGAGGAGTATGAGACCTCTCCTCCCTATCCATTTCCTCTGCGTGGAATTGAAATCAGAATCCGCTGTTTCGAGCCGTCCAGCCGGCAGGTGCGGCAGGTCACCGTCCGGCACACGTTTATTCCCCATTGATTCATAAAATGCTTGAGGCAGGTTCGGCCCGGTTCGGCCGGGTCCCGAAGTGCGGTTTCCGCCGGATAACGGCGACTCGTGCCGTCCCTTTTAGAAATCCGTTTTCCAGCCTCGCCCTTCTCTGGACATAGGAAAGCGGGGCGGCGACAATAAGATTGTTCGGGGCAGGCAACGTTTCGACGACCGTTCTTTTTCCCGCATTAGCCGGCACCCAACTAACCATCGCCCCTGTGCCGTTCACTCGCTCTTAAGGACACGCTATGTCTCGCCACGTTCCCCTCACCCGTCGCGGCTTTACGCTTGTTGAGCTACTCGTCGTAATTGCAATCATTGGTTCAATAATGGGCTTACTGTTACCAGCAGTGCAAAGCGCCCGCGAGGCCGGTCGGCGAAATACTTGTTCAAATAATCTTAAGCAGCTTGGGTTAGCCATTACGGCCTACGACACGAAGGCTAATAAACTGCCCGGCTGGAAAAATAGAAGTCCGAACTTATCGTCAACCGTAGTCGGCAGTCCCGTGACCTATTTCTACGATGCGCCTTCATGGCCCGTGGTGATTCTTCCCCACATCGAACGACGCGACGCATCGAAGATGTTCGAGACCGCCCCGCGGCCCTTAAACAGTCATAATCTTACGTTCCCAAGCATCGGAAGTTTTAAATGTCCGAGTGCGCCCGCGAACGACGCAAGTCAGCCGACGCTCGCCTACGCTGGCAACACAGGGTCGGCAGTCCTTGTCCCCGCAGGTGATCTGGCCTATTCGGCGTTCAAGATTCTTCAGTCCGATGGCGTTATGCAGGACAATACCATCTCGCGTTCCAGTATTGACGCAGTTAGTAATGGAGATGGCGCCTCCACGACTTTACTCCTTGCAGAAAAGTGCGGGACGCGTGTTGAAAATCATAATCTGTGGTGCACGGTAAGTGATTCAGCGTCGAATACACCAAGCGCTTACAATTCTCAATTCAGTTCAATCGGAACGCCCGGATTTGGGTTTATTAAGCCAGGTACAAGCCCAGTGAGTGTGATCAACGATTCCGCGGGTTCGGAAAATCTTCCGTCTTCTGCGCATCCCGCGGGCGTCATGACTGTTTTCTGTGATGGTCACACCTTGTTTCTGCGTGAAACGATTGCGCGTAATGTCTACTATCAGCTAGTCACCGCGAATTACACGCACGGAACACCGTCACAGGATGCGCAGGATGAAATCCTCACGGGAGCATCACAATACGTCCTCTCTGAAAGCGATTTCAACTGAGCAATCGTAAGTCGAGCACGCGAATATTCGTCAGAGGTGATCGCTACTATCGTAATGCTGTAAGACTCGAACGCGGAGTTTAAATGGCAATCCAGAATCGAGCCTGTCGGTAACTGTTATCCATCAATTGTATCCGGTGGCCGACCGACGTTTACTGCGGCATCACAGACATTTCTCCGCGGTTTATGCCATCCCTATTCGACAGCCGTCGGTGTAAATCAGCTTCGATGTCATATCCCATCGTCTTAACGGACCCGTCCGCGTAGGCTGTATTCCAACCGCCGGCATGCGCACTGCCGAAGGCGGATGCGCTACCAGGGGTTATGGAATCGCGTTGCGGGGGCAAATGACCCCAGCGGGCCGCATCCGGCCCGTAGCCCACGACCAACGGCCGCGAGTCGCCCTCAGCTGAGCCGGTATCGTAACTCGTCGTCTGTACGCTCTTTTCACCGACAAGATACGTGTTCGACAGGCCGTCGAATATGCTCGCCGCCTGCAGTCGACTCATCCGAAAGGAAACCCCATCCTGGGCGTCGGGCAGGCCCAAGTCGCTAAGATCGTCGAGTATCTTTGCCTGCTGGGTCATCTTCCTCCAGTCATCTCCGTTCTGCAGTGTCGTAAAATTCTTCATGTTCGAAGCATCGTAGGGGCCATTGCACGAATTACAGGCGCCTATCGTCGAATTAGCATGACCCGGCGCGGTTACCGCCGGCAGCCCAATGCTCTGCGTCTGGCCGTTCCGACAGAGCGTCACTTTCTTCGAGTTGTATTTCGAGTCGGTAAGCCCTGCGAAGGCAGCCTTAAGCTGAGCGACCGGCACGCACGGCCCCGACGAACCGCTATTGATCGCATAGTCGCTTCGTGTCGTCCGCGAGGGAGTGATCGTACTATTGGCTGCCCCAAGAAACGAGCCGCCAGCGGCAGGCCAGGCTATCGGTTTTGCCGAACGCCGTGTCGGACATGCAAAAAGCGGTATCGGAGTCTCTAGTAGAGTCTTGTAGGCCGCGCCTGACGTCGCCCCAACGATCGAATCACGAAGACTTCCCTCCTCGATATAGTCGAGCACGCTAAACGCCCAGCCACCCGGCTGCGCCGAATCCCCAACCCGCTCAGCCACGCCGAGCCACTGTGGCCCCCAG
>JBIIFB010000265.1:0-3475 GCA_044237545.1 Pirellulales bacterium
GCCCCGCCTAGCATCCGATCCCCCGGCTCACGCCGGGGGCTTTTATGGGAGCGGGACCCCGATCCCATGCCCCATAAAAGCCCGGAGCGTAAGCGATGGGATCGGCCGCACGTTCGACGCACCGCCACCTGTAACATCCGATCCCCCATGCCCCATACAAGCCCGGAGCGTGAGCGATGGGATCGGCGGGCCGTTCGACGCAGCGCCCCGCGTAACATCCGATCCCCCGGCTCACGCCGGGGGCTTTTATGGGAGCGGGACCGCGTGCGTAACGCGACGCTTTTCGGGGCTTGTCAAAACGTGTACGCATGTATACACTACCCCCATGCCGCATCCCACACGCCCACAATTCGCGCCCGAACCGTTGGCGTTCTTCCTGACATGGACGACCTACGGCTCATGGCTGCCCGGCGATGCCCGCGGCTGGGTCAATGATCATGGCCTGACTCGCCCACCGAATGTCCGTCTCGCACGGCACGCCGGTCAAATCATGCGCGGCCATGCGGTCGAGCTAACCACACCTCAACGGCAAACCGTCGAACAGGCAATCGTCGAGCAATGTGCGTTTCGGGAATGGACGCTCCATGCTGTCAGCTGTCGGACAAGCCACGTCCATGTTGTTGTCTCGGCAGACGGCCGCTCGCCAGACCGTGTTTTGGGTGGCTTGAAGGCATGGTGTTCACGGCGGTTATCCGATGGGCTGCAAAGCACGGGTATATGGTGGACGAAGAGCGGAAGCATGCGTCGGCTCTACGACACACGCGGGATTGAGGCGGTGGTTACGTATGTTGTCGAGTGCCAAGGCCAGCCGCGCGGATAAAGCGACCCCACATGTAGCCCCCGATCCCCCCGCCCCATAAAAGCCCGGAGCGTAAGCGATGGGATCGGAACAACGATTGACGCAACGCCCCGTGTAACATCCGATCCCCCGGCTTACGCCGGGGGCTTTTATGGCGGAATGGGATCGGCGGGACGGTTGACGCGACCCCGCATTTAACATCCGATCCCCCGGCTCACGCCGGGGGCTTTTATGGCGGACTTGTGTCGGCACGACGTTCGACGCGTCCCTCACACCAGCGCCGCGAGCCGATCGCGAAACTGCTCCCGCGACAATTTCTCGCCCACCCACGCACGGCCCACGGCCCCCGCCGCGGCCAACGCCGCGTCGGTGGCCGCCCCAAACTCGCGAATCGCCGCCACGGCCGTCGCCTCGGCGTTGTCTCCAAGCAGCCATCCGCAGGCAAACCGTCCATCACGGGCCGGCATCTCATGGGCCAGATCGTGGCCGGGAGAGAGAATCACCGGCAGGCCAAAGGCCAAAGCCTCTGCCGCCGCATACCCAAAATTCTCCTGGAACGACAGCGAGACGAAGCCATCGCTCGCAAGCATCGCGTCGGCGACCGCACCGCCCGCCAGCGGCCCCACCATGTGCACCCGATCCCGATAGCCCGCCGGGATCGCAGCCCGAAGATCCTCCTGCGTGAGATCACCATCCATGCCCGCCATCACGAGGTGGCAGTTGTGCTGCGAGCCGGCCTGCGCCGCCGCCGCGAATGCCCGCACGGTTTCCAGAGGCCGCTTGAGCGAGTGAAGCCTGCCCAGAAAGAGCAGCAGTCGCGCCGACTCCGGAATGCCATGCGCGGCCCGAAACCGGGCCCGCACCGACGCCCGGCCGTTGAGGGGCGGACAATCGACCGGCCAGTGAACCACCAAGGTCCGATCGGTCGACCGCTCCGCCGGAATCCAGGGCAACGACTTCTCCAGACTCCGACGCGAAGAGAGCAACACCCGCTCCGCATCGGCAAGATACGACCGGCCATAAGCCTCGAGCCAGAGCCGCTTGAGCAGGCCGCGATGGCTGAGGCCCCACGGATCGAGGCAGCCGTGCGGCACCGCCCAATACCGCCGGCCCTGCCGCCGCGCCCAGGCTTGAGCCCATGGTGCATGCCCCCGAAAGAGCGAGTGCACGATGAGCAGATCGGCATCAGCCACGGCCGCATCAGCCCGCCGGGCAACAGCAGGCGCCATCACATGGCAGCCCCGGAACAGCCAGCTCGTGCCGCAGCCGATCCGACAGACCGACACGCCGTCCTCGACATCGACGCTTTCCGTCCCGCCAGCACCCAACGAGAGAATGGGGGCTGCGAGGGCCCGCGAAAAATCCCGCACCGACCGGTGCAGACCACCATGGGCCGGGTCGTGCGTTAGACAGACATTGTAGAACTGCATGGAGTCTCCGCACCGGCGACCGCCACCGGCAAGAGCAGCCAGAGCTTCAGGACTTCCGGCCCGGAGCGGCAGTGCCGTCGTCCAGCCACATCCGGCCAACGAGGCCCGCCACCGCCGCACCCGCCAAGGGGCCCGCCGCATACATCCAGAGCGTCGTGAAATCGAGCCGCGCTACGGCCGAAGCGACCGCCCGGGCTGGATTCATCGCCGCGCCCGTGAATGGCAGGCCGGCCAACGCCGCGGCCACGACGGCCAGCCCGATCGGCAGCGGCGCCGTCTGCCCCAGTTTGCTGCCGAACACGCAGCCAAGAAAGACGGCCGACCAGACCATGGCCAGCAATCCCTCGACGACCACCGTCCTGATCGGATCGGCCTTTGTAAAGCTGCCGACCGGCATGCCCATCGCCGTGCCTGCGCCCGCCAGCAGCCACATCACGAGCAGCCCCGCCAGGCACCCACCGGCCAACTGCCCCGCGACGCAGGCCAGCACCCGCAGCAGGCTGCCGCGGCCGGTCGCGAAGATCGCGAGCGTGACGGCCGGATTGAGGTGGACCGGACCGAAGCTCCCGCAGACATGCATCGCTGCCATCACAGCCAGCCCATAGGCCACCGCCGTGACGAGCCTTGCCGCTTCGCCCTGCGACGTTCCCGCCATGGCCAGGATGGCGATCGTGCAGAGTATGAAGGTGCCGAAGAGTTCGGCGGCGAAACGTTTGAGATGATCCATCGTGCGGGTGTCCGGATTGAAAGCAGATTGTCAGTCAGGCCAATGGTGCCAGTCAAGGTTGTCGCCACCTGCCCGGAGGCCTGCAGCGAGTCGGGGTCTGATCCACCCTCGCATCACGTCATGCGGCAGGGTGCTTGACCGGGGGATACGCAGAGCGGTTGCACAGAAATGGACCGATCGCGAGCCAATCCACCGAGCTTCGCAGAAAGCAGTCGATGGCGTCCTCCGGCGATTCCACGATCGGCTCCTGAATATTGAACGACGTATTGAGCAGCACTCCGATGCCGGTGCGTTTCTCGAATGCGTCGAGGAGTGCCCAATAGAGCGGATTCACCGCCCGGCTCACCGTGTGCACGCGAGCGGTGCCGTCGACGTGCGTGACGGCCGGGATGACCGCGTGCTTGTCGGCACGGACGCGTGCGACGATGTTCATGTAGGGCGACGGCTGGTTCATTTCGAAGAATGTCTCCGCCACCTCCTCCTTGCACGAGGGAGCGAATGGACGAAACAACTCCCGCT
>JBIIFB010000132.1:0-10732 GCA_044237545.1 Pirellulales bacterium
TTGGCGGGGCGATTATGCGCAGACCGGCCACCTGGCCACGCGGCTGGCCGGTTCCAGCGACCTCTACGGCGACGACGGCCGGCAGCCATACCACAGCATTAATTTCGTCACCTCCCACGACGGCTACACACTCAACGATCTTGTCACCTACCGCGACAAGCACAACGAGGCCAACGGCGAGGGCAATCGAGACGGCGACAACAACAGCTTCTCCGACAACTACGGGGTCGAGGGGCCGACGAGGCGTGCCGACATCGATGCCGTCCGGGCCCGGCAGATCCGTAACATGCTCGCCACGCTGCTGTTGAGTCAGGGCGTGCCGATGGTGCTTTCCGGCGATGAATGCCGCCGCACCCAGGTGGGCAACAACAACGCCTACTGCCAGGACAACGACATTTCGTGGTTTGACTGGAGGCTCGTCGAGTCGCACGCCGAACTCGTGCGTTTCACGCGGGAACTGGTGCGGTTTCGACTCGACAATCCCACGCTCCGCCGCCGGTCGTTCCTGGAGGGCGGGGCGAGTGAGGCGGGAGGCCTGCCCGACGTGGAATGGTTTTCGCCCGAGGGCAGCCATGTCGACTGGTATGCCGCCGATGCGAGCCTCGTCTGTTTCTTCGGTGCCCCAACCCGTGCGAGACTACTGGCGGAAGACGACGTTGCCGCCGGTGGTGTCGAGGGCCGGCCGCGGCACGTCCTGATCTTCACCCACTCCGGTTCGCTGCCCCGACGGTTCCATTTCCCCAAGCCCGCCGCCATCGCGTCGCTCCCCTGGCGGCTGTTCATCGACACAAGTCGCTCGTCACCGGACGATATTTTCGCTGACGGCTTGGGCCCCCTTGCCGACGTCTCGCTGCCACTGGACCTGGCCGAACGCTCGATCGTCTGTTTTGTGGCCGAGCCTGAGCCGGAGCCGGAGCCAACACGCAAAAGAATTGCATTTGTCGCCGGCTGAACCGTATGCTTGATCTTCACGATACCCGTTCCCATACCCCTCCCCGTCGCGTCAGGAGATTCATGATGCCAGACTCGTCATTCCGTGGCCCACACCTCCGTGCTCTCTGGCTGGGCCACTGCCGGGCCGCCATGCCGCTGCTGGCCTGCGGGCTGTTGGCTGGCACCCTTCCAGGGTGCGGTCCGACGGGATCAGCCCCGCCCGCCGCTCGGCCGGTCGCCGTTCGGCATGACGATCACGATGACCATGCCAAGCATGACAAGCATGACGACGATCACGACCACGACGACCACGACGACCACGACGACCACGACGACCACGACGACCACGACCATGCCCATCCGACGACTCTGGCCGCAGGCGTGGCCGAGTTGGAGGCAATGTGGGGGCATGTCAAGGGAGCCCTTCAGGCTGGTGCGCGTGATAAGGCTGACGACAAGGTGCATGCGGTCGGCCACCTGCTGGAAGATTTCGAGGGGCTGCTCGCCAAGGAGGAGGCGGCCGCACAGGAGGTCGGTAAGAAAGCAACCCAGGAAGTGTTTGAGTGCTTCGATGTGCTCGACACGGCCCTGCACGGGGCCGAGGACGACCTGAAGAAAATCGACCTCGACAAACTCGGGGAGCGGTTGGAGGCGGCCATCAAAACGCTCACTGAGATGGCCAAAAGCTCTGCGAACAAGAGTCCTGGGAGCAAGAGTCCTGGGAACACAAGTCCTGGGAAATAGCCTGGCAGACACGGGCGTTGCCCGGCGTTAGGTCAAGCAGTGGTGGAGAACGCGTGGAGATCGCGGCGAAAAACAGGTCAAAAATGATTGGGCGCTGAGTCGGTCGACGGATTGGAAATCCCAAAATGAGGAGGACGCGTGATGTGGTTTTTGCGAGGCGGGCGACGAGTGTCGGGTGGCATGGCGTTGGGGTTGGTTTTGGCCGCGGCTGCAACGCACGCTCCGCTCTGTCTGGGGCTTGAGATCAACCCGGCGACCGCACGGGAACAGCTCCTGCTGCCCGCCGAGCCGGCCGGGGCGGTCACGCCGACGGCCGCGAAGGAAAAACTGACGAAGGCTCCGCAGCCCATCGTCATTGCTGGCCGGATCGGCGCCCGCGGCATGGAGCCGTTCCTGGAAAACAGGGCGTCGTTCGTGCTCGTCGAGATCCCGGCAGACGACCATGCCAACAAGCCCGGCCACGACAACGACAACTGCCCGTTTTGCAAAAAGCGGCAGGCCAACGCGCCGATGACGGCCGTGCAGTTTCTCGGGGCGGACGGCAATGTGATCCCGGTCGATTCCCGGAAGCTCTTCGGCATTCAGAAGGGTGCCGACGTGGTGGTCCGGGGCCAGGGCGTCTTTGATCCGAAGCTCGCCATCCCTGTGATCCAGCTCACGGCCGAGGGTATGTTTGTTCGTCCGCCCGCCAAATAGTCCTCGTTGAGGATGGCTCGTCAAGGAACTGGAAGGAAGGGCTCCAGCGATGCAGGCGGCCTTGCACACGGCGTTCAAGGAATGGGCGGCGATCTGCCGTGCGCTCGCGCAAGGGCGGCAGCGGGTGATTCTCCGGAAGGGCGGGATCGTGGAGCCGGGGGGCCAGTTCGAACTCACGCACCGTGAGTTTCTGCTCATGCCCACATTTCTGCACCAGTCGGCCGAGAGTCTCGTGCCGGAGGCCCGCGATCTGCTCGTCGATATCGATGCAGACAGGCCGCCTGAGGGCACGGTCGTCTTTCGTCACATGGCCCGCGTGGTGGATGCAGTGCGAATCGAATCGCTTGAGGGGCTGGCCCGGTTTCGGGGCGAGCATGTCTGGGCCGACCACGTGGTCGAGGAGCGGTTTCACCGCTGGCATGACGAACTCCACGTGCTGGAGGTGGCGGTGTCGGCCCTGCCGGAGCCGCTGATCGTGCCGTGGCGGGAGTCGTTCGGTGGCTGTAAATCCTGGGTCGATCTCTAACGGCCTGCATGCATCTTTTTCAGGCGGTCGGGATTCGCTCATCGACGAACGGCCGGAGGATTGAGGCGGTCGTGCCGTTCCATTTCCAGAGGTGGCTCGATCGCTGCTCCCTCCCTGCCCCGGCCGTGCCGGTGCGGTGGAGCCAGTAGCACTCGCCCGCGTGGAGCGGCCAGCGGGCAAACCTCGGCCACCAAGGCTCCGGCACGCGGGTTTTCATCCAGCTCCAGTGCGCGATGTGCAGCCGGTACTCTTCATCGGGATGCTGCATGCAGAAGCGGCGGTATTCGAGCTCCGTGACACAGGCAAAGCGGCCCCGCAACTGCCGCATGAGCGGGTCGTCACGATCGAGGAGGTCGGTCGCAGCACCGCAGCCGGCCGGCGTGGTCGTGATCACGATCGCCGGCTCGGCGTCGAGCCCGCTGCCGGCCTCATGGCCACCGGCTTTGGCCTCGGCGGCCCGCTCTGCCAGCAGCCCGGGAAGCGTCGTGTCGAACCAGGCGACAAGGCTCGCCGCCAGCACAGCCCTCTCGGCTGCGATCGCAGCGGCTGGTCGCCCGCCGATCGGGCCACTGAGGGGCTCATGCAGTGCCCCGGCAGGCCGCGAGAATATCGCGTGAGCCCGCAGACCCTCGACCCAGGCTGCTGTTTCTGGTGTCATCGGCAATGTTTCCAGGAGGGATCGGCTCAGCATACGCTGTCTGGCTGTTGGGCCGTGTACGGTAGGCTCCTCACTCGCTGCCACAGTCTCTCAATTCCGTCGGTGCCCCCGGCGGCCAACCGGTGGTCTCATGTCGCTCTCCACAGTGCCCGCCGCACGGCAGCCCGAGACAATTATTATCATGGGCGTCGCCGGCTGCGGCAAAACTGTGATTGGGCGGCTTCTGGCGGGCCATCTCGGCTACGAGTTTCTCGATGCCGACGACTATCATCCGCCGGAAAACGTCGCCCTCATGCGGCAGGGAATTCCGCTCAACGACGAGCAGCGACGCCCATGGCTTGACCGGCTTGCCGGCCTGATCGATGCCGCGATCCGGGATCGGCGGGGCATCGTGCTGGCCTGCTCCGCCCTGAAACACAGCTACCGACGCCTCCTTGGCGTGGGAACGAAGGTCGCGGGACAGCCGGTCGTGCGACTGGTCCATCTGGACGGCGACGCAGCCCTGCTCCGCGAACGCCTCGAGCAGCGCACCGGGCATTTCATGCCCGCCTCGCTTCTGGCGAGTCAGTGTGCGCTGCTCGAGCGTCCAACGGAAGATGAGGAGGCGATCACGGTTGGCATCGCCCCGTCACCGGAAATCATCGTCCAACGCATCACGGCGGCGCTCGCTGGTCCACCGCGGGGCTAGGCTGCCGATGATGCCGGTCGCACGATCATGATCGTGACGACGGACTATTTGCCCAAGAACTGCTGACGCAGCCACTCGTTTTTCTTCTTTTCCATTTCGACGAGCTTGGCCACGGGGCCCTTGCGGGTCGCGCTCGCCTGGGTGCGGGCGGAACGCATCTGTTCAGCCGAGGCAGTGCCGGCGATGACGAGGCTGGAAAGAACGGCGACGACGAGAACGATCCGACGCATGAGGGGGGCTCCTGCTTGTGGGACACGAAATGGGGGGAGGGCGTCGGTCACCGGAGGGCACAACGCTCTCCGGACAGACCGCGACTGCGTCATCGTCATGGCCCGGTTTCGGAAATCAGTCGTGTGGTCGGTGGCGTTGCACGACACATAAACCACATCGGCCGTGCGCACGGCAAGTCGTGCACGCGTCGTATAACCGGCCGCTTCACGGCTGCGCGGGGTTCGCTTTCGCCAGGGGATCCTCCGGCCAGGCGTGTTTTGGATACCGGCGGCGGAGTTCCTTACGCACCTCGCCGTAAGTCGTCTTCCAGAAGCTCGCGAGGTCGCTGGTCACCTGCTGCGGTCGGTGGTTGGGGCCAAGAAGGTGGAGCAGCACGGGCACGCGTCCGCCTGCCACACGCGGCGTCTCCCTGACGCCGAAGAGTTCCTGGATCCGCACCGCCAGCACGGGCGGACCGCCTACTGCGTAGGCCAGCTTGTAGCGTTTTCCGGTCGGCAGCTCGAGCTGGGCAGGTGCCAGCCTGTCGAGCTCGGCGAGACGGTCATGGCCCACGCCCGCCTGCAGCCGGGAGAGCCAGTCGGCGGTGGCGATATCGTCGAGCGATCGCAGCCCGCGGCAGAGTGAGGGAAGCATGTCGGCGAGATCGGCATCCGTGAGCGGTGCAAGCCCGAGGTCAGGAACGGCCCCGGCGAGCCAGCGGGCCCGCGCGAGAAAACTCCCCGCGGCCGTGTCGGGCCCAGGGAGAAGACTGGGAAGCAGCGGCATCGCGGCGCTTGCGAGCAGTTCCGCAGCAGCCGCCGGGTCGCGGATCGGGATCGGGGTCTCGTCGATGATCAGATCGTTCCAGTACCGTCGCAGGCGGGCTTCGACCTGCCTTCGCGACGGGTGATAGAGCAGTTCCTCCACCACTCGCAGGTTGGTCGCCGCCAGCGTTCCTTCGGCGAGCCACGCGAGCTCGACGGCCGACGCCTGCCGCACGCCCGCCTCACCGCCGGCGTCGTTGATGTCGATGGCCAGAAAAAACGGCTCGTGACGCACTCGCGATCCGCCGTCGAGCCGCACGCCCCTTCCGCCGACCATGGTGCCGCGATCCTGGGCACCGGGCCGCAGCCGGGTGAGGCGGTCGGGAAACGCTTCGAGCAGGGCCTGCATGAGGGCCGTTTCGGGGTCTGCCGGCGGCGGTAAGGTGGGCCTGTCGATCAGCCCATAGAGCTGTTCCGCCGCCCGGAGCACGTTCTGCGCACCTCCCGGATGGAGTTCCAGATCGGCACGGCCCGGCGGGAGTCCGGCCTGAAAGCCCCGGAGGGCCGCCACGCGATCGACGACATCCGAGCGGATCCGAACGGAGTGTCTGTCCCGTGGCCCCTGTCCGCCATGCCCACCGGTGCGAAAGGGATCCCGCTCAGAGAGGAGCGCGGCGGCGACGGCAGTTTCGCGGAGCACGCCAAGCCGGGCCCCCGACAGGAGCAGCCGGGCCAGGCGTGGATGCGCCGGCAGGCGGGCCAGTTCGGCTCCCAGCGGTGTCACCCGGTCGTCAGCTGCCGTGGGGCCCGGCTCGATCGCGCCGAGTTGGTGCAGGAGCTGCCGGGCATGTTCGAGGCTCTCGGCAGGCGGCTGATCGAGCCAGGGGAAGTCGCGGTGCTCGCCGACGGTGAGCAGGTGGAGGAGGGGTTCGGCAAGATCGCCGCGGAGGGCCTCCGGCAGATCGGCTTGCGGACGGTGGTGATGGGAGGATTCGTCCCAGAGCCGCCAGCAGATGCCGGGCCCGGTGCGGCCGGCGCGGCCGGCCCGCTGTTCGGCTGAGGCCTGCGAGATCGGGATCAGCTCCAGCCGTGGCAGCCCCGTGGCCGGTGCGACACGGAGTTGGCGGGCGAGCCCGGAGTCGATCACGGCCGTGATCCCGGGGATCGTGAGCGAGGTCTCGGCGACGTTGGTGGCCAGAATGACCTTGCGGCGGCCCATGTCGGTCAGGACGCGGTCCTGCTGCTCCGGCGGGAGGTCGCCAAAGAGCGGCAGAACCACATGCCCCTGCCGTTCAGCCGCCGCCGTCAACTCCCGCTCGCACCGCATGATCTCCCCCACGCCCGGGAGAAACACGAGCACATGGCCGGTGGTGCCGCCAAGCGCCTCGGGCACGGCGGCGGTGACCATGTCGATCAGGTCCCGCTGCTGACCGCGGCGCGAAAACCGCACGTCGACCGGAAAGAGCCGGCCGTGGGCCGAGATGATCGGACACGGCCCGGCCTGCCCTGTGGCATGCGTGCCGCTGCCCAGCAGGCGGGCCACCGGCTCCGCGGCGAGTGTCGCGCTCATCACGATGATGCGGAGGTCGGGCCTGAGCGTCTGGCGAACCCGCACTAAGAGTCCGAGCACGAGATCCATTTCGATCGTGCGTTCGTGGAATTCATCGAGCACGACCGCGGTGATGCCGTCGAGGGCGATGTCGCTCAGCAGCCGCCGCAGCATGATGCCCGTGGTCTCGACGACGAGCCTCGTGTCGCGGCTGACCCGGGCGTCGAACCGCACCTGATAACCGACCTCACCGCCGAGTGGCACATTACGGAGCCGGGCGATCTGGTGGGCCACGGCGCGGGCCGCCAGCCGCCGGGGCTGCAGGAGGATGAGTCGCGACGGCGGTGGCAGGTCGTCGAGGATGGCCGCCGGCACGAGCATCGTCTTGCCGGAGCCGGGGGGCGCGGTCACGACCACCGCCCCGGTCCGCGACGCCGCCACCACGTCGCCGAGAACGGCGGCCACGGGCAGATCGGCGGGCAGGAGTGGGTGGGTGGATGCCGTCATGATGGGAGCGGATCGCAGCAGCTTAGCGTACCGTCGCCCTGGGGCAGCCGTCGCTGAGGGGCAGCCGTCGCTGAGGGGCAGCCGTCGCTGAGGGGCAGCCGTCGCTGAGGGACTCATCTCCGTGACCAGCCCCCCGGTCTTTCCTGGCGGAAACTGCGGTGGTCGCATCTTCCGCATCGCTCCTACAATTCGAGCATGTGGAATTTTATGGCCTGCAACTTCACGGGCTGGTTTCGGATCCACGTTTCGCGACGGAGAGTGAGTCCCATGCGGTGGAGAGCGATGCTGGTGACGTGGATCGCGGCGGAGTTGCTGCTGGGGCACAGTGCCGGTGCCGCCGATTGGCCTCAGTTTCGCGGCGGCATGGCCGGGAGTCTGGCGCCGCAGGCGACGGTGCCCACCCAGTGGAGCAACACCGACCACCTCGCCTGGCGAACGGCCATTCCTGGCGCGGGCTGGTCGCAGCCCATCGTCGCGGGCGGACGGATCTATCTCACGACCGCCGTTGGTCCCAAGGCAGACAATCCCAGCGGCATGGGCGGCGTGATGTCGTTATCCACGTGGGGCATGGCCTCGGCCCCTAGGGAACCGGTGCAGTGGCGGATGCTCTGCCTCGATCCATCGGACGGAAAAATACTCTGGTCGAAGACGGTCGTCGAAGCGGTGCCGAAGTTCGCCAAACATGCCTCGAATACCTACGCCACGGAAACCCCCTGTGCATCCGACGACACGGTCTTCGCCTTCTTCGGGAGCACCGGCACGCTTGCGGCTCTCGATCGGCAGGGGAACGAGCGGTGGCGAAGGAATTTCGGACCCCAACCGATGCAAAACCAGTTTGGCACCGGTTCTTCGCCGGTGCTCTATCGCGATCCGCTCAACGCCGGAGCGGGTGACCGGCTCCTGCTGCAGCTTTACAACGAAGAGACCGCGCGGCTCCACTGCCTCGATCCGCGGACCGGCGATGACATCTGGACCGCCGACCGCGACAAGGGCACCGCATGGAGCACGCCCGTCATCTGGCTCAACGACGGCACAGCCGAGGTCGTGACGGCCGGCCAGGGCACGGTGATCGCCTATGGAATCGCCGACGGCAGGGAGCGTTGGCGGCTCGGCGGCCTCGACACCTCGTTCGCCTGTTCCGTCGTCGCCGATGCCGAAGGCGTCTACTTCGGCACCTCGAGCCCCGGCAGCAAGGCACCGGTCTATGCGATCGGCCACGGACATCTGGGCGACCTGACGCTTCCGAAGGGACAGACGGCGACCGCCGCCGTGCTCTGGTCGAAGACAAAGAGTGGCGCCGGGATGCCGTCGCCCGTGGTCGTGGGCGACCTGCTCTATTTTTTCGGCGACAAGGCGGTCTGCTACGACAGGCGAACCGGCGTCGAAAAATACCGCAAGCGACTGCCGGGCGGCACCACGGCCGTTGGCTGCCCACTGGTGATCGGCAACCGCATTTATCTGGTCAACGAGCGGGGCCGGACGATCGTTCTAGAGGCGGGGCCCGAATTCAAGATTCTGGCCGAGTCCTCAGTGGGCAGTGAGGACGAGATCTTCTGGGCCACCCCCGCCGTGACCGGGGATTCCCTGCTGATCCGGTCCTCGGAGGCGGTTTACTGCATCCGCTAGGATAAAAGGGTATTTTATCCCAGCATCTATCGTCAATTATCCCAGCGCACTGGATAAGGATGTCTCACATGCGACCCCTCCAACAAAAGGGCCCTCGCGAAAGCGTGACCGCTTTCCCTGCGGGGTGCCTGCTCCACCCCGGTCATGCTGGCCGGGGTTTCACGCTTGTCGAACTGCTCGTCGTGATTGCCATCATCGGCACGCTCGTCGGCCTGCTCCTGCCGGCCGTGCAGAGTGCCCGCGAGGCCGGACGTCGGATCACTTGTGCCAACAACCTGAAACAGGTCGGGCTCGGCATCGTCACCTACGAGCATGCCAACAAGAGCTATCCAAAGGGCCGCGACACCAAAGACCCGATGGGCGTGTCGTGGGCCTTCCGGGTGCTGCCATTTATCGAACAGTCGTCGATCCATGCGGCCTACGACAAGACGGTGCCCGTCTATGACGACAAAAACAGCACCGCCATGCGGACACCGGTCGCCACCTTCTTCTGCCCCAGTCGGCGGTCGCCGGCCGCCGACCGGAATTTCGATAACAACGACCAACCGCCGACCGTGACGGGCGTCGCTGCCGGAGGCGACTATGCCGCGAATGCCGGCAGCTACTTCAACTACGGACTCTCGGGCGGGCCGCTCGATCCGAAGCAGGCGGGGCCGATCTACACCTACTCCTCAGTGCAGCCGCGGCAGGTTTCCGACGGCCTGAGCCGAACGTTTGCCGTGGGTGAGCGGCACATCCCAAAGACGACTGAATCGTCTTCGCCCAACATGGTTCAGCATGATCAAGGGGACACTGCCATGTTCGCCGCCGACACACCGCTGACCCTATTCCGCGACACCCTGCGGGGCATTGCAGACAGCCCCGACGATCGTAATCCGCGGAAGTATGGCAGCATGCATGGGGGCATCACGAATTTTGTCTTCCTGGACGGCCACGTGGAATCGATCGAGAACGGCACCGACGCCACGCTGCTCCGTTGGTATTGCACGATCGGGGATGGCAACGATCCCACCGCTCCGGGTAACGAGGACGACAGCATTTCCGATCCATGAGATCCATGACATCCTTGAGCTCCATGAGCTCCATGAGCGAATCTCCCCGGGTGGGCATGCAGACGCGGTGGACTGTCAACGCGGTCACGCGTGAAACCGGGTCACGCGTGAAACACTGTCAAGCATGAGTAGCGGTCACGCATGAGTATCAAAAGCCGCTCCGTTGCCGTTGTGTCTGTGGGAGTCCTGCTGGCGATCGGTGCACTGGTATGGTTCTGGATGGGCGGCGAGGGGATCGTCGCCGAGACGTTGACCATGCAGAGGCAGCTGTTGAACGGCGAAGTCTCGGGTCGCGATCGCCAGGCGGGCCTCCGCCTGATCACCCGGAATGTCGACAGAATGGATCGGGATGACGTGCAAGCGGTTCGCGCCGCCCTGACAGCCGATTGGCGGCGGATGCAGCAGGCTGGCATCGAGGAGTATTTCGCAGCCGACGGTGGCGACCAAGAGGCCCTGCTCGACCGCCAGATCGGCCGTCTGGTCACGGCGGGGGATCTCTGGTTTGCGACCAACCCACGTTCGTCTGGGATGCCGCCACGCCCCCGCCCCAAGGCAAAAAACGCCGCTGATTCGGCGAAGACCCGCGGTTCTCCGGCAGTGCAACTCTTCGAAAGCTACCTCGCCGCGATCCAGGTGCGGGCCCGCGAGCGGGGCATTTCCCTGCCGGTCTGGCTGCTGAATCCGCCGAAGCGTTGATCACCGGTCGGGGTCATTCTTGTGACGCTCCGCGCAGGGCGATCGCATCTGAGGTAGTCTGTGGGATTCCCGCCCGCATTCCC
>JBIIFB010000266.1:0-3458 GCA_044237545.1 Pirellulales bacterium
GCAAGGTAGTTGTCCAGTCCGATCTGCTTGATCACCGACTGCACCGCCTGAATGTCTTTGATGGACTCCTCGCTACCTTCCAGCAATTCCGCGAACACCAGAGCCGACAATTCATCGCCAGCGGCACGTGACGCAAGGATATTGGCCCGCTCGGCGATCGCGGTCTTCTGTTCCAACTGCATATTGGCGACCAAGATGCCCGCGAAATCGTGCCTAGGCCACGAAGGTGCAGGGTGCGTCAGAACAGGGGCCACGTCGTAAAATTCAAGGCGCTCTACGCATTTCTTGAAATGACCACGTTCTTCCTCAGCATCGGCTCGGTACTTCTCGCCGAGTTGTGAATAGCCCCAGCGATCAAGGTGCTCGGCTAGAGTCGAGTAGTGTTCGATCGCGGTGAGATGCATGCCGACGGACGTCTGAAGAGCAGCAATGACTGACGTGTCTGATGTGATCATGGGAGTTCGTTGGGTGACGGGTTCGGCGGAGATGGCAACTGAAGAGGCACGGATAGCGAGACCAAATCAAAGCATTTTTAACATAGCTGGGACTCGTTCGGGAGACGAATCAAACAATCAGGAACGATATGCGTGCTGCTGAGCCTCAGCAAAATGCTCAGTCCAGCCGCCCGCTGGCGGCCGGACGTCCCCGCTATCCGGCCAGAGCGGCGCATCGTCTCAGGTCGCGCTTGAGACTGGCGAGGGCGGGGCTGAGGGGGGGCCGGCTGCCCTAAAAGCCGAAGGCGGCAGTACTCGACGGTTGTGTCGCCTATCCCCTGCCCTGCTCAAAATCCTCGCCTGTACGAGCCGAAATCACGGGGTCGCTCATTCGAGGACCGTGGGTATACTCGGAACTCGGGTTTGACGGATTTTTAAAGCGAGATGTAACCCTGTTGTCACCCAGAAGGGACGCTTGCTTGAAAAAGTGCTGTTTTTCTCGCGTTTGGAGGGTAAGCGAATGGTTAGCGGCCACACTGGAAATGTGGTGCCCCGAAAGGGGTTGTGGGTTCGAGCCCCATGCCCTCCGCTTTGTTTGAGTGCGATCGACTGAAATTGAAGGCGATTCCGCCGGGCTGGTACCGGCGTCCTGCCAGCCTTCGATTCTGAATGAGTTTTTGGAACGGATTTTTGCCGGTTCTCTGCAGACCGGTTCTCTGCAGACCGGTTCTCTGCAGACCGGTTCTCTGCAAAACTGCCTGGCTGCCTGAAGGCATCCCGAAAAAATTCGGTTAGAAAATTCGGCTAGAAAATTCGGCTAGTTGGCGTCGGCCGGGGCCTGCTCCGGTTCAGCAGCCGGACGAGCAGCCGTCCCCTGCCCCGCTCGGCCTGCTTCAGCCGCTGTACCTGCCCCAGTCGTGGCCCCAGTCGCGGAGGCGGGGCTCTGATCCGAAGACTTCCCCGAACCCGTCACCGGGCCCGCGCCCGGCACACCCTCCTTCACACGCACCAAAAGCATCTGCTCGACCTTGCCATCGGTCTTATGGGCCAGGATCGTCAGTTGATCTTTGGTGAGGTTGGAGATGCCCGCCTCGTAGACCGGCTCCTTCTTGTCGCCGATCGTCCAGGCCGCTCGTTGCGTCTTTTTGTCAACGCGTCCTGTGACATGCGAATTCTCATCCGATATCGCGTTGTAATAGCTGCCGCGGAGAATTCCATTTTTATCGATCGCCAGTGAGAGGAAATTGCTCGCGTCAGTCTCCTGTGAACGCGTCATGGCAAATACCCCCAGCGAGCGCCACTCGTCGTTGTCAGCAATCTTCGCGTCGGAGCCCCCCTGCGAAGCAATCGCCGACGCCTGCTCAGCATATTCCGTAGCCGTCCCCACGCGGCTGCCCTGCACATAGACGCCGTCATCCTGATAGACCACCGTTGTGCCATAGTCGTAAGGAATCATCGCGGCCGTCGCACCACCGCTACCACCACCGCCGCCCGCACCGTAGCCACCATAGCCGCCCCAGGCGAAAAGATCGGCCCAGACAAGCCCCGACATCATTCCTCCGGCAAACCACCAGCCGCCCGGCCACCACCGATTGAAATGATTGCCATACCAGCCACGGTCGCCATACCAGTTGCTGGCTCGGAAGTTGTTGCGGACGACATTCCCGCGAACCGCCAGCGTATTCATCGAATAGGGACGGATTCCCCGGTCACCAACGGCGGCTGCCCGCGCCACATTCGCATCGCCTGCAAACCGGCCCGCGGTATCGAAGCGGGCACCGCCGTCGAGCCTGGCGCCGCCATCCAGCCGGCCCGCCTCATTGAGGTCGCGGCCCCCGTCGATGCGGGCACCCCCGTCGATCCCGCGGCCGCCGTCAAAATCACGAAACCCGCGGCCATCATCGAAGCCCCGATCGCCCTCAACACCACGGCCTCCGTCGAAGCCACCGCGATCGCCGTCAAAGCCACCGCGATCGCCCTCGAAGCCGCGGCCTCCGTCAAAGCCACCGCGGCCTCCGTCGAAACCACCACGATTCCCGTCAAAGCCCCCTCGGCCGCCACCGCCACTGAAGCCGCCCATATGGCCCCCGCCACCGCCACCGCCGTGGCCACCGCCACCGCCATGGGCCAAGACGAGTGAAGACGAACCGAATGTTTGGGCAACCAACGTGAGCAGAGCCGTTGCCGTGTGAACACATCGTCGACGGCGGGGGCAGTTGAAACGCATGAGTCGGCTCCAGGGGACGGAATGCAGAATGGAATACTCAGACGAAAGAAAAGGGGTGATGTCAGCGGAGCCTGCGGAGGTGGACCGGATCGGTGTCCGCTTCGGGACGGCCATCGATGGTCCTCTCGATCGAGTGCCAGAGCAGCATGTCGCGGCCCAGCGGGGCGAGCACCTGCACCCATTCGGCACGGCTTCCCAAGGCAGGATCGCCAGGGGTGCCGACCAGCCTGCGTTCAAACGAGCTGCCGTCGCTGCTGAAGAGGCCTTCGGCGCGGGCGCCCGTCGAATCAAAACTATGCGATTGCACCCGACCAGTGAGCCTGTCGGCGGTGATCACGTCGAGGGATTCAACGGTCAATCCATCCTTGCGGCGGACCTTGATGCGGCCGACGAGGGCATGGCCCGCGAGGCTCTTCTCGTAGGTCGCGTCGATGGTGGTGCCAGTCTTCGCATCGGTTGACTGCCAGGTGCCCAGCATCCAGGCGAGGTCGGACAGCGCTGTCCGCGACGTTGGCACCACCCGTGACTCGGCGATTCTCCAGCGGCCCTGTTCGAGCACGCGAAGGCTGTCGAACCGCGATACGGCAGGCTCCGCGTCCGCCTTTCCGGCGAAGGAGAGTGTGCCCTGCACGCGGGCCACGCCCTCGCCCAGCGGCTGCACGTCGGTGACATCAATCTTCAGGGCAGCCTGCGGATGCGCAGTCCGCCACTGTGTCAGCGAGGCCACGATGGCGTCGCGGCCCTTGAGCATGCCGCCCCCCTCCTCCAGTTCGGCTCCCAGCGTCCACTGTTCGGCA
>JBIIFB010000133.1:0-10627 GCA_044237545.1 Pirellulales bacterium
CGAACAGCATCGCTTCGAGGAGCGGCAGGCCGACGCCCGCGCCGGCTGCCCGTAGCAGCGTCCGCCGCGAGAGTCGCCGACCCGCGCTTCCGGCATGGCTTGCCCGAGCCATGGAGTCGTCGCTGTCTCGCGTCATGTCGATGATCCTGATGGTGCGAACTCTCACACCAATTCTATCGACACAGTGCACCAGTCTGCCGCGGGCCAGGCGTCGTAATCTTGTCTACACGACGTGTCGTGCGGACTAACCCGAGGTCGAAAAGAGCCGCGTCTCCCTCTTCAGTTCCCCCGTGGCGGCGAGTTTTCAACGTGCCGATTCCGACCTTCGAAGCACTCCAAGATGAAATCTTGCTGCCACGGGGATCGAAAAGAACTGTTCTCTCATCGCAGCCGGTTCAGCACCGTCACGGTGCGAGGCTGAGATCAGCCGTGCGGTGGCCGTTGTCAAACGTCGCCTTGAGCCCCGATGTCGTAACAGCCGTGTACTTCTCCGGGATACGGCTCTTCGCGGGAGTCTCTCGCCCAGTCTTCATGTCCATCTCGGGCAAACCCTCCTGCGAGATGATCGCCACCGCGTACTCGCCGGGCGCGAGGTAGAGGCCGTATCTGCTATTGGACAGGCGGGACGACCCGCTACTCCCCACACTTCCCTTTCCCTGGGCCAGGAAGTGCACGGCACCCTCCGGGAGCGGCTGGCCTTCATACAGCACCGTGCCCGTCACCCAGAGCATTCCGGGTGGCCCCTTTCTGCCGCAGCCAATGGTGCTGGACACCATCAACACCAGAGCAACCGCAGCGATCTTCCACCGCCGTTGGTGCAACGCCGTCATGGCACGCTCGCCGGCTGGCCATCGGCCTTGTTGCCGAGGTAGTTGTAGAGTTGGAAGTCGATGGACTCGTTCAGAAACGTGACGGAGCCGTCCCCCATGCAGAATGTAGCTCCGCCTTGGTGGTTGCTCGCAGCGATGCAAGCGTTTTTGCCGTCATTCGCCGTCAGGTTGAGGGACGAGCTGTTGATGCGGTACTGGGTGTAGACGGTCACGAACTCGTACCCGACAAAGCTGGCCTTGGAGGCCAGTTCGGCACGGCGTTCGGCAAACATGATTGTCTTCGAGAGCCCATCGATGGCATCCTTGAACTGTGACTGGTAGCCGCTCATGCCGCCGAACATGCCGGGGTTCATCCCTGCGATCTTGAGGTAACCCTGCATCCAGCCCTGACACACGTTTCCGTCGACGGTGACCGATTGGAACACGTTGCAATAACTCGGACTGCCAAGCGTGGCGCAATCGCCCTGCGTTCCGCTGCGGCCCT
Source organism: Pirellulales bacterium (assembly GCA_044237545.1). Taxonomy (GTDB): domain Bacteria; phylum Planctomycetota; class Planctomycetia; order Pirellulales; family UBA1268; genus CAMCQY01. Next base: position 1,315 of record JBIIFB010000133.1, read on the forward strand.
GGGGCCCGGCGCACGGCGAGTAACACATGGGTGCGCATGTATTTGGTGCCCCATAGTAATCAAAGACTCCGCCAAAGGCGGTTCGCAGCGTGCTGGAAGCCGGATTGCTCGGACATGCCTGAAACGGAATTCGTCTTCCCTGAAACAGGCTCCAGTTGGTACCGCCTGTCATGCCGTTCGCGAAGTCATACTTGGCGTAAAGGTCGCCACACTCGATGAACTGCATAATATCGACGTTCCAGTTTTTGTGAGCGGGGCCCCAAGCACCAGCAGTGACGACCGAGCAGCCTGTCGTCGCCGGATACATGTCGGCAGCGACGGGTAACTTGCGTTTGGCGTCGACGAGGTTGTGCATCGCCAACCCGATCTGCTTCATGTTGTTTGAGCAGGTTGACCTCCGTGCCGCCTCCCGCGCCGCCTGCACGGCCGGAAGGAGCAGCCCCACGAGCGTGCCGATGATCGCGATCACGACCAACAGTTCGACGAGGGTAAACCCTTGTCGCAATCGTAGAAAACCCGTCCGAACGCCCATGGAAAAACTCCTCGTTAATCCTCAAGACCCTAGCTGAAACCCACATAACGATAGCATCCTCCAGGCCCCCCCGCGTGTCGCAATTTTATCCACAGCAGGAACGACAGGCCGCAAAGGGTCTACTGACTCGGTCGAGTCCGCTCCTTCCTGCCCGTCGCACTGCCGCAGTCACTCGAGCGGGAATTTGGCCAGCCGGTCACGCCAAGGATGCGTCCCCTTGTCACCCGCGGCCCGGCCGACGGCGGGCCATGATCTCGCGGCGGCTCGACACGTGCAGCTTCTCGTAGATCCGCTGCACGTAGGTGCCCACCGTCGATGTCGAGATCCCGAGCCGCTGGGAGATCTCCTTGTAGGAAAAGCCCTCGACGAGCAGCTCGAGCACCTGCTGCTCCCGGGGCGTGAGCGACTCGTCATCGATCGAGGCAGCCGGATCTGTGGATGCAGCTGGCGACCGTGCGGCGGATGTGCCCGCGGCCTCAGCGGCCTCACGGCTGCGAAACGTCTCGATCACCTTTCGCGCGATCGTGCGGCTCATCGGCACGCCGCCGGCCCGGATCTCGCGGATCGCCTCCAGGAGCCGCTCCGAGAGCACCGGCTTCACAAGATACCCGTGGGCGCCGGCGGCCAGCGCCTGAAACGTCGTGTCGGGATCCTGATAGACCGTCACCATCAGGATCTGCGTGGCGGGAAGCTGGGGCGCGAGTATCTTCACGCACTCGACCCCCGTGGTGTCGGGTAGGTTCACGTCCATGATCACGACGTCGGGCGCGAGTTTCGGAATGCCGTCCACGGCCTCCGCACCCGTGGCAAACGCGCCCACACAGCGAAAATCTGCGGAGCTTTCCAGCACGTCGACGAATGTCCGCCGCAGCCGAGCGTCATCCTCAACCACAGCCACTCGAATCGTGCCCGCCTGAATCGTGCCTCCTTGGATCGCGCTCATGATGTTTTTCCCTTGTGAAGCCCGGGTACGGTCGCGGAATCCGTTTCCAGCGGCACGGCCAACTCGATCCGCGTTCCCCCACCCGGCCTGCTCTCGATCACAAACCGCCCGCCCAGATCCTCCACCCGCCGCCGCATGTTGGCCAGGCCTGAGCGGCCCGCGTGCTGTGCTCCCGGCACAGATGTCGGCAGAGGAAAGCCCTGGCCGTCATCTTCGACGGTGATCACGAGTTGCGGACTGTTGGCATGGCTCCCGTGCACCTCAACGTTGTCCAGCCTTACGCCGAGCCGCACGACCTGCGGACGGGCATGCTTGACGGCATTGTTGATTGCCTCACGGACAACCAGAAAGAGGTCGTGTCGCACGGCTCCCGCAAGCGGTAGCGGCGGCACCTTATCGGGCACATCGAATCGCACGCTCACGTCGGCGGCGTCGAGAAACTGCTCGGCCGAGTGAGTCAGATAGGGCACGAACCGGTCGAGCGTGTCGTTGGCAGGATTGACCGCCCAGACGATCGCATCGACGCTCCGCACCAGATCCATCGCCGAGGCGCAGGCCTTTTCGGCCCGCGCGACTGTCGCCGCCGAGGCGAGGCCCTGCACGTCGCGGCGGACCCAGTCGGTCTGCATGGCGATCTCCGTGAGTCCGGCACCGATGTCGTCGTGAAGATCCCGCGCGATCCGCGCCCGCTCCCGGTCGAGTGCGTGGGTCCGCTCCATCTCAACGAGCCTGCGCCTCATCCTTTGCAGGGACACCGCCCGCGCGACAAGCGCACCGGCGACGACGCCCACCGCCACCACGCCCGCCCACACGTCGCGACGCGAATACCACGGCACCACCACCAAAACCCTCACGCCGGCCTCGACCCCCGTCGGCTGGCCGCCCGGCAGAAAGGCGCCCGCGCGAAACCAGTAGGTGCCGGGCCCGAGCCCGGTGTAGGTGGCACTCGTGCGACCGCCGATGCCAAGCGAGTGTGCCGCCCGCCACGATACGGTCACCGCGTCTCCGGGCTCGACGGGTACTTCCTCCCTACTGCTCATCCACGACCCGTACGCAGTGGGATCGTCGTCCTCAATCACCAGGATCGGCTTTCCAGAATCGGGCCGCACCGCCACGCGGCTCATCTCGCCGCGGGATCCGGACCGTCCCCACCCTCCCGGCGTGGCGAGCGGATGCACCTCGTCGCCGAGACCCACGAAAGGCAGAGCATGCCGGCGCAGTTCGCGGCCCTCAGCGGCGATCGACAGCACGACGTCATCGATCGCCATTATGCCCACCGGCTCGTCGCCACCGTTGGACAGGAAGTTTACGATCGCCTTGGCGGCCAGCGGCGGTGCCACGCTCGAGAGGGAGGAAGCCGTCAGGGGTGAGGCTTCGGGCAGACCGCGCCAGCCCTCGGAGGTCCCCTCGATCCTGGCGTCGGAGCTGCCAACCGTGTTGCCTTTGGCGTCGCGGAAGTTCAGGGTGAGACGACCTTCCGCCCGCGCATCCCGCCAGTCAGCATCGATACCGTCGAGTCGGTACCGCAGCCTGGTGCCACGGAGTTCTGGCAGCTTCTCCTCGGTCTTTCTGCCTGCGGGCCTCTTTTGCACGGTGGGGGCACCGGCCTCTCCCTCGAAGAAAAACACGATCCGCTTTGCGTTGGATGGCACGCGAATCGGTGTCGCGTCGGCGGCCTGCGCCGCCTCGACAGGCATCTCCCGTCCATCGACGACGACTTTCGTGATCCGCACGTCGGCAGCAGCCGTTGCGGCGATCGCGCACCACGCGCCGGCAGCGACCAGTACGCTCAACGGTTTCGGGGCGGTGCGCAAGGGACCATTTTCCTGACGGCTATACTTTGGCCTGCACTCAGCATGCCAGTTCCGACGGACGACACGCAACCATGCCCGTAAGAAGACACCGCGCACGGTTCTCTGCCATCGCGGTCGCGGCCGCCTGCGTGCTGCCGCTGGTGGTGACGGCCACGGCAGCCGGCGAGCGCCCAGCCGATTCGCTGGCGCGGGATGGTGCGATGCCCGGGCAGTTTTTTATCCAGCCGGTCTGCTCGCCCACCCGGGCCAAACTGCTCACCGACCGCTAAGCTAACAGCCCGGCTGGTACCAAGTTGGGGGCAGCGTCAAGGGCAGAAACCTAACTTAGAAACCGGCGGCATTCATGTGGGTGGGTCAGACCGCTGATTCCTAGTTCACCATCCGAAGCATTGCTCCGTTCATTCCTTCTCTCAAAAATACCCTGAGTCCTACCTGTTATGAAGTTCTTTGTTGCTAGCTGCCTTTTCGTTGCTGGTCTATCGATCGTCCATCTTCAAGCGACGCTAGTCTGTGCACAGCCGCCGACACCTCCCGATTTGACGCGGGGGGAGACCAAAGAGGTTGAACGCGATCGTACGTACAACTTGGGAGCGACCGGCATGCGAGGCTGGATCTATACCAAGCCCGCCACGTTCCTCGATAGCGTTCAAGGTCGCACCACCGATGTGAGCCGACAGATTTTGGTAACCCATGTCGGTGCGAAATCCCCCGCCGATGGGATCGTACGCGTCGACGATATTATCCTCGGGGTAGATGGCGGTCTCTTTACCGCCGACGCTCGCAAAAGTTTGGCCACGGCGATCCAAAAGGCCGAAACCGCAGCGAAAGATGGGAAGTTGAACCTGGTTCTCTGGCGAGATGGTCAGAAGCAAGATGCGCAGATCCAACTACGGGTGATGGGCACGTATAGTCCCTCTGCTCCGTTCGACTGCCCCAAATCGGAAACGATCTTCAACGAGGCTTGCCGAGTCCTCGAGAAAGAACGATTGCAAGACGACCTATGGGGAGCTGTGAACTGCTTGGCCCTGATGTCTACTGGCAATGAAGAGTACCTTCCAAAGGTTCGAGAGTATGCTCGCAAGCATGCACCGAAGGATCTCAGGCTGACGTTGAAGCCGGGCATGGTGACGTGGGAGTGGGGGTATAAAAATCTGTTCCTTTGTGAGTACTACCTGCTCACCGGCGACGAAGAAGTCCTCCCCGCCATTCGCGAGTACACGATCTCGCTCGCAAGAGGCCAAAGTCTCTATGGGACCTTTGGCCACGGTGTTGCTCCGACAAATGCTGATGGCGAATTGCATGGTTCGATTCCGCCCTACGGCCCCGTCAACGCGACCGGTTTGATCTCGAACGTGTCGATTGTCTTGGGCAAGCGATGCGGTGTGTCGCATCCCGAGATCGGTCCCGCGATCGAGCGCGCCGCTAACTTTTTCGGTTTCTTCGCGGACAAAGGAGCGGTCCCCTACGGCGAGCATGAACCGTGGCCTTACCACGAGAACAACGGCAAGAATGCTATGGCTTCGGTGATGTTCTCGCTGATCGACCAACGGAAATCGCAGGCCCAAGGCTTCGCAAAAATGTGCACGGCCGCCTACCGCAATCGCGAATATGGTCATACCGGTCAAGGATTCAGTTACCTCTGGGGGGTGCTCGGCGCCAATGCCGGAGGGCCCGAGGCAGCTGCGGCTTTCTTTTCAGAATCCTCATGGCATCTCGATCTGGTGCGACGCAGCGACGGGTCGTTTACCTACGATGGCGACGAACAGTATGGAGGAGGCAAAACGCACGACGATACTTATTACGGTCAAAGCAGCTATTACGAGCTCAGCCCGAACGCGTGCTATGTGTTGTCGTATTCGACTCCACGAAAGAAGTTGCTGATCACGGGGCGCGACGCTGATCGTTCGAAGTGGCTTACCTCCGAACAAGTCAAAGCCGCAGTGAGCTCGGGCCGATTCGATTTGGATCGCAAAGAGAAGACGGCAAAAGAATTAGCGGGAGCATTTTCCGATTGGTCCCCTATTGTTCGCGATTGGGCTGCTGATGAACTGGCCCGTCGTCCTGAGTCGCGTGACATGATCCCTGAATTGATGGCTTTGCTCTCAGGGGACAGCATCCCAGTGGCCCAAGGAGCCTGCGAAACGCTCGGGTTGCTCAAGAGCAATGAGGCGTTGCCGATCTTTGTGAAGCTGCTCTATCACCCGGATCGTTGGTTACGGTTTAAAGCAGCCAAGGCGATCCGTGCGCTCGGCGATGGTGCCAAGCCCTCGCTACCCGACATTCTCAAAGCGGTTGTAGAAACAGCAGAACCATTGAAGCCGATCGTGTGGCAAGACCCGATTCAATTGACGCAAGGTCAGCTCGCAGCGGCCTTGTTCTCCGGTCCGCTCGCGGACGACGTTCAAAACGCGGATCCAAAACTCCTTTACCCTGCCGTTCGTGCGGTCGCGAAAAATGCGGATGGGATGGCACGAGCCACTCTCAAGGGATTCTTCGACAACCGGCTTACCGCGGATGACGTGCAGGCGCTCGCTAGCGATATTTTAGAAGCGGTTCGGTCGACCAGCCCAGCCGACACTATGTTTAGCAACGATATCCGCATGGGCGGGTTTAAAGCGCTGACGAAATACCACTTCCAAGAAGGAATCGAAGCTGGCGTGCTCCTGGCCAAAACCCAAGGAGCGCATGGTAGCCAAAGCCGCACGGGATTGATCATGAAAGAGATTGAAAGCTATGGGTCTGCTGCTCGTGAAGCGATCCCTCAGCTCGAAGAATTGATCCAAATGTTCAATGACCAATGCGATCGTGGCGAGTTTCCCGCAGGGGAACTGAACGAACGCAGAGTCAATGCGGTTCGAGATGCGATCAAGTCGATTCAGAGCGCTCAAAGCCATCCACCTCTTCGGACGGCGACCCAACCCTAAAGGTTTTGTATTCCAGGGGAACGAGAAAGCGGCTTCACCGCGTCCGCCGTTCGCCGAGCTCTGCCCGGCCTCTTGAACACCCCGTGTTTACCTGGAAAAAAGCGATTCAGAGGCCCCGAAAAAACCTCCCTCAATCCGACCCCGCAGCTGCACGCAAGGGCCGCATATGGACGCACGGGGCGACGATGCCCAAGAAGCAAAACGCTGTTGTCGCTGTGTTTGCGTGAAGTTGCGTCCTGGTGCGTCTCCTTGCAGATAACGCACCAGGACGCTGAGTACCCCCGGCAGGGATCCAACAAACGCGGTATTGCTCGGGAAAAACCTGAAAAGGAGAAACCACCCGGCGCAAAATCCGGCACCAGAAAGACCAAACGATCCAACGGCCGTAAAGGAGGTGCACGATGATGCGCCTCCGCCAACCCATCGAGATGGCATTCGGTCGGCCGACCAAGGTTTTGATTCAGGCCCGCTACTCCACTGAGGAACAGCGGCCGACGAGCACCGAGGATCAGATCGCCAACTGCCGTCGATTCCTGGCCGACAATCTGCCCCGCGACGTCGAGCTCGACCGGCTAGCCATCGAGGTCATCCGAGAGCCGGAGGTCAGCGGCGAATTGCTGAGCCGCCCCGGCATCAACCAGATCTGGTCCGGTATCGAGTCCAAGCGGTGGGACCTGATCGTCAGCGAGGAGTCAAGCCGCCTCTATCGGCACATGACCTTCGCCCACCAGTTGTTCAATATGGCCGTCGATGCCGGGATTCGGATTCTGTGTCCGACGGACTACATCGATACGACAGACGAAGACTGGCCTGAGCGGCTGAGCTCGTCACAGTCTCAGCACAGTCGGGCGAACTACTTCAACCGCAGCCGAATCAAGCGGGCCCAGCAGGGCCTCTGGGAACGAGGCGCAGCACTTGGGGCGCTCAAGGTGGGTTATCGCCGGAGGCCGAGTAAGCCGGCGACCGCATCGGCACCGGCGGAGGGGCCGTATTTCGACGACGTAGACGAGGAGACCGCGGCGGTCGTCCGCGAAATCTTCGCCCGCGTGGCTGGCGGCGAGCCACTCTGGGCTGTCGCGGACTGGCTGACGTCGATCAAGTTTTCCAAGGGGACCCACGGCCAGAAGCCCGAATGGTATGCACGCAACCTGATCGAGATCATCCGGAGGCTCGACTACCGGGGCGAGCAGACGTTTCGCAAGAAAATCAGCAAGCAGCAGCTGACGACCGGCCGCTCGAAGTTGGTGCGGAACAGCCCCGAGGCGGTGCTGACCCGACAAGCACCCCATCTGCGGATCGTGAGCGACCACGTCTGGTACGAGGCAAACGCCGCCATCGATCGGCGCCGCTCTCGGCTTGCGGTGCCTTCCGGTGCCGACCACCCGCTCACGGGCAAGCCGAGGGACTCCCGCGGCCTGCTTGCCACGATCTTCGTATGTGGCATCTGCGGCGGTCCCATGCACGGTGAGGGGCGGAACGAGGGCGGCTATCGGTGCGCTCGTGCAAAAAACTACGAGTGTTGGAACCGCACCACGTGTCTCCGGGATCAGGTCCACGATGCCGTAATCACTGCTGTGGTCCAGACAGTGATGTCGCTGGCCGACTGCCGCGAGAAGCTCGTTGCCCGCGTCCTCGAGATGCACGCCAGTGGTGGCGACCTCGCAGCATCGCAGCGGGCACTGCAGTCCGAAGAGTCCAAACTCAGTGGCAGTATTGCCAACCTCTGCTTTGCGATCGAGAAAGGCGGAGACGGAATGGATTCTCTTGTGGAGCGATTGGTGACCCGTGAACGCGACCTCAAGGTGGTGCGTTCCCGGCTTGCCGAGCTGGCGTCCCGGACGCAGGACAGAAAGCCGCCGCCTACGGCCGACGATATCCTCCGGCACCTGGAGTCACTACAGGCCGGACTGGTTGCCGGAGACCGTCGGGCTGGCGTCATTCTCAGGCAGCTCTTGGTGGGGCCAATTCGAGCCATTCCGCACCAGCAGTTCGGCTCCAACAAGGTCGTGCTGCGGGCGGAATTCGATCTCGTTTTGGCACAGTCGCTGCCAGCGGTTGTCGCCGAGTCGATTGCGGGCGATGCCGACACGACGCTGTCTGAACCGCTGCTGGTCAGGCAGCAAATTCTTGTCGACTTGTTTACGCCAACAGCACTTCCGCGCCACGCGGCGGAGGCCTATGAGTTGGCCAAGGCCGGTGTGTCGCGCGTAAAAATTGGCGAGGCCCTCGGGTTCTCGAAGCGGCAGGCGCAATTCTGCATCCGGTTGGGAGAAAAGATGGCCGCGGCGGGCGTGACGGATCCATTTATCCGCCTCACCGAGCGGCCAGAGAAGGTTTCCCGGTGGAGGCGCGTGCGTGGTCGTCGCGCCACCGACGAGGATCAACGCCGGGCTTCGTAGCCCCGGCTTCTGTCATCCGAAAAGTTTTCGATCGCGGCCGTGGCGGCCTCTACCGCCACGGCCGCTTTATTTGGTTTCTACCCGTACTACTCCTTTCCAGAGGTTTCTATGCGCATCGTGACCTACCACGGTCGACCTGTGTCCCGTATCCACCACCTGCCGAGCGGGTGGCTTCGCGTGAAGCTCTACGAACGATTTCCTGACGGCCGTCCGCGGTATCTGCGGATCTCATCCGAGCAGTGGGCCCGCGGCCGCCAGAACGAGTATTTCGACGACAGCGTTTCCCGAAGCCAGGTCTGCCGGAAGATCGCCGCCGATTATGTTCGGAGCGTGCGGCAAAGCTGAGCCGCAAAGCCGTCCCCACCCGGGGGCGGCTTTTTTTAGCTATCAGCGGGTGCGGCCAAATGCCGCGTGGGGGCACTCGGAGCCCCGGAACGGTAAAGCAGGAATAAGGGTGTCTCCCGGACGGGAAACGCGCTTATTCCTGCTTTACGGCACCGGCGCTTTTCGCGGCATTTGCGCTGTTTTCGGAAGAAAACGCCTGCCGGATCGCGGCAAAGTCGGCCCTAGCGCAAGTCCGGTGAGCGGCGGAAGGCATCCGAAAGGGGCGTAGCCGGGGCGGCATCAAGAAGTTGTTCATTCGGTCATGCGTAAATCGCTCAGGGTTGCCTCTCCCTACATTGGTGGCGCCACGACTTCTT
>JBIIFB010000134.1:0-10559 GCA_044237545.1 Pirellulales bacterium
TGGTCGTGGTGGCGACGAAGGAGGCCGCCTGCCGCCACAGATGTGGCGCAAAGTCGATCACGGATGGCTGTGAGAGTGAGGCAGGGGGCGGGCCCGTGCGGTTGGTCGTGGCTTCAAGACGAGCCCAAGGGTCATCACGCCGCGCCGACAACGCCGCTGACGGCCGCGAGTCACCAGGAGTCGCCCGCCCCTGGGATCCCGCCGCTGGGATTGCCGGTTGCGGATTCACACCCGCAGGCTGCGGATTCACATCGGTAAGTTGCTGACCTTGCCCGCCGGGTTGCTGACCTTGCCCGGCGGGTTGCTGACCTTGCCCGGCGGGTTGCTGACCTTGCCCGGCGGGTTGCACGGCCGGCAGAACCGGTTGCGCGGGAGCTGTAACAGCCGTCGCCTGTGGCGGAGGGGGAGCGACGGAGCCGGCGGCCGCAGCGGCCGTTGTCGCAGCATCACGCACGGCGGTAGCGCCGGAGGCCACGGCGGCCGGCATTGCATCCGAGAGTGCCGTGGCGACCGCGGGTTCCGCCGGAGCCGCGATCCCTGTCGCAATCGCCGGCACCGCTCCGTCAACCGGCGGCGTGGTCGCTGCGGGAGTGGGAGTCGCGGGCTTTGCGGGCGACCTACCGGGAAGAAGTCGACGCAGGGCTGCAAGCACTCCTGCGCCCGGTGTCGGCGACACCCGCACCAACCGTATGCCACGTGGGATGTCGCCGAGGGCGACCCGCCCAACGCCTAGTTTCCAGACAACAGGTCGCTGGAGCCCGCGGCCGCCGGTCGTGACTCTCGCCCATTCGGAGGTCCAAGCGACGACGAACGGGGCCAGTTCGTGGAGTTCGACGACGCGGTCACCGTCCCCCCAGGGGGCACGGTCGGCGGCCCCAGCGAGCCCCTGCTCGAGGGCGGCCGCAAAGAACGTCCGCTTCGCCGTGCCGCTCGCCCCGGAATACTGCAGGGTATCGTGTGATGCGATCACCCAGTTCTGGCCGTTGGCCCGGAGAGGCGGGGCCTTGAGGTCACGGTCCAACTGCCGCGGTACCAGCCCGCAGATCACGCCGATTCTCGGATCCCAACGGAGGTCTCCCAGATCGATCGCGACCAGCGTTGTCAGGCTGGCGGCGGAGCCGATCGACTCCACGATCTCACGGCAGGGCACCATCTCACGGAGCCCCTCGCCCCGCAGTGTCGCGTCGGCCGCCACCAGGCAGGCGTGGCCCCCACGAGGGTCGGGGCGTTCATTTCCGTCGGCGTCAAGAACCGGGGGAGGCACGACGCACTGACCGCGGACATAGGCGATCATCGAGTCCCTGCCGCGGAGAGGCATGCCGACGCAGTAACCATGCAATCGGTCCCGCATCGCCTCCACTGTCTCGAAGCCCTTGAGTTGCACCAGTTCGGCTGCCAGCGACGGGGCGAGACGGCCCGACAGCGATGCCGCGAGGGCAGCCCCGTCTTGGTGTGCGAAGGGCACCGTTGGCAGTGTGGTCGGCAAATAATCGTCCACGATCAGGGCGACTCCGGCCGTCTGCCAGGAAAACAGTGGGGCGACGACCAGCGCAGTCGAAAGGAGGAGTGCTGCGAGCGCTGCCAAGCTGAGAGCGGCGCCGGCCGCAACCCTGCGCGATGCCGGTCGGGGAGCCGAAGCGGCGCCGGCCCGCCACCTGTCCTGCCGCTGCCTGAAGGCATCGACCTCGGATGCAGCTGGCTCGGCGTTTGTGCGGCGTGGCTCGGTCATGGAGGCTCTTTCAAACTGCGCCGCAGTTTACCGACTCAGCGACGCGGGGTAGGATACCCGTTTTGCCGCGATCTCCGATAACGCAGCCTCCGGCGGTCTCTTTGCTCCACGGCAGAGACCTCGATCGCCGGTCGTTGGAGCGGCTTTCGTCGTCGGAGTCCATCAGGTCGTCGCCGCCATCCGGAATGCAGTCATGCGCCATCTTCCCGTCAACTGGTCGGAGGGAATGTTCCTTCGGCCGCACCATTTCCAGGCAGCCGATCGTCACGCGGCGGAGCGACTGGCTTTATCGACGGTGGCGAACGACCCCTGTTGCTACGGGATCGTGAGGCTGGAGATCGATCCGGTAGCACTGGCCAACCGGCAGTTCGAACTCCGGGCGTGCCAGGCCCGCCTGCGGGATGGCACAGTCGTTTGGCTCGAGCCGGGTGAGGAGCCCGAGCGGGTGGGCCTCGCCACTGCCTCTGCCGAAGTGGCCAAACTGGCGGCCGCCCTCGATGAGTCGCTGCAGTCGAGCGAGGTCGTGCGGGTCTACCTGGCCGTGCCCCGATTCGATCCCGGTGGTCCCAACGTCTCCCCGCCGGGCCCGCACGACCGCAGCCGGTCCATCGCGCTGCGGCAATCGCTTCAAGACGAGGCATCGGGCGGCAACGACCAGGAGGTCGAGTTTCGCCGGGTCAACGTCAGGCTCAAGCTTTCCACCGAAGATCTCTCCGGCTTCGAACTGTTGCCGATCGCCCAGATTCGCCAGTCGGGCAACCGCGAGGGGGCGCCGGAAATTGACCCCGATTTTTTTCCGCCGATGCTTTCCGTGGAGGCGTGGTCGCCGCTGGGCCGGGACATCGTGCGAGGTGTTTATGACCTGATCGGCCGCAAGGTCGAGGTGCTGACCGAGCAGGTCGTCAGTCGGCAGGTTGGATTCTCCAGTTCGGAGCCCGGCGACCTGGATCGACTGTTCATGCTCTCGAAGCTTCTTGAAGCCCGAGCCGTGCTGCGGGTGATCGCCTTCGCCCGCGGCATCCATCCAAGGACGGCCTACACGGAGCTCTGTCGGGCGGCCGGCCAGTTGGCGATCTTCGGGGCTGATCGCCGACTCGAGGATCTCCCTGTCTACGACCACGACGAACTCGCGAGAATCTTTCGGCGGGTCAAGGACGTTATCGAGGCGATCCTGGCGCGGGTGGCGGTGCTGGAGTTTGAGCAGCGTTATTTCGTCGGCATCGGCACAGCCACTCTGTCGGCTGCGGTCGAGCCCAAGTGGCTGCAATCCGACTGGCAATGCTACGTTGGCGTCCTTCGAGGCGACATGTCGGAAGAGATCTGCCACCGCCTGCTGACGGGTGATAGCCACCTCGACTGGAAGCTGGGGAGCACAGAGGAGGTGGATCGGTTATTTCGCATGGGCCTGCCCGGCCTGGAACTCTTTCCGGTCGAGCGCCCGCCCCGGGCCCTGCCCGCGCGGAGTGGTTGGCTGTACTATCGCATCGGCACGGAGAACCCCGCCTGGCGATCGGTGCAGGCGACACAGTCAATGGGTATCCGGCTCAGGGACTCTTCGATCCTCAACCTCGATGAACTGACCGGACGCCGCCGTGTGGAAGTGGCTTTTGAGAGCCGAACGGGTTCGCTCGAGTTTGCTCTCTTCGCCATACCAAAGTGACATGCGACGGGGATGCTTCCGCGCATGACCAGATGATCCAGGCATCAGTGATCAAGCAGGCAATTGGGCAATGACGCCAGAATTCACCGCTGCCGTAGTTCCGCTGGTGCAGAGTGTGCTCGCGCTGGCGGATCGAGCGGCGTCGGGAACAGCCGGCCCCGTCGAAGCCGAACGGGCATTGCTCCGGGCGGGTTTCGATACGGCAGCAGCCAGATGCCGCGGGCCCCTCGCTGCCGATTGGGATTTGGCAGGCTATGCGTTGGCCGCGGCGGCCGACGAATTGATGATCGTCGACATCGCCTGGCCAGGGCAGTCGTGGTGGGAAAACCATGCGATGGAAGTCGAACTCTTCGGCACGCGACGCCGTGCCACGGAGTTTTATGCGCGGGCCGAAAAGGCCAACGCAGTCGTCTCTCACAATGCGCTGCAGGTATTCGTAGCCGCCGTCCTGATGGGCTTCCGCGGCATTCTCCGCGACCGGCCCGACGCACTTGACACCTGGCTCCGATCGAATGGGCAACTCATCAAACTGAGCGTCGATCGCCCACTCGTGCCTTCGGTCGGGCCGGACGTGCCCGGGGCGCCGCCGCTTGCGGGCCGATCGGAACTGATGTGGGCGATCCTGTCATCGGCGTTGGCGGCTGCCGCGCTGATCGTCACCGCGTGGGGGGCCTTCCTCCTGTGACCACCATCCTGCTTGCTCCATTCGCGGCCATCGTGGCGGCAGTGCACTGGTTCGCCAGGGCATCCCTAGCCGCACGGATCGCCTGGATCGTCGCTCTCTTTCAGTCCGTTGTCGTGGTGCTGGCTGTCATCGTGGTGTTTGGGACGGGCGACCGTGCCGTGATCCAGGCATGGTGGAGTCCGGGGAAGGCGGTTGCGCTACTTCTGTTATTGGTTCTGGTGCCGGCGTTGGTCTACCAGGCAGCCCGCCTGTGGCTGGAACACCAGGGCGGCCGCTGGCCCGACATTGCGGCGGCCTGGTCTGCGGCTGTCACGGAACTTGGCCGGCAGCAGATTTCCCTGACGGAATCGCCGCTGTTTCTTGTGCTCGGGAGCGACGGAGGCGAGTCGGAGCGGGCCCTGTTTACCGAAACTCCAACGCCGCTGGTGGTGAACCAGTCGCCGGCCGGTGGCGGACCGCTCCACTTCTTTGCCTCACGGGAGGCGATCTTCCTCTGTTTTTCAGGGGCCGGGCAGACGGCGGTCGCGGGGTCGGGCGACGACCACCGCGCAGCGGGATCGGAAACGCTCCCGCGCTCTGGGAAGGAACGCCGCGAGGCGACCGACCGCCTGGAGTTTGCCTGCGACCAACTCCGCCAGGCTCGGAGTCCCATGGCGGCGGTCAATGGCGTCGTCGTACTCCTCCCGCTGCAGATGAACGCCACCGCCGATGCGGAGGCCGCGAGCCTCGGCCAGGCAGTGGGCGAAGATCTGGCGACCATCACGCGTGTGCTCGGGGTGCGGGCGCCCGTCACGTTGGTGGCCGGCGTCCTGCAGGACGACCCCGCGATCGACGATCTGCTGACCAGGCTCGATGCGGGCAAACGGGCTGCGGCGTGTGGGCAGCCTTTTCCTCCAGGCCTGCCGCCGACGCCTGAACACCTGCATGCCCTCGCATTGAATGCGACCGGCTCGCTCAACGATCGCCTGGCGGAAATGCTTCTCGACCCCCGCAGGATCGCTCAGCAACCCGCCAACCGCCACCTGCTTGCCATGCTCGGCCGGCTGCGACTTCATGTCAGCACGCAGCTCGCCCGGGTGCTCCAGCAGGCGTTCTCCCCCAATCTGCATGGCGGCGTCGATGGTCGCCGCTGCGTCCTGCCGCTCCTCGCCGGCTGTTATGTGGCGTCGATCTCCGGAACTCCCAGCCGGCAGGCGTATGTCAGGGGGCTGCTCGACTCCGTCGTCCAAATGCAGGGTGAACTCGACTGGACCGACGAGAGCCTGCGGGCCGAAGCGTGGGCCGGACGAGTGTCGCGAATCCTGTTCACCGCCGCAGCGTTGATGGCCGCCGCGATCGTGGGAATCGTCTGGTGGAGAATGTCGCAATGACCGCAGCGCGGTCGGCGGCGCAGCGGGACGAGATGTTCCTGCTGCACCAGGGACTGGTGCGGGCCATCGCCTGGAAGACGCATCAGCGACTGCCACGCACTGTCGAACTGGATGACCTCGTGGCCTACGGCCAGATCGGCCTGCTGGAGGCGATCACAGCGTTCGATGCCACACGGGGGCGAAAGTTCACCACCTACGCCTGGCATCGCATCCGTGGCGCGATGCTCGACGGACTCGGCAAGATGGCATGGTTTGACCGCGCCGCGTTTGAGGGCCGCCAGTACGAACAGAAGCCCGCCAACGCTGAAACGTCCGCGGCCACTGCTTCGACCGAGGTGGGCAGGATGCCGCTCGCATCCCCCGCAGGCACGAACGCCGCCATTGGGAATGCCGGCCAGCCGAGACCGCGACGTCCGCTGCAGACCGACCTGGATAACGTCAGCGTGATGTCGAGGGAGGCCGACGCCGGCGAAGCGTCGCTTCATCTTGAGCTGGTCATGTTCCTGCGAGACCTTGTCTCCGCCCTCCCCGAGAAGGAGGCCGGCCTCCTGCGGGGAACGTTCTTCGAGGGCCGAACGCTCACCGAGGCGGCGCGGCGGGTGGGCATCAGCACAGCCTGGGCCAGCCGGCTCCAGACCCGGACACTCGCCGACCTGCGGATCGCCCTCGAACGCTCCGGTTTTGGCTGAATAATCCGGGCTGAAGTTTCAGATAAGTCAGGATAGGCCGGGGGGCCACATTCCCGCCACGACCAGCACAACCCAACCTCGCCACGGCCCACTCGGCGCAAACCGGTCACGGGTTGGCCGGTCACGTTGGCCGCGGCAACGCATCACATTGTAGAGTCTGGGAAGACCCTGCCGCCACGCCGGAGCCCTTTTCATGCCACTCTCCGTAGATATCGAACCCGATGACTTCCGCTCTCCCATCAGCGAAGAATCTCCCTGCGGTGAGAATCTTCAGACTTCTGAGGAGGGCAGGGCGGCGCGGTCTTCCCTGCGAGATCTTCGCGAGGAAGCTCGGCGGATCGAACGCCGTGCCGATGACGGCGACACATCCGAGGGGGGCTGGCCTGCGGCTCGCGGCGTCTGGGCCAAGATGCGAGACGGCGGACTCGAGATTCTCCGGAACCGTTCCCGCGACCTCGACATCGCGGCGATGACCATCGAAGCACTCGCGCGGACTGACGGCTTCGTCGGGCTGGCGGCCGGCTTCGCCATGACTCGTGCGATGGTGGAATCGTCTTGGCGTGACCTGTTTCCCATTCCTGATCCAGAAGACGGACCCGCGGATGAAGAGGCAGTGGTCGAGGAACGGACCATGCCGCTGCAGCGGCTCGTGGGCATCGATTCCGAGGGCCTTCTGATTCCGGCCATTCTCCACATCCCGCTCACGCAGAGCCGCTCCGACGAGCAGTATGCGCTCTGCCACTGGCGGAGCAGCCGCGACCTCGTGAACGAGAAGAGTGAGGAGAAGTTGAAGCTGGCTGTCGAACGGGGAGCGGTCTCCCCCGCGCAGTTCGAACAGGCCGTCGCCAGCACGCCGCTGCCGCACATGAAGGAGGTCTACCGCGAACTCTGTCAGGCCGCGGAGCAGTGGGAACTCCTGTCGAACTCCGTTTCGAGCGGCTCCGACGGCACAGCCGTGCTGCCGGCCGGCCCGATCCGCGACCTCTTCGAGGAATGTGACGCAGCGATCCGGACCTTCGCTCCAGCGGCAATTCCGACGCCGGAGCAGGCCGGCACCGATGGCGACGGCGGCGACGCTGCCGACGATGGTGCCGAGGCAGAGGAGGGGGGCGGTGGTGGCCGACCGGGTGCACCTACCAGCCGCGGGGAGGCCCTTCACCAGCTGGAATCGATAGCCGACTTCTTCGAGCGGCACGATCCGCACAGCCTCATCGGGGCGCAGATTCGCAACGTCGTGCGGCTGGGGCGGTTGCCCCGAGAGGCCTACTACCGTGAACTGCTCCGTGACGAATCTGCCCTGGCGCTGCTGTTCCGGGCTGCAGGCATGGATGGCGACGAAAGTGGTTCTGGCGGGGGCGGGGACTAGAGCAGCGGGTGATATCGACCCGCATTTATGCGGCCGCTTTGACAACTGCCGGCCGGCTGGGCTATTCTCCCCGAAGTTCCCCAAATAGCACGAACTTTTTGTAGGGGTCGAAGGAGCCAAATCATGCCAGAGTCAGTGCACGGTAAGTTGTCCCGCGTGCGGAAGCCGCGGGTGCACATTACATATGACGTCGAGACGGAAGGCGCAACCGTCGTCAAAGAACTCCCCTTCGTCGTCGGGGTCATGGGTGATTTCTCTGGTAATCCGACCGAGCCCCTCAAGCCGCTCAAGGACCGCAAGTTCGTCTCGATCGATCGCGATTCTTTCGATGAGGTCATGAGGCGAATGACCCCGGGCGTTGAAATGAAGGTCGAAAACACGCTCGCCGGCGACGGCAGTGAGATGGCCGTCAAGCTCAAGTTTTCATCGATCGAGGATTTCGAGCCCGCCAAGATCGTGGAACAGGTCGAGCCACTGCGAAAACTCCTCGACACGCGGAATCGCCTGCGGGAACTGCTCAGCGCCGTGGACCGTGCCGACGGCCTCGAGGGCGAACTGGAAAAGCTGCTCCAAGACGCGGATCAGGTCAAGAAACTTGCCGGAGAGCTAGGCGTTCCGCCCGAGGGGAAGTAGCGGCAGGTTGTTGCTGCGTGTCCGGCGTTGTCCCTCGCGGCGTTGCTCTTTCAGTCCCATCGATTCAAGCCATCGATTCAAGCCATCGAATTGACACACACCCTTTATTCCTGGACGCCGGGCGTTGACGCCCGATTTGCCCAAGACGGAGAACAGCCATGAGTACCGCAGGAGAATCCGCGAAGCAGCCAGAGTCGGCATCCGCCGCAGCAACAGGCAGCCTGCTGGACCAGATCACCAGCATGATGCCGCGGGCGGTTGAGAAGCCGCGTCGTGATGAACTCATTCGTTCCCTCGTCGAGGAGTCGCTCAAGGGCACGGTCGCGTTTGACAAGAGCATCACGAAAACGATCAACCAGGCGATTTCCTCGATCGACGCGACGATGTCCCTGCAATTGGCTGCAATCATGCACAACGCCGACTTCCAGAAGCTGGAGGGTTCGTGGCGGGGCATGCATCACCTCGTGATGAATTCAGAGACCGGTGCCCAACTCAAGATCCGCGTGATGAACATCTCGAAGCGGGAACTGTTCAAGGATCTGGACAAGGCCGTGGAGTTTGATCAGAGCCAGATCTTCAAGAAGATCTACGAGGCCGAGTTTGGCTCGCCAGGCGGTGAGCCGTACGGTGCCCTGATCGGCGACTATGAGTTTTCAAACCACCCCGAGGACGTCGATCTGCTGGGCAAGATGTCGCAAATCTCGGCCGCTGGGTTCTGCCCCTTCGTCTCTGCCGCGTCGCCGAAACTCCTCGGTATGGACAGCTTCTCCGAACTGTCGAAGCCCCGCGACCTCGAGAAGATCTTCCTCGACGAGACCTACACGAAGTGGCGGAGTTTCCGCGATTCCGACGACGCCAGGTTCGTGGTGTTGACGATGCCGCGGTCGCTTTCCCGGCTCCCGTACGGCAAGAACACGAAAGTGGTCGATGAGTTCGACTTCGAAGAGGTCGAGCTCGACGAGAAGGGGGACTCGAAGCCGGTGCCCCACGACAACTACGCGTGGATGAACGCTGCCTACGTGCTCGGTGGCCGCCTCACGGACGCCTTCGCCAAGACCGGTTGGTGCACGGCGATCCGCGGCGCCGAAAATGGAGGCAAGGTCGAGGGCCTTCCGGCCCACGTGTTCACATGCGACGACGGTGACAAAGCCCTCAAGTGCCCCACCGAGATTGCCATCACCGATCGGCGGGAGGCGGAACTGTCGAAGCTGGGTTTCCTGCCTCTGTGCCACTACAAGAACACTGACTACGCGGTGTTCTTCGGAGCCCAGACGGCCCAGAAGGCGAAGAAGTACGACCGGCCCGAGGCCACGGCCAACGCCGCCATCTCGGCTCGGTTGCCGTACATCATGGCCACTTCGCGAATCGCCCACTTTCTGAAGGTGATCGCTCGCGACAAGATCGGTTCGTTCATGGAGCGGCAGGACTGCGAGGAGTGGCTGAAACGTTGGATCGCCAATTACGTTTCCTCGGATCCGCATCCGTCTGACGACGTCAAGGCCCGCTATCCGTTGGCCGAGGCCGAGATCAAGGTGGAGGAGATTCCGGGTGCTCCGGGCAGCTACAACGCGGTCGCATGGCTTCGGCCGTGGCTACAGCTTGAGGAACTCACTACGAGCCTGCGGATGGTCGCAAAGATTCCGGCAGCGGCGAAGGGCGGTTGATGTCGGTTTGTGGGCCCGATGGTGCCTGATGTAACAGCCCGATCACGCGGCGGTGAATCGCCAACAAAGGTCGGTTTGAATGGCCTCCACATTGCCGGCCTCAGCAGGGTCTTCTGAGGCATACCGTGCCCCTGCAGGTACACGGCCGCCGGCGTCCGAATTTATTCGCGACCTCGCGGCTGCTGCCACGCCTGGTCGGGGCGTTGGCGATCTGCTGACGGCCGAGACTCTCTCACAGACGCTTCGTACGTGGGCAGCCCGTCGTGTGGGCATCTCCGAGCGGCTGACACGAGCTGCGTTGCTTGTCCGGCTGGGTGAGGATATCGCGGCAATCGACGGGGCCCTCTCGCGGCAAATCGATGCCATTCTGCACCACCCGAGGTTTCAGCAGATCGAGTCCTCGTGGCGCGGGCTCGCGTGGATGGTTGGCCAGTCGCTCGATGCCAACGATGCCGCGGACGGCCGGTCGCGGGTCGAGGTGCGGATTCTTTCCGTCACGAAGCGGGAATTGCTGCGTGACCGTTCCGATGCTGTCGAGTTCGATCGCTCGTCCCTGTGGCGGAAGGTCTACGAGGAGGAGTTCGGCACCGCGGGTGGCACGCCGTACGGCCTCCTTGTGGCCGACTACCAGTTCAGCCACCACCCCGATGACGTCAGCCTGCTGACGGGCCTGGCCGAGGTCTCCGCGGCGGCCTTCGCGCCGTTGCTCGTCAATCCCGCCCCCGAACTGCTCGGCCTCGACACGTTTCAGCGGCTCGATGCC
>JBIIFB010000135.1:0-10556 GCA_044237545.1 Pirellulales bacterium
CTTTTATGGGGACGTGAGCAACGGGATTCCTTGCTGCCGGGCTTCATACAAGCCCTGAGCGTAAGCGACGGGATTCCTTGCCGAGCCTAGGGTGCTCAGCCGGAGAACACCGGTCGGGAACACCCACCCGCGCGACCGTTCGGGGAACGTGCGAGGATCATGCGTCAGCCGTATGAGCCATCGTCTTATCCTCCGTTCTCCGCACCGCTGGCTAACATGGACACCCGCATACCTTAGGAACCGAATGGAAACCCTTCAACCGGCCCCCGCGAGCACGCGGGCGACCCAGCGGCCCGCCGCCAGACCACTCGACGCGGCCCCCTCCACCTTCGGCCCGCCGAAGGCGTCGCCGCAGCAGACGATCGGCGGCGACGTGACCGCGGCCACGAGTGGCGCCGGGATGATCGTTGTCGGCGCCGCATACTTCCAGCGATGTATCGACTGACCGACGATGGCCGTCGCGGGATCGCCGTCGATCCAGGGCCGCACCAGCTCGACCAGCGCCGCGGCGACCTCGTCGGGCGGCCTGTCGAAGTGCTGCCGGCTGAACGCCCCCGACGCATGCACCGTCAGCGCCGGCACGGCCGAGATACCCTTCTGCTGATTATCTGCCAGCCACGAGATCGGCCCGCCGGCAAACTGAATCCCGCCCGGCGGCGGCACGAGGCTGGGGCGGTTCAGCACGAGCAAGAGCGCGAAGCTGGGATCGTAGGTCACGGTGGCAAGTTGCTGATGGATCTCGGGGGCGATGCCCCGCGCATCCGCGAACAGGCCACCGGCCGTGAAGAGATCGATTGACTGCGGCACCGGCGACGTGACGATCGCCGCAGCCGCGTCCAACACGGTCGGTCCCCCTGCCTCAACACCTGGATTAAGAGAGATCTTCACGCGGCCATCGATCAGCCCGATCGCTTCCACCTTCACGGCTGTCTGCAGCACGCACCTGTCAGGTGGAAGCTGCGCCGCGAGCCGCTTGGACAGATCGGTCATGCCGCTCATGCCCCGCCAGCGGGCATGGCCATCGACGGCCGGCGTCACTGCCCCGTCGACCGCATGAGCCTGGGCAAAGCCTTCGCACCACGTTGCCACCGAGCCCGCCTCGTGGGCCTCCGCCACCATGCTGCCAAAGGCCCGGCCGCGCACGGTGAAGAACTGCGCCCCGTGGTCGCAGACCGCCTCGCCCACACGTCGGGTCGCCATCCGGCCGCCGACACCCCGAGATTTTTCGAGCACGACGACCCGCCGTCCGCTCGCGACAAGCTCGCCCGCCGCCGACAGCCCGGCGATACCGGCGCCGACGATCACCACGTCGGGCTCGAACGGGACTGACGGCAGTGTCATGGATGTCATGTGTGTCATGCGTGTCATGTGTGTCATGGAAGCTGACCGGCTTGGCAGGACCTGAAATCGGCCGTGTGAAGGCCTCTCTTGTGGGTGCGAGTTCCTCTTCGTGGGTGCGAGTTTTTAACTTGCACATCCTTTCAACAAGATAAAATCTTGCCGCCACGGGGCTGGCCTCTTCGTGGGTGCGAGTTCCTCTTCGTGGGTGCGAGTTCCTCTTGTGGGTGCGAGTTTGTAACTTGCACATTCATTCAACAAGATAAAATCTTGTCGCCACGGGGGCTGGCCTCTTCGTGGGTGCGAGTTCCTCTTCGTGGGTGCGAGTTTGTAACTTGCACATCCTTTCAACAAGATAAAATCTTGTCGCCACGGGGGAGTTCGCGGGTTCTACGGCAGCATCAATCCCATGAGGTCGCCCGTGCACGGCATCCGGCTCGACGCCAGCACCTCGCCCGCTTCGCAGCCGCCCATCATGCCGACGGTGGCGGCCAGCGACCGCACGCGGGCAAACACGTGCGCCTTATCCGGCGGAAACTGCGACTTGTAGCAGGCGATCGATTCGAGCTTGCATTCGAGCTGGCTGGAGATGTTCACCACGATCGGCCAATGGCCGTGCGGCACCTGCGGCAGGCCGGCGAACAGAAAGTAGCTGAGGAGATTCGGCACGGTGTGCACCGGCAGGCCGTCGAACGTGTCGTCCCACTTCGTGAGCCGCGAATAGAAGACGGCCGCCTCGGTGATCGCCACGGTCTGGGCATGATCGGGCGAGGCCAGTGGCGTCTTGTCGCCGAGCCCCAGCACGAGCCGCGGCCGCCATCTTCGAAACACCTTCGCGAGGGCCACGCGGACTTCGAAACTGTCAAACAGCCGTCGGTTGGTGAAACCGAGTTGCTCCCGGTGCACCACGCTGAGCACCCGCGCGGCCGCTGCCGCCTCGGCCAGACGTTCGGCCGGACCGCTCGATCGGGGCGTGGGCTCGCCGTCGGTAAGGTCGACGATGCCGATGCGGAAGCCTTGCGCGGCCAGCAGCGCCAGCGTGCCACCGCAGCCGATTTCGACGTCGTCGGGATGGGCGCCGACGGCGATGCAATCGAGGGGTGGAGGCAGATCGGTCATGGGCTTTTCACCGCCAACCAACGCGGAAAGAAGAACTATGCCGCGGGCTTGGTGGCAGCGATGAGAAAGATCGGGTTGAGCGACTCGAAGCGGATGCGATCCATCTGCTCGATGCCGCGGGCGATGTTCACCATCCAGTAGGCGGCGTCGCCCGAACGGGCCCGAAGCATGGCATGCACGGCGGCCAGGTTTTCGATGCTGTTGCAGGCCGTCACCAGCCGGCCACCGCATTTCAGTCGCTTCCAGGCTTCTTCCACAAGCGAGGATACGTCGCGACCACTGCCCCCGACGTAGATCGCGTCGGGATCGGGCAGCCTCGCCCAGGCGTCGGGCGCCTTTCCGAGTACGGCACGCAGATTGGTCACCCCGAAACGCTGGGAATTTTCAATGATCAGTTGGTGGTCGTCGGGATCCATCTCGATGGCATGCACCACACCATCACGGGCGATCCGTGCTGCCTCGAGGCCGACCGAACCGCTCCCCGCGCCGACGTCCCACACCACGCTGTCCGTTCGCAGGCCTAATTCGGCCAAGGCGAGCGACCGCACTTCGGAGGGCGTGAGCAGGCCTCGTTTCGGACGCGACTGCAGAAAGCAGTCATCAGGATTGCCGAAGAGCCGCCGGCCGACCTGCCCGGGTTTGTCGGCCACGCGGGCCTTCCGCACGAGGATCATCACGTTGAGGCCGCCGAAGGAATCCTTGGCGATCTCCGGAAGGCTGCCCTGCGTCACCCGCTCGTCGGGCGAGCCGAGGTTTTCGCAGACATAGGCCTGAAAATAATCGATGCCCTCTTCAAGGAGCGTCTTGGCTACTGCGGCCGGCGGCCACTGCTCGCTTGTAAAAAGCCCGACCGTCTCGCTCGTGCGGATCTTGTCGATCACCCGCTCGATGGACTGCCCGGAGAGATTGGCGAGAAACGCCTCTTCCCAAGATTCCTTCACCCGGGCAAAGGCGAGCTGCATGCTGCTGACATGCGGCACGACCTCGAATCGGTCCTTGCCGAGCTTCGCACAGACGTATCGGGCGGTGCCGTAAAAAAGCGGGTCGCCCGAGGCGAGGACCACGATCTTCCGGGCACCAGCCGCTTCGATACGCTCGACGAGTTCTTCGAGATTCGACGCCGTGCCGAGTTTGCCGGCGATCGCAGCCGGGAGCATCGACGCACAGGATTCCGGGCCGAGCAGAACCTCGGCGGCCTCGACGAGCCGCCGAGCATGCGCAGTCATGCCATCAACGCCGTCATCGCCGATGCCGACGATGTGAACCTTCTCCAACCGCGGTATCTCTTCGGCCACCAACCCTCCTTGGACGAATACAGCCTAAAAGAATGGAGCCTCAGGCCTGAACTCAGGCCTGGAACGAACTGCCGCAACCACAGCTCTTCTTGGCATTGGGATTCACGAACGTGAAGCCCCGCTTCTCGATGCTGTCGTGGAAGTCGAGGGTCGTGCCATCGAGAAAGAGGTCGCTCTTTTTGTCGACGACAATCGCCACACCGTGCTGTTCGCACTTTGAATCTGCCTTGGGATCCCAGGCGGTATCGAAGCCGAGCGAATACTGGAAACCGCTGCAGCCGCCGCCGGCGACACCGACGCGAAGCACCGTGGCGGGGTCGAGCTTTTGCTCGATGATGATCTTCTTCACTTCACCGGCGGCTTTTTCCGTGAGCATGACCGACATGGCGTGAAAACCTCCTGCAGGGCGGGTATCAAAAACACATGAACCTATGCGGAAATTATATCCGCTTTGGCCCGGAAGGCAAAGCCGGTGTCGGCAAACGCCTTACAGCAGGGAGCGGAGCAGGCTTGCACTGGCGGAAATCCGCTCGGCTGCGGCATCGATTTCTTCGGGGGTCGTGAACCGAGACAGCCCAAACCGCAGACTGGCGCGGGCCTGGTCCTCGTCGAGACCGAGCGCCAGAAGCACATGGCTGGGCCGCGGATGCTCCGACGAGCAGGCACTGCCGGAACTCACCGCCAGCCCCTCTGCCGACAGCGTGGTCAGGAGTGTCTGTCCGTCGACCCCCGGCACGCAGACATTGAGATTATTGACGAGCCGAAGAGGCTGGCCCGCGGAGACAGCATCCAGCGGCGGACCGTTGAGCGTGATGCCCGCCACGCCCCGACTGAGTCCGTCCCACAGACGATCCCTCAACTGCCGCATCCGCGCCGACTCCTCAGGCAGTCCTGCCACCGCCAGGCCTGCGGCCTCGGCCATGCCGACGATGCCAGGGACATCGAGAGTCCCGCTCCGCATGCCCCGCTCCTGACCGCCGCCGTAAACGAGCGGTTCGACGCGGACGACGCGGCCGCGTCGCCTGAGCCAGAGTGCACCCATGCCCTTCGGGCCATGAAACTTGTGGGCGGAAAAACTCGCCAGGTCGGCGCCGAGCGCGTGGATGTCAACGGCCAACCGGCCGATCGCCTGCGCGCAATCAACATGCAGGAGCCCACCCCGGGCATGCACGATGCCTGCGATCGCGGGAATGTCCTGCACCACGCCGATCTCGTTGTTGGCAAGCATGACTGAGACAAGAAACGTGTCGGGCCGCATCGCAGCCTCGAGTGCATCGAGCCGAATGCGGCCCGGAATGCCGCCGTCTGCAATCGCCTCGCCGGCCTGCGGTGCGACGGCCAGCCGGGTCACCGCCACGCCCTGGCGTTCAAGATGCTCACAGGGATCGAGGACGGCGTCGTGTTCGGTTGCCACCGTGATGATGTGGCCACCGCCATCCTTGGTCTTCGCCAGTGCCTTCCAACGACGTGCTGACCCCAGCAGTGCCAGATTGTTGCTCTCGGTCGCGCCGCCGGTGAAGACGATCTCGCTGGCGATTCCACCGATCGCGGCAGCGAACGTTTCGCGTGCCGCCTCCACCGCCGCACGGGCCTCGCGGCCGAGTTCATGCGTGACGCTCCCCGCGTTGCCGTAGTGATCGGTCAGCCACGGCAGCATCGCTTCGAGCACACGCGGGTCGAGCCGCGTGGTGGCATGGTTGTCGAGATAGATCGAAGCAGATGGCACGCCCATGAGCCTAGAATACCCTGCCACGGGAACCAGGGGGCCGGGCGTCAACACATTTGCCGAGGGCTTTTATTCGGGAGCTCATCCCCGTGCCCCGATGCCCGCATACAAGCCCGGAGCGTCAGCGATGGGATCGGCACGACCATCGACGCGGCGTCAAGCGTGGCATCCGATCCCCCGGCTTACGCCGGGGGCTTGTATGGGGAGCGTCAGCGATTGTGTCGGCACGACAATCGACGCTACGACACCGTGCCCTTGGCGAGAGCATCGAGAGCGATCTGCGACCAGCTCTCAAACCGCTCCCGGTCAGCCAGCAGCTTTTCCAGCGTGTCAAACCCACACTCGACCAACTCACTCTCGCGGGAACAGACCTCGGGCCGTTCCAGTTCCAGGATGTGCACGATGCCGAGGTGGACGCTGCCCACCGGCGTGGCATCGTCGTTGATCAGTCCGACACACCGCGACGTCCAGGTGCCGCCGATGGCCACCTCCTCGTCGAGTTCCCGCTTCATGCCCGACTCATACGACACGTCGTCGCCATGCTCGCCATCGGTGCTGGCGATGTGGCCGCCGATGCCGACCGACCGCTTGGCCCGTAGCCTCGCCTCGCTCTGTCCGCCGCCGCGGGTGTAGGCAAAGTAGCGGGGCGAGCCGTCCTCCGCCCGCCACGAGAGCACGCAGTAGGGAATCAGCTGCTTAAACGACGGATCGTCTTCCACGCTCGCCCGGGGCCGCCACGAGGTGTGCTGCGGATCGAGCAGCAACGGCAGATAGCCGGCCGTATCGCTGCAGAAGCCCTGAAAGATTCCGACTCGCTCGAGGAGCGATCGCGGCACGACGAGAACATCTTCCTGGGGAATCGGGCTCATGGCATCCTTCCTGGGGTGGCGCGGGCGCCGCTGTTGTAGAGCTCAGAGTTTAGAACCCAGAGTTTAGAATCCAGAGCAAAAAGCGAACAGCGGCCCGGGCAAGAGGGGGGCGGCGTGCTCCGGCGGGCTACTCGATCAGCATCGCATCGCCGTAGCTCAGGAATCGATACTGCTGCCGGATCGCCTCCTCGTAGGCCGTCGCGATCAGCCCGCGGGATGCGAACGTGCTCACAAGCACCATCAGCGTTGTCCGCGGCATGTGGAAATTCGTGAGCAGGCAGTCGATGGCCCGGAACTCGAATCCCGGCCTGATGAACAGATCGGTCGGTCCGCTCCAGGCCGCGAGGGTGCCGCTGCGAGCCGCCGTTTCGAGCGTTCGGGCGGCGGTCGTGCCCACGGCCACAATGCGGCCTCCCCGGCCGCGAGTCTCTCTGATGGCCGCAACTGTCTCCGCCGGACACTCGCACCACTCCGTGTGCATCGGATGGTCGTCCAACCGCTCGGCCGAGATCGGCCGAAACGTGTCGAGCCCCACGTGCAGGGTGACGCTTGCACGGCCGATACCGCAGGCCGCAAGTTCCGCCAGCAGACTGTCGGTGAAATGCAGCCCCGCCGTTGGCGCCGCCGCCGAACCACTCTGTCGGGCAAACACGGTCTGATACCGCTCGCGATCCCCCGGCTGTTCCGCACCTCCGCGGATATATCCCGGGAGCGGCACCCGTCCGACCCGGTTGAGGATCTCTTCGACGGTGGCCAGAGGGTCGGCGACGTCAGGCACGGCCAACCATGCCCCACCGCCGGAGCGGCCGACGAGCGTGAGCGTCAGGGCGTCGAGGCCATCGAGGCCGGTGAGCATCACGCGTTCACCAATCTCTGGACGGCCGCGGGTGCTGGCAAGTAATTCCCAAGCGCCGCTGGCGGCGTCGACCCGCAGGAAAAGGCCCTCCCAGCGGCCACCGGTTTTCACCCGGCGGCCAACCAGCCGTGCCGGCACGACGCGTGTGTCGTTGACGATGACAAGATCACCCGCTCGCAGGATCTGCGGCAGATCGCGGACGTGCCGATGCTTCATCGCGGCGGTCGCGCGGTCGACCACGAGCAGCCTCGCCGCGGCACGGTCGGCAAGGGACTCCTGCGCGATCAGGTCCGGGGGCAGTTCGTAGTCGTACAGATCAGCGTCGGCCATGAGCCTGCGGGTAGGTTGTTCGATGCAAAAAGGGCTTCGCAGGTTGCTTTTACCATATGACACGTGGGGAGAGACGGCGAGCCGGGATTGGCTGAAGCTCGACGAGCGTTGGAATTTCGCCCGCACAAAAGCCTGCGGCGGCTACCGGTCTCATGGCGAAATTCCCCGCGAAGGAGACTTCTGCCGGCCCGGCGGCGGGATACGACGCGGTACGAGGGACTTCGTCAACTCCCGGACAAGTTAAAAACTTGCCGCCACGTGGAGAGCGGCGGCGGGATACGACGCGGTACGAGGGGCTCCGTCAACTCCCGGACACGTTCAAAACGTGCCGCCACGTGGGGAGAGAGTCGGCAGGGCCAGGACACTGGTAGACTTCCGGGCATGTCGACCAGCATCCATACGAGCGTTCTGCCTGCCGAAGTCATGTCGTTCCTCGCCGTGAAGCCGGGCATGCGGGTGGTGGACGGCACGTTGGGAGGTGGCGGCCATACCCGACTCCTGGCCGAGGCGGTGGGCCCCACCGGCCTCGTCATCGCCATCGACCGCGACCCGGAGGCGATCGAACGCGGCGCGAGGGAACTGGCCGGCCTGCCCGTCCGCTTCGCCCAGGCCAACTACTGCGATATCCCCGAGGTGCTCGACGCGCTCGCGATCGACAGAGTCGATGGTGTGCTGCTCGACGTCGGCCTGTCGAGCGACCAGTTGGCCGACCATTCGCGTGGCTTCTCGTTTGAGTCGGACGGTCCGCTCGATCTGCGGTTCGATCCGACGGAGGGCGAGCCTGCCTGGAAGCTGGTCAATCGCATGAAGCCCGAAAACCTCGCCGATATCATTTTTGAATTGGGCGAGGAGCGCTACAGCCGCCGGATCGCGCGGCGGATCGCGGCGGTTCGGGAGAAGCAGCCGATTCGATCGGCACGTGAGTTTGCGTTGCTCGTGCGTTCGGCGATTCCGCGGCAGAAGCCTCCCCCTCGGATCCATCCGGCGACCCGTACCTTTCAGGCCCTGCGGATCGCGGTCAATCAGGAGCTCAAAAGCCTGCGGATTGCGCTTGAGAGGATTCCGACCCGCCTGACCGCACACGGTCGGCTGGCGGTCATCTCATTCCACTCGCTCGAGGATCGACTCGTGAAACAGGCGTTTCGCAGCCCGCAGATCTGGGAGTGCCTGACGCGGTCGCCCGTCGAGGCATCCGACGACGAGGTGCTGCGAAATCCCCGCAGCCGGTCGGCAAAGCTCCGGGCTGCCCAGCTTGCCCCGCCCGCCGGCGATGCCTGAGCGGAGCCTGGCTCCGACCGCGTCAGCGGTCGGATCGATCTGGCGGCGGCGGTGCCGATTCACGACACTCCCTGTCCCTTCCGCCCGCAGGCTGACACACGATCCATGGGACGCGAAACCAAGATTCTGCTGGCTCTGCTTGCCACGCTGGCCGGCGTATTTCTCGGCGTGCTCTCGGTGAAGCTGCTCGTGCCCCGGCCCCCTGTGAACGTTGGCCCCGACGTCACCACTGACCTCGCGGGCACGGGCATGAACGAACTGGTCGACCCGCCCTCGCTCTCGCCTCGGCTCCCCGGGCCGGCCCCCTTCGAGCCTGCGCCTGCCATGATCGACTCCGCAGCAACCGCGTCTGCCGCGGCCGATTCGCTGCCCCCATCCAGAGACGGCGAGAGCCGCTTCGCTGGTGGCTCCAGCCCGCTCTTGCCCGCTCCACCCCCCTTTGAACCGGATGCAACCGTTTCCCGGGCCGCCACGGCACAGAACGCTGCGATCGATTCCGGCCCGTTTGAAGCCCACTCCTCTTCCGCCGTGCCGCCTCCGCCACTGCGGGATCCCTTCGTGGCACCTGCCGGGCTCGATATGCCGGTCACCCGACCCGATCTGCAGGGGGAAGCAGAGCCGTCCCCGCAGCCGCTGACTCAATCGCAGCCGCTGCCTGCCGCCGTCGCCTACGTTGCGAATGCGGGTGATTCCTGGTGGGATCTCGCGGAGCGGGCCTATGGCGATGGCCGCCTGTATCGGGCGTTGTTCGCATGGAACCGCGTGCTCGATTCGCGGATCACGCTCGCGCCGGGCACGAGGCTCGAGATACCGACGCGTTCGAAGCTCGAAGCTGCCTGGCCGAAGCTCATGCCGGCGGAATGATCACGTTCTAGCCACCATGTCGTGATCCCCCGGCTCACGCCGGGGGCTTGTATTGGGAGGGAGAACGGGCAGACAAGCCCGGAGCGTGAGCGATGGGATCGGCGGGACGATCGACGCAACGCCATGCGTGGCATCCGATCCCCATTGCCCCATACAAGCCCGGAGCGTCAGCGATGGGATGCCCCTGCCCCATACAAGCCCGGAGCGTAAGCGATGGGGTCGGCGGGACGATCGACGCAACGCCCGTTGTGGCATCCGATCCCCCGGCTTACGCCGAGGGCTTTTATTGGGCGGGAGAACGGGCAGACAAGCCCGGAGCGTGAGCGATTGTGTCGGCGGGACGATCGACGCAACGCCCGTTGTGGCATCCGATCCCCCGGCTTACGCCGAGGGCTTTTATTGGGACGGA
Source organism: Pirellulales bacterium (assembly GCA_044237545.1). Classification (GTDB taxonomy): domain Bacteria; phylum Planctomycetota; class Planctomycetia; order Pirellulales; family UBA1268; genus CAMCQY01. Next base: position 10,085 of record JBIIFB010000135.1, read on the forward strand.
GAACGGGCATACAAGCCCGGAGCGTCAGCGATGGGATGCCCGTGCCAGCGACTGGCGGCCGAACTACTTCGCGCCAAACTTATACGCCGTGTTCTTCGGATCGAAGTCGGCGTCGGTGAAACCGTTGTTGGTCTTCACGTTCATGTAGGTGTATTCCTCGAGGAGCACCGGCTGGCCGCCTGCCTCCTGGGGCCAGTCATACGCCTCGTAACGAATCGGTATGGTCAGTTCGTCATCGATGAACACGCGGGCCAGATGAAACCGGAAGTTCCGTCGCGGCACCGGATGCGACACCTGCACGCAGGTGCAAATACGGCCATTGACCTTGGCGTTGGGATAGAAGTTCACGTCACACTCGCCGAACTGCTTGTCGTGTTCGGCCACCTCGACCAGTCGCCGCGCGAGGTTCTCCACGCCGATCTCAGTCACCGGATAGCGATTGCCCTGCATCGCGAGCATGCTCTGTGGCTTG
>JBIIFB010000136.1:0-10517 GCA_044237545.1 Pirellulales bacterium
CATGCAGCGGGTGTCGCTCGCCCCCGAAACGCATCGCGGCGGGCTGCTCACCCAGGCCAGCGTGTTGAAAGTAACCGCCGCCGGCCTGGTCACGTCTCCCGTCGTGCGGGGTGCGTGGGTGCGGCGAAAGATCCTGGGCCGGGAGGTGCCGCCCCCGCCTGCCAACGCCGGCTCGGTCGAGCCCGACACCCGCGGCGCGACCACGATCCGCGAGCAACTGGCGGCCCACCGACGATCAGAGGCCTGCGCGGGCTGCCACCGGCAGATCGACCCGGCCGGCTTCGCACTCGAGGCCTTCGATCCCACGGGCCAGTTTCGCGACCGCTATCGCTCCACGCAGGAGGGGGAGCCCGCGAAGCGCTGGCTGAATGGGCACGACACGGTCTCCTATAAATACTCGCAGACGGTCGATACCACGGGCGAATTGGCCGACGGCCGGGCATTCGCCGGGCCGGACGAGCTGCGGACGTTGCTCGCGTCCGATCCTGTCGCCCTCGCGCGGTGCCTGGCCGGCAAGCTCGTCGCGTTTGGCACCGGCCGCAGCATCGAGCCGGGCGATCGGCTCGCCGTGGACCGGACGGTGGCCGAGGCGTCCCCCCACGACTACGGCATCGGCAGCCTGATTCATGCGGTCGTGCAGAGCGACCTGTTCCGCGACAAGTGACGATCACCCACCCGGAGGCTCTCCATGCACACCCCGATCTCCCGCCGCATGCTCCTGCGATCCTGTGGCGTCTCCCTCGCGCTGCCGCTCCTTGAGTCGATGAGCCGGGCCACGGCGGCCGGCTCCGCCGCAGCCGCCCCGCCGCGGCGGATGGTGCTGGTCGGCACGCCGTTCGGCTTCGATCCCCAGGCCTTCGTGCCGCGGCAGGTCGGCCGCGACTACGAGCTGCCGAGCCACCTCGAACTGCTCGCGAGCCATCGCGAACACTTCACCGTGATCACCGGGCTGCTGCATCCCAACACGCAGTCCTCAAGCCATCAGGCGGAGAAGGTGCTTTTCACCGGCGCGCCGCAGCCGCAGTTGCCGACCTTTCGCAACACAATCTCGCTCGACCAAGAGTTTGCCGAACACGTCCGGGGCCAGACCCGCTTCGACAGCTTCGTGCTCGGCACCGGGCACATGCCGCTCTCGTTCACCCGCAACGGCGTGGGCCTGCCGACCGAAGGGTCCCCATCGCGGCTCTTTGCGAAGATGTTTCTGGCGGGAAAGCCCGCGGAAGCGGCTGCCGTACTCGAACGGATCGCCCGCGGCCGGAGCATGCTCGACCTCGTGGGCGAGCGGGCTAAAGCGCTCTCGCGGCGGGTGAGCAAGGCCGACACGGCCCGGCTCGACGAATATTTCGTGGCGGTCCGCGACGTGGAGAAGCAACTCGAACTGTCGGCCGCCTGGGTGGATCGGCCGAAGCCGCCGGCTCCGGGGGCTCCCCCGACCGACATTAGCGAGCCCGGCAAGCAGCCGGTGCGGCTCTCGCTCCTCTACGACATGGTGCACCTCGCGCTCATGAACGACTCGACGCGGGCCTTCACGATCAACACATTTGGCGAGCACCACGACCTCTCGCACCACGGCCAGGAGCCAGGCAAGCGGGAGGCCTGCCGGAAGGTGGAGGTGGACCTGCTCAAGACCCATGACGCCTTCCTCACGAAACTCGCCTCCGCGAAGGAGGCCGACGGCCGGTCGCTGCTCGACAGCACGATGGTTCTCTTGACCAGCAGCCTCCGCGACGGCAACACCCACTGGACAAATGATCTGCCGGTGATCCTTGCCGGCGGTGGCTTCAAGCATGGTCAGCATCTCGCGTTCAACCCCGCCTACGTGGAGGAGGTGCGGGTCGCGGAGGAGGACGAGGCCCACAAGAAAGGCGGCACCGACCGGGTCACGAAGACCGCGCCGCTGTGCAATCTCTTCGTCTCGATGCTCGAGCGGGCCGGCATCGAGACCGACCGGTTCTCATCGAGCACCGGGCCGCTCGCAGGCCTGGAGCAAACCTAACTCGCTGGCTTCCCTCTCGAAAAGTCTTTGGGCAATAGAGTCTGAACGATTTCGCCGGGGCCGCGGCCGGGTGAGACGGATTTACGTGGCATGACGCGGGGATGCGTCGAGGCGATACTGATAGAGAAGCGTTGGTCGGCCGCTGGCCCGCCGCACAGAATCCAGAGCCGTCACCAGGCCTCGACAAGCTGGGCGAATATATGAGGACGGTCTACGACATCGTCGCGCTCGCCTTCCAGACCGACATGACCCGTGTCGTGACTTTCTGCACGGGCTCGGAGGGCAGGGGGCCGGCGATCCCTGAGCGGGGCATCCGGCAGGAGCGGCACGCGCTGTCGCACCACAACGGCAATCCCACGCTGATGGCCGACCTGGCGACGAGCGACCGCTTCAACCTCGAGCAGTTCGGCTACCTCCTCACGAGGCTCGCGGAAACCCGCGACGCCGACGGGCCGCTGCTCGACAGCTCGATGGTGCTCTTCGGCAGCGGCATGGCCTACGGCCACAGCCACGGCGTGGCCAACATGCCGCTGGTGCTCGCCGGCGGTTCGGCACTCGGCTTTAAGCATGGCAGCCACATCGACTTCAACCTGGCCGCCGGCCACGACTATGAAAAAGACCTGATCGGCATCTGCTTCAAGCCGGTCGATCCGAAAGCCCGCATGAGCAACCTGCTGCTCACGATGGCCCAGCGGATGGGCATCGAGACCGCGTCGTTCAGCGATTCGACCCGTGAACTCACGGAACTCACGGGCTGAGCCGACGTGCCGCCACGGTCGGCGTCGTGCCCGTCTGTTGCGAAACCCGAAGCGCGGGCGAGGGCCTTTCTCACGAGCGCACACGGGAGTGTCTCTGGCGCACGCGTCGCCATCCAAGCCCGCATCGCTAGCACGGGAAGGCTTGCATGGGCGCGGGCGGGCTGTGAGCCGCCGTCTTGAACGGGCTCCGGCGGCCGAAGTCCTGGTCGATCGCACATTTCGCCATTTTCATGAGCGTCTGCATGTCCAGCGGCGGGCAGGGGAGGTGCGACGCAATGGCGGCCGTGTGGCTGCGATCAAACGTGGGATCGTTGCGAAGATAGCTTTTGTAGATGTCCAGTTGCGTGCCGAGATTCTCGGCAAACCACTGTTCGTCACAAAGATCAGGGTCGTCCGGCGAGGCATCCTGCGAGTAGGTGTCGACCGCCTGCTGGATGAGCCGGCCGACCGTGTCCATCGAGAGCGGTTCCGGGTGCGTGAGATGGTAGGTCGCCGCCCGCGCAGACGGTGTCTGGATCGCATGAGCGATCACAGCCGACACCCAGTCGACCGGGACGAAGTTCTTCGTGTCCTGCAGGTCGACTCCGATCAGGCCCAGCAGGGCTGGACCGGTCGTCGTGCCCTTCACCACGCGGGTGAGCAGGGTGTGGCCAAGCCGCAGCGCGGCAAACAGGCCGTGGTAGGTCGATGTCCATCCTGTGGATGAGTCGCCGACGATGATCGAGGGACGGTAGATGGTCGCCGTGTCGAGAAAACCGCCGGCGGCGCGGGTGGCGGCGCGGACGAGCTTTTCCGCCTCCACCTTGGTGCGTTCGTAGTCGTTGCCGAACGCCTGGCCAACGTCCAGATCGTCCTCCCGAACGAGCCCCGAACGGAGGCCGCAGACATAGGCCGTGGAGACATGATGGAAATGCCGCAGGCCGGTCTCGCGGGCCAACGCCAGCACCTGACCGGTGCCGGTGACGTTGGTCCGCCACGGCTCGGCCTCGCGATCAGAGCCGCGAAAGGTGAGACTGGCCGCGTTGTTGAGCAGTTCGTCGCAGTGGCTCTGCACCCAGCGGCGGGCATCGTGATCGAGCCCGCAGAACGGCTGCGTCAGGTCGCCTTCCAGGATCACCGGCCGGGGGAGACGTTTGCCGAGGGTCTCCTCCCAGTGAACCAGAATCGCCTCCACGCGGGCGTCGGCAGACTGTTTCCGACTGCGGCGGACGACGAGGGCAAGATCCCGGCCGTCCAGCAGCAGGTCCCGCATCAGGTAGGAACCCAGCAGCCCGGTGCCGCCGGTGACAAGAAGTGACTTTGGAACGGAGGCTTTCAGGGGAATACTCGGCTGGCATTCAGGCCAAAAAAGGGGCACTCGTCACGGTGAACGCCCGGAAAGCATAGAGCATCCCGGCGGCCGTGCTCAACCGGTCGCCGGTCTGACGCCCAGACCGAGCACGTTCCGGCAGTGGCCGAGGCTCCGCTCGAGTTCGGTGAGTTGATAGTCCTGCTCGGCTTTCTGTCGGCCTGCACCGGCTGGTGGCGTGAACGGCCCGATCGGCCGGCCCTGTTTTGCCAGCATCAGAAAGGCCGCCAGGTCCGCGGCGCGGGCGTCGGGATAGCTCTGCCAGAAATCCTTCTGATACACCGGAAATGTCCGTGGAAAACCGGAGATGGTCTCGATGTGGACTGTCACACCGGGGCAGGTCCGCTCGAAGAGGTCAAAAAAAGCCGGCAGGTCGGTGCAGCCCTCGCCCATCGCCGTCCATTGTGTCGTGATGCCTTCGGCGGTTTCCCAGAGCATCGTGTCACGCAGGCTGGTTGTGAGCACGTGGGGCGCCAGGACGGCGAGCGCCGAAACAGGATCCTCGATCGTCCAGCAGGCGTTGCCGGAATCGAAGTTGACCCCGACATACTCAGGGCCCGCTGCCTCGACGAGGTCCTTGAGTTCCCGCGACTGCATGTCGCCGGCATGATTCTCTACCGCGATCTTGATGCCACTGTCGATCGCCCGAACCCGCTGGGACTTGAGCACGTCGACCGTATCGTCGATCCGCTGCCGGATGCCGCCGTCGGAGAGCCTGTCCGCCTGGTTGCCCAGGACAACCCGGAACGCCGTCGAACCGAGTGCCCGTGCCATGCGGATCCCGGTGGCGAGGTGCTCCTCGGCACAGCCCCAGTCGTGCTTGAATGTCTTCGACGAGGGGCAGATGCTCCACGAACCCAGGGCGACCGCCACGCCGCGGTCAGCGGCATACCGGCGAACCTCGTCCAGCGACGCATCGTCGAGACGCCCCTCGAAGGGGCCGAAGTCGGTGATGAAGAGCGAGTCGCACCGCAGCTTTTCTGCATGATCGATGAGCTGCCGCGCGTTCCACTTCAGGGCCCGCACCGAGAAGTTGTCGAACCCCAGCGGAATGCCTCGGCGGCGGACGTCGGCCGCGGCCGTAAGGCCCGTGACGGCGGTGGCGGCCGTGGCGGCGGTGACGGTTGAAAGAAATCCGCGACGGGATGTCTGCCATGGCGACACGATGGGCCTCTGCGTCAGCGGTGTGTGGGGGAGAGGGGGGATGTGGATGGAATCAGAGCTTGGGCTTGGGCGGCGTCGAAGGCGGCAGGAAGTTTGGCGCCCCCGCAGGCTTCACCTTTCGAACGAAGACCTTGTCGCCGCAGGTGGCCAGGAGCGTCGTGAAATCGGGCCCACCGAAGCAGATGTTTGAAACCTTGCCGTTGGGCGTGGGGATGATGCAATTCACCCGTCCCGCCTGGTCGCAGACCTGGATGCCCATCTTCGTGGCCACCCACAGCCGGCCGTCGCGGTCTACCCGCATGCCGTCGGCCCCGCTGTCATCAGCGGTGTCGGGCACGTGGAGATGATAGAAACGCTGCTTGTTCGCCAGCGTGCCGTCACTCTGCACGGAGAAGCTGTAGACCCAGTGGGTGCGGCTGTCGGCCACCGAGAGCAGGCCCTGGTCGGGGGACAGGCAGAGACCGTTTGAGAACTTCAGCCCGGTGTCGACGACGGTGTCGGTGAACGTGTCGCCTGCCGCAGGCCTGAGACAGTGGATCCGGCTGGGAGACTTTCCATCCCAGCCTGGTTCGGTGACGTAGATCGTGCCCGAGTTGGCGACCACCACGTCGTTGCCCCGCCAGCCTTCGGCGAGCCGGGTCGGCGTGCCGGCGGCATCCCAGGCCACGATCGCCATGTCGGCGCCACTGGCGGCCACCAGCCGGCCATCGGGGGCGAAGTTCTGGCCGTCTCCCTTGTGCGAATCGGCGAGCCAGACCTCCGCCTTCCAGTCGGGGGTGACGCGATAGGTCTTCGAGCCGCCGACGTCGTTGAAGAAGAGTTCCCCCTTGGCGTTGGCCGCCGGACCTTCGGTAAACGCATAGCCCTCACCGACGAGCCGCCACTCCTCGCCGGGAACGAGAATCTCCTGCAGTTGCGGGCTGCCCTGTCCCGTTTTGATCGGCTGCGGCCAGTCATGCCACAGCCATTGCATCGCTTCGGGGAACAGTTCGGTGGCGTGCTTGCCGTTGTGGCCGCCATCGCCCCAGGCATGCCGCACGTCATATCCGGCGAAGACGAGCGAACGTTCGAGCGCCTGGTTGGCCATCCACCAGTCACCGGCATAGATGTTGAGATCGTTCGAGCCGTCCTCGAGAAAGATCCGCAGCGGCTTCGGCTCGACCTTGCGGACGAGCGTCGAGTAGGCATGGCCGCCGCGAAGGCCGACGTAGGTGCCGATGCCGCTGAAGACACGTGAAAATGCGTCGGGCCTTTCCCAGGCCGCGGTGAAGGCGGCAATCGCACCGCTGGAGGTGCCGCCGATCGAACGGTCGTTGCCGCTCTTCGAGAGCAGGATGGCCCGGCCGTCGGCGGTTTTTTTCGTCGCGACCTCGGGGAGGAGCTCGTCGAGGAGAAACCGGGCATAGTCCGGGCCGAGGCCGTCGTATTCAAAGCTGCGGTTGAAGCGGCCGAGGGCAGCCTCCCGGGTCGCGGGCACGACTCCGGGTTTGACGAAGACGCCGATCGTCACCGGCATCTTCTTCTCGTGGATCAGCCGGTCGAAGACCTCGGGGGCGTTGAACTGGATGCCGTCCTGATTGACGTGCACGCAGGCGGGCGTCTTGCCGTCGTGCTGTGCCGGCACGTAGACGGCATACTCGCGGGTCGTGCCCGGAAAGATCTTGCTCGTGTCGAAGGTGAAGGTGAGCACGTCGCCCTTCGGCGGCGTGCTGGCCGCTGCTGTGGCACCAGCTGGCCGCTTTTCGATCCGGTAGACCGCCTTGTCGGTGCGGAGATAGATGGCCCGGTCGAGGGCGGCGGGCGTGGCCATGATCTGGCCGTCGAGCTGGTTTGTGGCCTCGAGGGCGAAACTGCGGCCCGGCTTGATCACGAAGGTCGCGCCATCCCGGTTGCCCACGTAGATGCGGCCGTCGGCCGCCAGCGGTGACGATGAGAAATTGCCCCCCAGCCGTTCCGTCCAGACGGCGGCGCCGGTCTTGGCGTCGAGGCAGGTGGCGACCCCCTTGTCGCTGACCATATAGAGTTCGTCTCCCACCACCAACGGCGAGGCCATGTTGGGGGCGCCCTTTTTTTCCCGCCAGGCGATGGTGGGGGGGATTGCGGCGTCGCCGAGCCTGACCGCGAGCAACTCCGGCTGCATGAAGCTCGTGCTCATGAAGAGCAGCCCGTGGGCGGTGACGGGCCGCGGCACGATCGAGAAGCCAAGGACTCCGTAGCCCATCTTCCAGAGTTCACGGCCCGTGGCGGGATCGTAGCCATAGAGCCAGTCAGCCGCTGGCGAGACGAGCACGTCCCGGCCGCCGAGAGAGAGCACAAGCGGCGTGCCGTAGGCTTTTCTGAGCTGGGGATCGTCGCGGAGTTCGCCGCTGCGGTCGGTTTTCCAGGCCACGGCGCCGGTGGCCGCGTCGAGGGCGACGATCGACTGCGTGTCGCTGCCGTCGCAGTGGAAGATCAGCATGCCGTTCCAGAGCAGGGGGGTGCTGCCCGGGCCGTTCACGTGGTTGAGCCGCTGGTCACGTTGTTTCCAGAGCACCTTGGCCGCCCGCGTGTCGACGGCCGCGGTGCCAAAGTCTCCGAAGTGGCAGTAGAGCCGGCCGTTGCTCGAGATGGGTGAAGGGGAGGCGTAGGAATTGAGCGCGTGGATCGGCTGCGGGTTGTCGACGACCATCAGTTCGATGTCGTGGAGGAGTGCGCCCGAGTCGCGGTCTACGCAGAGGGCATGCAGTGACACTGGCCCCGAGACATTCAGCGGCTGAATCTCCTTGACCCCCTCGAGTCGCTTTTTCCTGTCATCCTCGGAGAGGGCGGTTTCGATGGCCGTGGTCATCCAGATCTGGTTGCCGTCAATGACAGGGGACGACCAGCCCCGGCCGGGGAGCGGCGTTTTCCAGACGATGTTTTCGGTCTCGCTCCAGGTCACTGGGAGGTCGTGGACATTGACGGCATGGCCCTGACCGCCCGGGCCCCGCCACTGCGGCCAATCATCTGCGGCCACAGCCGCCGCGCAGCTGGTGAGGCCGAGGGACACGACGAGCGGGACGAGCACGACGAGCGGGGAGAGCGCGACGCATCGTGTTGCAGGCCTAGGGTCTTGCGGCATCGTTCACCTCCCGGAAATCAAGGACTCGATCCTCCAGAGCATCCCTCATCGCCGCAAACCCTACAAGCCGCGAGGGGGGCGGTTCGGGGCGGCTACCGCTCGCCGAACGACCGCGGCTGGCCTGTGGCCTCGAGCACCGAGAGCCAGAGGTCGCCGTCGGGGGCGACCTGATTGCGGTGGCTCACCGCCAACGGGATCGGAATATGGACAAACCGGCCATGCCAGCGGCCCACCACCATTTCTGTCCGCCCGGCCATCGCCGCATGCACGGCATTCTGCGCGAGCCGGAGGCAGTAGACGCTGTCATAGGGATTGGCCTGCACGCTGCGGATCAGATAGCTCGGATCGATGTACTTAAGGTTCAGCTCCACGCCCGCCGCCGCAAAGTGGTCTGTGATCCGGGCCTTGAGCAGGAGTCCCACATCGTGCAGTTTTCGGTTGCCGGAGGCGTCGTGGCCGCCACCAGAGTCGGCGATTAGGTCCTGGCCGGCCCCCTCTGCCGCCACGATCAGGGCGTGGCCACTTCGCTTGACCCGCTCCAGAAGATGCGCGAGCAGGCCGTCCGGGCCATCCAATTGAAAGGGCACTTCCGGGATGAGCACGTAGTTGGCGTCTGGCTCAGCGAGCGAGGCATAGCAGGCGATGAAGCCGGAGTGCCGGCCCATCAGCTTCACCAACCCCACGCCATTGGGCGATGCCTTCGCCTCGACGTGTGCCGACTGAATCGCCTTCGTCGCCTCGCCAAAGGCGGTCTGGAAGCCGAAGCTCTGGTCGATGTAGGGGATGTCGTTGTCGATCGTCTTGGGGATGCCGACGACGGCGGTCTTCCCGTCGCGGGCGGCGACCGCCGCGGCGATCTGCATCGCCCCCCGCAGCGTGCCGTCGCCACCGATCACGAACAGGGCATTGATGTTCATCCGTTCGAGGCAGTCGACGATCTCCTCCGGATCCTGCCCACCCCGCGACGTGCCGAGGATCGTGCCGCCATCCTCGTCGACGTTGCTGACCATGCTGGGCGTGAGTTCGACCACGTCATGGGCGTATTTCGCCACAAAACCCTGGTAGCCGTTACGGAAACCATGAATCCGCTTGACACCGTAGTGGAACGAAAGCTCCATGACGATGCCTCGGATGACGTCGTTGATGCCCGGGCAGAGCCCGCCGCAGGTGACGATTCCCACCCGCATCTTGGAGGCGTCGAAGAAGATCTTGCGGCGTGGACCGGCCGGCTCGAAGCCCGGTAGGGAATCGATCGTGCAGCCACTCGCCGCGACGAGGCTGGCCGTGTCGTGGAACAGCACCCGGTCGTCCTCGCCCACGTAGTGCACGGTGGTGCGGCGGGACTCGAGCATCGGCCGCAGGGGCGAGTCGATCCGGCACGGTCCGAGTGTTTTGACGACGAGGTCGGCGGCAGTTGTCATCAGTGGAGTCCCTTGCTAACCGGTGGTGCGCATGCCGGCGGCGATGCCCTGCACGCAGAGCCGCAGGAGATCGCGGAGCGATTCGTCGTCGGGGCTCTGCCGTCGGCGGCGCATGAACTCTATCTGAATTAGGTTGAGCGGATCGATGTACGGATTGCGGGCCTCGATCGACCGTTGGAACCATGGCGTCGTCGCGAGCAGTTCATCACCGCCGACGACGCCGAGGATCGCCTGTCGGCTGCGGTCACGCTCCGCGGCGATCCGCTGCCAGATCGGGCGGCGGACGTCAGCGTCGTCGACGAGATCGGAATACCGCTGGGCGATGTACATGTCGGCCTTGGCCAGCGCAAGCGTGGCGTTGTCGATCGTGGCCTGGAAGAAGGGCCACTGCCGGTACATGTCGCAGACGGTCTGCCAGGCATGGTGGTCGTCGTTCGTGACCTCGACGAGCGCCGTGCCCAGGCCATACCAGGCGGGAATCATGCAACGGCTCTGGGTCCACGCGAAGACCCAGGGGATCGCGCGGAGGTCGTCGAGCGACCGCTCGCCACGGCGGCGGGAGGGACGCGACGCGATCGGCAGGGTCTCGATGTCGTCGATGGGCGTTGTTTCCGAGAAATACCGGATGAAGCCCGGCAGGTCCACGAGTTCGCGATAGACCGCCCACGACCGCTCCGCCATCCGGGCGGCGATGTCGGTCCATTCCCGGCGCGGCTCGCTCCTGCGAACA
>JBIIFB010000267.1:0-3390 GCA_044237545.1 Pirellulales bacterium
GGCGATCGTGGGGCAGAGCGGTTCGGGCAAGAGCACGCTCCTGCACATCATGGGGCTGCTGGATGCTCCGGACGAGGGCGAGGTCTGCCTCGACGGTGAGCGGATCGACAACCTTCCGGCCATCCGGCGCGATCGGCTCCGCAACACGGCGATCGGGATGGTCTTCCAGGCCTACCACCTGCTGCCTGAACTGACGGCGCTGGAAAACGTGCTCGCCCCGCTCCTGATCCGCCATGGTGTGATGGAATGGCTACGGAGGAGCGCCGCGGCACACGAGCAGGCGCGGCTGCTGCTCGACCGGTTCGGCCTCGGCGAGCGGCTGCGGCACAAACCGCGACAGCTTTCCGGGGGAGAAATGCAGCGGGTGGCGATCGCGCGGGCATTGGTCACCCAGCCGCGGGTGCTGCTGGCCGACGAGCCGACCGGCAATCTCGACGAGGCCAGCGGGGCTGGAATCCTCGACGCGATCTGCGAGTTGAACCGGCGCGACGGGCTTTCTATAGTGCTGGTCACGCATGATGCGGCGATCGCCAGCCGGGCCGACAGGATCGTGCGGCTGACGGCGGGCCGAGTCGAACTGGTGTAGGCCCCCTCCCCTTTTTTGGAAGCACGCCATGTCCCGCATTATTTTCATGAACGACCGGCTCGTGCCTGAAGAAGAGGCCCGCGTGAGCGTGTTCGACCACGGCCTGCTCTACGGCGATGGCGTGTTCGAGGGCTTGAGGAGCTACTCCGGGCGGGTCTTCCGCCTCGATGCGCACCTCGATCGCCTCTGGGCCAGTGCCCGTGCGATCAGCCTCGAGATTCCGCTGGCGAAGGAGACTGTCGCAAAGGCGGTGATCGACACGCTGGCGGCCAACAAGCTCGTCGACGGGTATGTCCGCCTTCTTATCACCCGTGGTGCGGGCAGCCTCGGCCTCGATCCCAACCGCACGAAAAACCCGCAGGTGATCGTCATTGCCGACACGATCAGTCTCTATCCCCAGGAGTTCTACGAGCGGGGCCTGCGGATCGTGACGGCGGCCACCCAGCGGGTGCATTCGGCCGCCCTCTCCCCGCGGATCAAGTCGCTCAATTATCTCAACAACATCATGGCGAAGCTTGAGGGCCTGCAGGCCGGATGCGTCGAGGCCCTGATGCTCAACCACAAGGGGGAAGTGGCCGAGTGCACCGGAGACAACGTGTTTGTCGTGCGGTCGGGCAGACTGCTTACGCCCCCCCCGGACGCCGGAATCCTCGAGGGCATCACCCGGGGCGCGGTGATGGAGTTGGCCCATGCGGCCGGCATCGACTGCCACGAGGCCACGCTCACCCGCTACGACCTCTACACCTCGGACGAGTGCTTTCTGACAGGCACGGCCGCGGAGGTGATCCCGGTCGTCGAGATCGACGGACGCAAGGTGGCCGCCGGCACGCCCGGCCCAGTCACGGCCCGGCTGACCGCCGACTTCCACGCACTCGTGCGGCAGTAGGGGAGTGGCGTGCCACGTGGCCGCCGCTTCTGTCCCCCGTCTCTCCCGTGGCAGCGAGTTTTTAACTTGCTGAATCCGTACACAATCACAACAAGATGCAATCTTGTCGCCACGGGGGCAGCGGACACAACAAGATGCAATCTTGTCGCCACGGGGAGGGAGAAGCCTCTTCCGTGGCAGCGAGTTTTTAACTTGCTGAATCCGCCCTCAATCGCCACCACAGCGTGGCTCCTCACCGACGGGGCGGCCGATGCTCCTCATCGCCGATCCCCTCGTAGCGCGATACATACCCCGGCTCCCGTGCGCGGATGAGTTCTGCCTCGTATTCGCGGACCACGCGTCTTTGGATCAGCTCCCGACAGGCCGCATTGATCGGATGGGCGATGTCGGCGTAGAGCCGGACCCGACCCTCCCCATCCCGCGAGGGCTGTCCCTCGACCAGTTTCACGCCGCAGTGATTGCAATAGCCGGCCTTGAACGGATTTTTGGAACCGCACGCATGACAATGGGCGCAGAGCTTGCGGCTGGGCATCGCCACGAAGGGCCCGCTGGGGCCGCCGATGATCTTCAGATCACGGACCACGAAGGCGTGACTGATCGTGATCGAGCAGAATGCCAGCAGCCGCTCCACGGCGTGCTCGACGAGTTTGACGCGAACGTCGGTGATGTCCATGCCTTACGCCCCCCTCCGAAACCCTCCGGTCGCACGTTCCCCCGACAGGGCCGCCGGCGCCGAAACGCCTGCGACCAATCTCATTATGCTCCGCCGCGCAGCTGCACGGAAAACACTCCGGGCCATCCCGCCATTTCCAGCCGCGCCGCCAGCCGCCGGGCCTCGCACGCCGAACGCACCAGCGCAAAGCAGGCGCTCCCGCTGCCGGTGAGCAGCGGATGCGGGGCGCCAGCCCGGGAAAAATCCTCGAGCAGCCGGACCACCTCCGGGCACATCTCCCGCGCGGGCTGCTCGAGGCTGTTGTGCATAAACTCAATCGCGCCGCGGAATCGTCCAGCGGCGAGCGCGGCCGCCAGTTGTCCGGCCTCACCCCGGCGGCTGGCATCAGGGACGCAGCGGGCATAGACCGCCGCGGTTGAAAGCCCGACCGCGGGCCGCGCGATCACGGCATGCAGCGGCGGGATGCCTACGGCCGGTTCGACGCACTCTCCGCGGCCACCCACGATCGCGGCACCGCCGGCGAAGAAGACCGGCACATCACTGCCGATCGTCGCCCCGATCGCGGCAAGTTGGTCGCGGGGGCACTCGATTCCCCAGGCCTGCGCGGCCGCCACGAGCGCCGCCGCCGCGTCACTCGACCCGCCCCCCAGCCCTGAGCCCGAGGGAATCCGTTTCACAAGGTCGATGTCGAGGCCCGGAGCACAGGGCGATTCGGGCGACTCCGCAAGGCCCGCCTCAACGGCCAGCGCCTGCACCGCCCGTACCACGAGGTTGGTGGCATCGGTCGGCACGTCGTGCGCAAGTGCCGCCCCGACGGCCATGGCCAGCCGGCCGCCAAACCGCACGCGAAGCCTGATGCCGGGCATCTCCGAGACCTGCACCCGCAGCGTGTCGTGAAGCGTGACGGGCACGATCAATGACTCGATCTCGTGAAACCCATCGGGGCGTCGGGCCAGCACGGCCAGCGAGAGATTCAGCTTGGCGTGGCCGAGGACCACAATCGGATCGGGATGCGGCCGAGCCGCGGTCGCGAGATCGGGTTGTTTCAACATGCAAGAGCCGCTTGTTTCCCGCCCACGCTCGAGACCCCAGCCTCAAGACCCCAGCTTCAAGAACCGGCCTCGTCCCCTCGAATCTCTTCTCACTCATGGATCGCGTGGATCGCATGGATGAAGCTCCGCGGCAAAAATCTAACGCCTTTGGGGGGAAGGGGTCAACGGCCTACGGGCCCCCGGGACTTCAGGC
>JBIIFB010000168.1:0-8163 GCA_044237545.1 Pirellulales bacterium
GCTCTGGGGTTGCAAACGCCCAGTGGCTCTTGAGCGACGTGGCGAGCCGTTCGTCCATGGAGGCGGCTGGAGCCGGCTGCGCGGCGTCGCCGTCACCGCCAGGGCCGCTCCAGGGGGCGCCGGCCGCTACCCAGGTCTCGAGCGCGGCGATCTCGTCGGCCGAGAGTTTCTCGTCGGGAGGCATCGCCATGGCATCCGCATGCCGCACGGCGGCCAGTAGTCTGCTCTTGGCGGCATCGCCCGGCACAACGACCGGTCCGGTGTCACTCCCTGCCAGGAGCGAGCGGCGGCTGTCGAGTCGAAGGCCCGCCTCTGCCACCGTTCCGCCATGGCAGCCCTGGCACTTGGCGGCCAGCAGCGGCCGCACCCGCGATTCGAAGAGCGTTTCGAGATCCCGCGGTGTGGCCTCGGTGGCCACGGCAGCGGTGGGAATGAGCACCAGCCCGCAGGCCGACCAGAGCAGGCCTCTGGCCAGCGAACAACCTCGGTGCTGCAGGCGAGCGAACGGGTGCATGGCGGTTGGCCGGAGGCGGGGAGTGTTGCGGCGTGAGGGCGACTGCCGTTTGCCGGGGCCTCGCGTCACCCCGTCATGCTTATGCTAGTCCTAATACTGGTCGGCGTGAAACAAGGGCTGCCTGCAGGATTCGCGAAGACGCCCTTACTGCTCATTCCAGCCCAGCCAGCTCGTCAAGGAGCCTGTTTTACGGCCTCTGTCTCGACCTCCGAGCAGTTGACAGTCACTACGGGAGCCCCCTTTTGATCCGGTGGCACCATGTCGGCCCCCCATGTCGCCTGCGCTGCCTGTCCCGATGGAAAGCTGTTGTGGCTGAGCGTCAGCCCCTTGATCGAGGTGCAGAGAATGCAGGGAATCGCGACGTTGGTAAATGTGTTGTCGACGATGCTGATGTTGCGGTGAGCTCCTGCCGGGGCGATCTGGCCATTGCCGCCCCGGGCGTTGACGACGATCCCGGGCGTCGTGCAGTCGACGATCGAATTGCCAGAGATCACCAGGTCGGTCGAGCTTCCCGGCTCGAGCCACCACCATTCCGGCGACACGAGGATGCCGACGATCCAGCTCCCCTGCAGGGTGCAGTTGGTGATCGTGCCGTGGCTGGCCTTGCTCAAGGCGGCCTGCGTTGGCGACATGCCTGCCGAAAAGACGGTGTTGATTCCTCAGACCATCGTGGAGCGAGCCTCGACCCGCCGCGTGGGTGACGGGAACGCGGGAAGGGGTGCGTCGTGATCACGGTTGGCCGCTTACGGCGTTGCATTCGGGGAAAATCGGCTCGCCGGCTATCCCAATACAAGCCCTCGGCGTAAGCCGGGGGATCGGAAGCCACGCGGGGCGTTGCGTCAAACGTCGTTCCGACACAATCGCTCACGCTCCGGGCTTGTATGAACTCCCATAAAAGCCCTCGGCGTGAGCCGGGGGATCGGATGCCACGCGGGGCGTTGCGTCAAACGTTGTTCCGGTCCCATCGCTTCCGCTCCGGGCTTGTATGCGCCGCATGAGCTGCCATGCCGATCCTCCCGCATCCGGGTTTCAGGGCCAGTTCTCGGCAGTGGCAAATCAGTAGCGAAGAGGGTTCTTCCACTGCACTCCCGGGGAACCGGCCGAAATCAAGGTCAGACGTGTGAACCTCGGCATGGTATGCGATCGCCAGTACAGCGATGTGGGCGTCGGTCATCAGCCGGGCAATACTTGTTGAGGTGCCACTATTCGAGCTGTCCTTTCCGAAAAAAACAAGCTATACAATCCGCACCATGAGATCACTGCTCGGCACGCATCGCGTGGGAAGAGTTGCCGCTGTCGCAGCTGCGGCGATGATGCTCGATGCCCTGGTCGATCTCCTGCCCCATCGGAGCATCGGCGTCGTCCTCGGGCAGTCGGAACCCGCAACGCCGGAACCCGCAACGCCGGAGACCGTGGAGCATGACCGGCTGCTCATCGAGGGCTACTGGCGGGTGGTGTCGATCGAGGTCAACGGCACGACAAACAGTTCCGACGACGTCAGGAAGATCACCACCGAAAATCGCCGCGACGGCGGGTGGCGATTGCTCGTCGATGGTAAAGAAATCGCGGCGGGCACGAGCTCGATCGATCCCGAAGCGTCACCCAACTCGATCGATCTCGAGTTTACGAGCGGCGACAGTGCGGGCCGGACGAGCTACGGCATTTACGAGAACGGCAAAACGTCGCGACGCATCTGCTACGCCGAGGCGGGGCGGCCCCGGCCTTCGGACTTCTCCACCAGCGAGGGCAGCGGACGGATCATGGCCGTGCTCGAGCGGGTCGAGAGGTGATACTCAGGATCCTTCTTCCTTCTCACCCTCGGTCGATGCGCCGTCGGTCTTCTCACCGTCTGCCAAGGCCGTTCATGGGCACGTCGCATCCATGGACCCCGCTGGCATGCGTGGCGGCGGCCCTCGCCCAAGGCTCCTGACGCGAAGGAAACCCGCGACGCAACCTTAGTCGCGGGCCGCCTTCTCGGCCGCCTTCTGGACCGCCTTCTGGGCCTTCGGCCTGCCTTGGCCGGCGTCGGCCGCGGCGTCATGCGCCGGATTGGCCGTGGGCAACTGGGCGTCGACGGACTCTAGCCACGCGTCGAGCCGGGTGTGCATCGCCTTCACTCGCTCGGGCTGGGCGGCGGCGAGGTCCTTCGTCTCGCCCACGTCCTGGGCCAGGTCGTAGAGCTCGTTGCGGCCGTCTTCGTAGAAATGCACCAGGCGGAAGTCGCCGCTGCGGATGGCGCTGTAAGGCGTGGCGCCGCCCGGGTGATAGTGAGGGTAGTGCCAGAAGATGGCCTGGCGGTCGGGCTTCGCGGCCTGCTTGAGGAGCGGGGCGAGGCTGATGCCGTCGACGAGGGACTCAAGAGGCTTTATGCCGGTGAGTTCGAGGAGCGTCGGGTAGAGGTCGACCGTGATGGCCGGCGTGGCTTCGACAAGGCCGGGCTTGGTCGTGCCGGGGGCGTGGATGATGAGTGGGACGCGGACGCCGCCTTCGTAGGCAGAACCCTTGCCGGCGCGGAACGGGGAGTTGTCGGTCGCCATGCCGTTACGGAGGATCAGGCCGCCGTTGTCGCTCGTGAAGACGATGATCGTGTGCTCGGCGAGCTTGAGGTCCTCAAGCGCAACGCGGATCGTGCCGAGCGCGTCGTCGACGCTCTCAACGAGGGCTGCGTAGGTGGCGTTCTTCTGCTTCAGGTCCGGCAGCCTGGCGGCCTTGTCCTTGTACTTGGCGATGACCGCGGGCTTGCCGCCGATCGGCGTGTGCACGGCGTAGTGCGGCAGGTACAGGAAGAAGGGTTTGTCCTGGTGGGCGGTGATGAACTTCACGGCCTCGTTGGCCTCGCGGTCGGTGAGGAATTCGCCGGCGGGGCCTTCGGTCAGCGTCGGGATCTGAAAAGGGGCGAAGTAGCTCGGCGGCTGGCCGCGGGCGTAGCCGCCGATGTTGACGTCGAAGCCGTGTTTTTCCGGATAGTAGGCCTCGTCGCCTTGTTTGAGCGCGGGCGTGAGGTGCCATTTGCCGATGCTGGCGGTGGCGTAGCCGGCAGCCTTGAACTGCTCGGCGAGCGTGACCTCCTCGAACGGCAGGAACTTCTGCCAGTCCGGGATCTTCAGCTTGGCATTGGGTCGGTCATGGCCGGTGATCCAATCCGTGATGTGTAGACGGGCCGGGTATTTGCCGGTCAGGAGCGCGGCGCGGGTCGGGGAGCAGACCGTGCACGCCGAGTAGCCGTTGGCAAACCGTACGCCCTCCTTGGCGAGCTGGTCGATGTGAGGCGTCTCGTAGAAGCGACTGCCGTAGCAGGAGAGGTCGGACTGGCCGAGGTCGTCGACCAGGATGACGATGACGTTTGCCGGGCGGTCTGCCGCGCTGGCAGCATCGGCCGTATTGGCCAGCAGGCAGGCCAGGAGGCAGACGAGAAGGGCGGCGAAGGGGTTGAGAAGTCGGGTAAACATTGCGTGTGAATCGTTTTTCGCGAGGGTGTTAGTAGAATAACCGCCATGGTGGATGGACCGACATTCGCCTTGAAGTCCGTAGCCAAGGGGCGATCCGCCATGCTCAGCCTGGGCCAAAGAGCTTTGTGTCACCGAAAAGCTTGAAGAAGTGCTCGCGGCCCGGTCCTAGCACTCTGGTCTTAGCACTCCGGTCTTAGCACTTTATGGGTTCGCGGGATGCTGCAACGATGCACGAGCGACAAGTCACCTGCGCCGCCCATGGCCACATGCTCACAAACTCAGGCGTCTGGTCGTCCGACTCGCGGTGGATCGTCTACGACACACGGTCGAGTCTCGACGGTTCCATATTCAACGGCACGCGGATCGAACGGGTGGAGGTCGACTCGGGGCGGATCGAGCGTCTGTATGAGTCGTGTCACGGGGCCTGCTGCGGCGTTGTGACGGCGAGCCCTATCGACGACCGGGTGATTTTTATTCTTGGCCCCGAGCATCCTACGGCCGACTGGCAGTATGGCCCGGCACATCGCCAGGGCGTGGTCGTGCGAGCGACGCAGCCCGGCGTGATCCAGCGGCTCGATGCCCGCGACCTCGTGCCGCCATTCACGGCCGGTGCGCTCCGCGGCGGCAGCCATGTGCACACCTTCAGCTCGGACGGCAGGCTCGTGAGCTTTACCTACGAGGATGCCGTGCTGGATGGGCCGCCGCCCGCCGTCGAGGTCATGAACTCGCGACGCGAACAAAACCTCCGCGGCATCGGCCTGAGCGTGTGCGATTGGCCCGTGCGGGTGCCGAAGACACACCCGCGAAACCAGGACGGCACGGCGTTCACGGTGCTTGTCACACAGCTCACCGACGATCCGCGGCCGGGCAGCGACGAGATCTCAAGGGCTTTCGAGGAGGCATGGATCGGCACGCACGGCTACCTGCGGCCCGACGGCACGCGGCAGCGGTATGCGCTGGCGTTTCAGGGGCATGTCGTCGTGCATGACGCGGCGTGCGGCGCGGGCCGCACCATCAGTGAGGCCTTCATCTGCGACCTGCCGGATGATCCGGCGACACTGGCTGTCTTTGGCGAAAAGCCCCTCGCGGGTACACCCACCTCTCGTCCATCGCCGCCACGCGGCGTGATCCAGCGACGGCTCACGTTCACCTCGGACCGCAGCCAACCGGGAATCGACGGGCCGCGGCACTGGCTGCGGTCGAGCCCCGACGGCTCGCAGATCGCGTTTCTCATGCGGGATGATCTCGGCGTCGTACAGATTTTCACGGTGAGCCCGAATGGCGGCCAGCTAGTGCAGGTGACACGCGATGCGTGGCACGTGGCGAGCAGCTTCAGCTGGAGCCCCGACGGCCGGTGGATCGCGTATATCGCCGACGACAGTGTGTTTGTGGTCGACGTGGCCGACGGCGAGAGCACGCGGTTGACCGACCGCACGATCGCCGCCCTGCCCCGGCCGGAGGCCTGCGTCTTCTCGTCCGACGGCCGGCGGATCGCCTTCATGCGGAGCGTGGCAGCCCCCCTGCAATCGCCCCCGCAAGCCCACAGCACACAGCGTGGCGAATCCGGGGCCAGCGTGCACAACCAGATCTTCGTCGTTGACATGCCGCAGTGATGCGGCACGGATGGCCACCGAGCCCCGGCCGGGAACGGGCTTGCCTCGCGGCCCCGGCGCCGTCGATACTCTGGTTTTCCCGGCCAAAACCGGTTCCACCAGATTCCCTCCCATCCCGGTCCCTCATTACCATGCCCACCGTTCGCTTTACCGATGGCGTCGTCTCCGATTTCCCCCAGGCTGCGCGGGTGGTCGATGTCATCCCGGAGACCATCAAGAAAGGCCCCCGGAAGCAGCGGCCCATCGCCGCTCTTCTGAACGGCCAGGCCGTCGGGCTCGACGCGCCGCTGCCCGCCACGGGCGAGGCCACGGTTGAATGGCTCGCCGCAGGCGATCCGCGGGCGCTGCCTGTGATGCGGCACTCGGCGGCCCACATCATGGCCCGCGCGGTCACACGGCTTTTTCCCGACGTCGAACTGGCCTTCGGGCCGACCGTCGGCGAGGGTTTTTATTACGACATGCGGGCCGGCCGGCCGATCACCGACGACGATCTGCCCCTGATCGAGGCCGAGATGAAGAAGATCATCGACGCTGACGAGGCCTTCGAGCGGGTCGATGTGCCACGGGAGAAGGCGGTGGAGATCGTGCGGGATCTCAAGCAGCCGCTGAAAGTGGAGCACATCGAGACGGGCCTGGCCGCGCACCCGACCCTGTCGTTCTACCGCCAGGGGGAGTTCGTCGATCTCTGCCGCGGCCCCCATGTGACGAGCCCCGGCTGCATCGGCGCCTTCAAGCTCACGAATATCGCCGGCGCCTATTGGAAGGGTGACGCCAACAACGCCCAGCTCCAGCGGCTCTACGGCACTGCCTGGTTCACGCAGGCGGATCTCGACACGCATCTTGCCAATCTGGAAGAGGCCCGCCGCCGCGATCATCGCGTGCTTGGCAAGCAGCTCGATCTTTTCACCACCAGCCCCTTGGTCGGTTCGGGACTCGTGCTCTGGATGCCGAAGGGAGCGGTGCTGCGGGGGGTGCTCGAGAGCTTCGTCCGCGACGAACTGGCCGCGCGGGGCTACCAGCCGGTCTACACGCCCCACATCGGCAAGGTCGATCTCTACAAGATCTCCGGCCACTATCCCTACTACGCCGACAGCCAGTTCAAGCCGATCGTGATGAGCGACGACGAGCAGTATCTGCTCAAGCCCATGAACTGCCCGCATCACACGATGATCTACAAGGCCCGGCCGCGGAGCTACAAGGAGCTGCCGCTCCGCCTGGCCGAGTTCGGCACCGTCTACCGCTACGAGCAGTCGGGCGAACTCGGCGGCATGACGCGGGTCCGCGGCTTTACTCAAGACGACGCCCACATCTTCTGCACGCACGAACAGGTGGAGCATGAGGTGGAGGGCTGTATCGACTTCACGCTGAAAGTGCTCGAGAGCCTCGCCTTCGAAAACTTCCGCGTGCGGCTGGGCTTCCGCGATCCCAAGAGCGACAAATATGTCGGTTCTCCGGCTCGGTGGGACGAGGCCGAGGCCGCTATTGAAAGGGTGGCGCGGCGGATGAACCTGCCGGGCTGCGAGCCCGAGCCGGGGGAGGCGGCCTTCTACGGCCCCAAGATCGACTTCGTGGTGCACGACTCGCTCGGCCGTGAGTGGCAGCTGGGCACCGTGCAGCTCGACTACAACCTGCCGAGCGCCGAGCGGTTCGATCTCGAATACATCGGTTCCGACAACACGAAGCACCAGCCGGTGATGATCCACCGGGCACCGCTGGGCAGTATGGAACGGTTCGTGGGTGTGCTCATCGAGCACTTCGCGGGGGCGTTTCCATTGTGGCTGGCACCAGAGCAGGTTCGCGTGCTCCCGGTCAGCGAGAAGAGCGAGGCCTATGCCAAGCAGGTGCAGGCGCGTTTTGAGGCGGCGGGCCTGCGCACCGGCATCGACCTGGCAGCCGAGAAACTCGGCGCCAAGGTGCGGACGGCGCAGCTCGACATGATTCCGGTGATGATCGTCTGCGGTCCGCGGGACGAGGCGGCGGGTACGGTGAGTCTCCGCGACCGGATCGACGGCGACGTGGGCGCGATGAGCCTGGAGGCCGCGGTCGAGCGGCTCCGTGACGAACACGCCCGCCGCGTGGTCCGCCATAAGCCGAAGCCGCTGACTGTGGCCGGTGCGAGCAGTGCCGGCGCGACCGAGGAGTATTGATCGCACCGTATGCCACGCTTCGCGGTCCTCGAACATGTCGGTGCCCCGGACGACCCCGCTGGGCGGCATTTTGATCTGCTATTGGAGGCGGGAACCGCCTGCCGCACCTGGCGGCTGATGGTGCTGCCGAGCACCGCCGGCGATACCGTGGTGGCGATTGAGTTGCCGCCGCACCGTCTCGTCTGGCTTGAACGCCTGGAGGGCGAGGTGTCGGGGGGCAGAGGGTTTGCCCGGCGTGTCGATGCCGGCAGCTACGACCTGCTCACCTGTGACGCCGATGACATGGCCGCGGCCACGGTGATCGTGCTCACCCTCGGGGGCATGACGCTCGCCGGCCGCCTGCGGCTGGAGGCGGTGGGCGACGGCTGGGCCGTGCGGCTCGGTTGAAGGGGGCCGGCCATGGAATCCCCGGGGTGGGAGTATGATGGGAGCTTGAGTTG
>JBIIFB010000034.1:0-24263 GCA_044237545.1 Pirellulales bacterium
GCACGAGTCCACGCCCCCAGGAATGTTGTCCGATGAAGCCCCGTGAAGTGCTCGCGATGTGTCGCGAGAAGGAAGTCAAGGCTGTCGATCTGCGGTTTGCTGATTTCCTCGGCGCGTGGCAGCACTTCACGATCCCCGTCGGCAAGCTTGAGGAAGATACGTTCGACGACGGACTCGGCTTCGACGGCTCGAGCATCCGCGGCTGGCAGGCGATCAACGAGAGCGACATGCTGCTCGTCCCGGTGCCCGATTCCGCCTTCGTCGATCCGTTCGCGGTGATCCCCACGCTCGTGATGGTCTGCAACGTGCAGGACCCGATCACCAGGGAGGACTATTCCCGCGACCCGCGGAACGTGGCCCGTAAGGCGGCAAACTACTTGAAGAGCACCGGCATCGCCGACACCTGCTTCATCGGACCGGAGGCGGAGTTCTTCGTCTTCGACGACGTGCGGTTCGATCAGAACGCCCACGAAGGCTATTTCCATCTCGACTCGGTGGAGGCCGAATGGACGCGGGGCCGGGCCGAGGGGCCGAATCTCGGCTATAAGCTCCGGCACAAGGAGGGCTACTTTCCCTGTCCACCGTCGGATCAGTTGATGGACGTCCGCAACGAGATGATGCAGACGATGATCCAGTGCGGGATCGACGTCGAGGCCCAGCACCACGAGGTGGCGACGGCCGGGCAGTGCGAGATCGACATGCGGTTTCAGGAACTGGTGCGGATGGCAGACCAGATGTGTCTCTACAAATACATCGTGCGGAACGTCGCCCGGCGGGCAGGCAAGACCGCGACCTTCATGCCCAAGCCGATCTTTGGCGACAACGGCTCCGGGATGCACACGCACATCTCACTGTGGAAGGCCGGCCATCCGCTCTTCGCGGGCTCGGGCTACGCCGGGCTTTCCGAGATGGCGATCCACGCCATGGGAGGAATCCTTCGCCATGCCCCCGCCCTGCTTGCGCTGACAAACCCCACCACCAACAGCTACAAGCGGCTGGTGCCCGGCTACGAGGCGCCGGTGAACCTCGCCTACTCGCAGCGAAACCGCTCCGCGAGCTGCCGGATTCCGATGTATTCGACGAGTCCGAAGACGAAGCGGATCGAGTTTCGCTGTCCCGACCCGACCTGCAATCCCTACCTCTCCTTTTCGGCAATCCTGCTGGCGGCGATCGACGGCATCCAGAACAAGATCAACCCCGGGGAGCCGCTCGACCGGGACATCTACGACATGCCGCCGGAGGAACTGGCCAACGTGCCGAAGGCGCCCGGCTCGCTCGACGAGGCACTCGACGCCCTCGAACGCGACAGCGACTTTCTGCTGCGGGGCGACGTCTTCACGGAGGACGTGATCGCGACCTGGCTGAAGTTCAAGCGGGAGCAGGAGATCGCCCCGATGCGGCTGCGGCCGCACCCGTACGAGTTCTGCCTCTACTACGATGCGTGAATGGCGTCGGCCAGTCCTAAAGGATGGACTACATCGTGGGGGAGGCACCGACACGTTCCAAACGTGCCGCCACGGGGGGAGAGAGCGGAGGCTGTCTCGGCATGAAGGACGAGACCGGAGGAATTCGACCCGTGGCCACGAGTTTTTAACTTGTGGAATCGATGCCGGGACACGGACAAGTTACAAACTTGCCGCCACGGGGGAAGGAGACACCGACACGTTCCAAACTTGCCGCCACGGGGGAAGGAGACACGGACAAGTTCCAAACGTGCCGCCACGGGGAGGGTCCTACCAGACCGTCTTGCCGCCGTTGACGGCGATCGTCTGGCCGGTCACGAACGAGGCCTCGTCGCTGGCCAGATACGTGGCCGCCCAGCCGACCTCGTCGGGCTTACCCCAGCGGCCCATCGGGATCGTGGAGAAATAGGTGTCTTTTTCGGCCTGCGGGTCATCTTTGTGACGCTCCACCGGAATCCAGCCCGGCGCGATCATGTTGACCGTGATGCCGTGCGGAGCGAGTTCGTGGGCCATGCTCCGCGACCAGCCGGTCTGGCCCCCCTTCGCTGCGACGTAGGCTGAGAAGGGAGATACTCCGAGGTGAAAGACCTCGCTTGTGATGTTGATCAGCCGGCCGTGCTTCCGCTGTTTCATGCCGGGCAGGGCCCGGCGGGCCAACAGGTAGGGACTCTTCACGAAGAAGTCGAGCATCTGCTGGTAGAAGTCCCAGTCATATTCCTCGATGGGCTTGAGCGGCTGGGCCGGCGTGGCGTTGACGACGATGATGTCGACCGGCCCGAGCGACTTCTCGATTGCCGAAAACATCGCGTCCACTGCAGACTCGTCGGTGACGTCGGCTTGAAAGATGTCGGCCGTCATGCCGGTGGCGTGGAGTTCGGCGAGCGTCTCTTCGGCGCGAGATCGCGAGTTGGCATAGTTGACAGCCACCTTCGCGCCCGCGAGACCCAGGCACCTGGCCGTCGCCTTCCCGAGGCCTGTGGAAGAGCCCGTGACCAGGGCCACGCGGCCGGCGAGCGAGAAGCAGCTGGGAGAAGGCGAATGTGGCATCGGAAATACTGCTACCGGAGAGAGGGGGCCCAGGCATTGGTGAGGTGATGCATGATACCGGCGATGGCGGCCTGGCGCTTGCTCGATCGTGTCGCCAGGATTGTGCAATCGGCCAGCGAGGCGGTGAGGGTCCGCTGCTTCACGCGTTCAAGCACACGGGCAAACCGCTCCTCAGAGCCCACGAGGAAGGTGCCGTGCACGAAGAGCGTGGTGGGGTTGAAGATGTTGATGACGGCGGCGATCGCGATGGCGAGGTATTCCGTGGCCGTGCGGAGCTCATGCTGAAAGTCGCCGGGCCGCGTATCGATGGCTGCCGCCGCTGCGTCGAGAGACAGCGGGCGGCCCAGTTTTTCTGACAGCATTCGCACCAGGGCCGAGTCGGTGGCGAGTGTTTCCAGGCAGCCACGGTTGCCACAGCCGCAGCGGATGCCGTCGGGGGCCACGGTGATGTGGCCCACCTCGCCGGCCATGCCGCTGTGGCCGGCGAGCACCTGTCCGCCGGTCATCACGCCCAGGCCCAGGCCGGTGGTGACATCGAGCATCGCGAAGTCGTGCAGGCCGCGGGCATCGCCGTACATCCGCTCGCTGAGGCAGAGCGCATCAGTCTCTTGGATGAGCACGCACTCGAGGCCCAGTCGCTCCGCGAGATCACGGGCAGGATTCCGCTTGTCGAGCAGGTGGAGGTTTGGAGAGAAGACGATTTCCGAGAGGCGTTCGTTGACAAGCCCGGGCACGCTCACGCCGATGCCGTGCACACGGCCTGTGATGCCGGCGAGCAGATCCTGACACTGGTGCTCGAGGGCGTCGAGGAGTGCGGCGTAGCTCTTGGGAGTGGTAAACCTTCGCGTCTGCGGCTCCGACACGGTTCCGTCGAGGCCGGCCGCTACGACGCAGCAGGTCTGGGCATCGATGACCACGCCGAGCACGGCGGCCGAGTCGGCCGCCATCCGCACGAGCCTGCCGGGCCTGCCGAGCGTCGGCTCCGGGGGATCGAGTTCCTCGACAAAGCCGCGCTTCAGCAGCGAGTCGACCGCCTTGGAGACGGTGGGGGCCGTGAGTCCCGAGACGCGAGTCAGCATCGCCCGTGACGACGGTCCCTGCTGCTGGATCACCTCGAGCAGTCGCCGCTCATTGATCCGGCGGAGGAGCGTTGACTCGATGCGGTTTGGTGGCTGCATGGAAGAAAAAACAGTATATTTGACACTTTCTAAGCGACGCTTAGAATAGAGCGTACCACGAGAATAGAGCGTATCAAGCTTGTTCGGCATTTCCATATGCATCGCATGTTTCGCGAAACCTCTCGCCTCCGCCGCGGTTTTCGGACGCTGACATGTGCAGCGGTCGTGACAGGCCTGCTGTCGATGGCGGAGTCATCTGCCGATCCCGTCGACTTCTCCCGCGACATCCAGCCGCTCCTCGCCAAGCGGTGTTTTTCCTGCCACGGCCCTGACACTCACGAAGCCGGCCTGCGGCTCGACCAGGCGACTGGAGCAACTGCGGAACTTGACAGCGGTAGCCGTGCGATCGTGGCGGGACAGTCGGCCGAAAGCGAAATCCTCGCGCGAATCACCTCGGACGATCCCGATATTCAAATGCCCCCCGAGGGCCCGCGGCTCACTGGGACGCAGGTCGACGTGATCACACGCTGGATCGACGAGGGGGCCGAATGGAAGGAACACTGGGCGTTCCGGCCGCTTGTCCGCCCCGCCGTGCCCGCCGTGACGAATAAGAGCCAGCCGCCGGCCCACCCGATCGATGCTTTTATTCTCGAGGGTCTGGCCCGCCGCGGGCTCGCGGCACCTCCGCCGGCCGACAAGACGGCCCTGCTCCGCCGGGCAACCTACGACATCACCGGCCTGCCGCCGACGGAGCAGGATGTCCGCGACTTCCTCGCCGATGACTCGGCCGACGCGTGGGAGAAGGTGGTTGATCGGCTCCTGGCCAGTCCACATTACGGCGAGCAATGGGGCCGACACTGGCTCGATCTGGTTCGCTATGCCGACACGAACTCATTCGAGCGCGACGGCAACAAGCCGCATGCCTGGCGGTATCGTGACTACGTGATCCGGTCACTCAACGACGACAAGCCCTACGACCGGTTCGTCACCGAGCAGTTGGCCGGCGATGAACTGCCCGTCCCCACGGATGACGCCTTGATTGCGACGGGCTATTACCGGCTGGGAGTCTGGGACGATGAACCGGCCGACCGCGAGCAGTTTCGCTACGACTGGCTCGACGACCTCGTGGCGACCACGGGGCAGGTGTTCCTCGGCCTGACGGTCAACTGTGCCCGCTGCCACGACCACAAGATCGACCCCATTCCGCAGCGTGACTATTACAGCCTGCTCTCGTTCTTCGAGAACATTACGCCGATGGGCTCTGCGGGCAGCCAGATCGAGCGGCCGATCTTTAAGGACGACGCCGAGCGGAAGGCCTACGAGGAGAAGATCGCGGACCTGAACCGCCGCCGCAACGAGGCGCAGCAGGCGGTCAGCGCGATCGAGAAGCAATTCCGCGCATCGTGGAAGTCGCTCAACCAGGCCGATACCGTCGGTGGCGATCTCGACGATCTCGAGTTCCGGTTTTATCGCGATACGTGGACGAGCCTGCCGGTCTTCGATGACCTGAAGGCAGAGGACACGGGGCCCGTGGCGGGCCAACTCTTCGACATCGCGGTCGCACCGTCACTACGGCCCGACTTCTTCGGCTATGTGTTCACGGGCTTTCTCAAGGTGCCGGCGGACGGCGACTACACGTTCTCGCTCGACTCCGACGATGGCTCGCGGCTGGTGGTCGACGGTGACGTCGTCGCGGAATACGACGGTATCCACGGCGAGGGGAAACCGACGATGGCCACTGTGGCGTTGAAGGCGGGCCGGATGCCGATACGGCTTGAGTATTTCCAGGGCCAGCACGGCAAGGGCCTTTCCGTGGCATGGTCGGGGCCGGGTTTCGGGGCACGGACGCTCTCGGCTGTTCCGTCACGTCGAAAGGCGACGGGAAAAGACTTCGACCTCAAGGAGGCGATCCGGATCGATGGCGAGCGGCTGCTCGGCGTCGATGGCAAGAAGGACTACGACGCGAAAGCGAAGACGCTCGAGACGCTCAAGAAGGAACAGGTGCCCGTCGACAAGGCGCTCGTCGTGACCGAACGCGGGCCTGAAGCTCCCGACACGTTCGTCTTCTACCGCGGCAATCCGCATGCGGAGAGGAAGCCGGAAAACAAGGTCGGCCCGGCTTTTCCCTCGATCCTCAAGGCGAAGGAGCCGGTGATCCCCACTCCAGCGGCCGATGCGAAGACCTCCGGCCGACGCACGGCGCTGGCCCGCTGGCTCGTATCGCCAGACAATCCGCTGTCGGCCCGCGTGATGGCGAATCGGATCTGGCAGCATCATTTCAGCCGGGGCATCGTGAGGAGCTCGAGTAACTTCGGCATGCTGGGCGATCCGCCCACCCATCCGGAACTGCTTGATTGGCTGGCCACGGAACTGGTAGCCAGCAACTGGCGGCTGAAATCCCTCCACAAGCTGATTCTCACGTCGCAGGCATACCGTGCAGCAGCAGCCCCTGCTACGGAAGCGTTGCAGACCGATCCGCTCAATGATTCGATGTGGCGTTTCGACATGCGGAGGCTTTCGGCCGAGGAGCTGCGGGACTCGATCCACGTGGCCAGCGGTGCCTTTAATCCGAAGATGTTCGGGCCCGGCGTCTATCCCTCGATTCCCAAGGAAGTGATGGCCGGGCAGTCGCGGCCCGGTGCGGGCTGGGGCGATTCGAGCCCGGAGGAACAGGCCCGTCGGAGCATCTACGCCTTCAGCAAGCGTTCGCTGATCACGCCGATCCTCGCCGACTTCGATCTGGCCGACACCGACACGAGCTGCCCAGTGCGGTTCACGACGACGCAGCCCACCCAGGCGCTCGGCATGATGAACGGTGAGTTTCTGCAGCAGCAGGCGAGGGTGTTCGCCGAGCGGGTTCGTCGCGAGGCAGGTGGACCAGACGCCGCCGACGTGCCGTCGCAGGTCCGCCGGGCGCTCGAGATTGCCCTCGTTAGGCCGGCCACCGACGCGGAGGTGGATCGGGGCGTCGCCCTGATCGACAGGCTCGACGATACCGACGGTGTCAGCCCCAGCCGGGCCATGGAACTCTTCTGCCTGATGGTGCTCAACCTCAACGAATTCGCCTACCTCGATTGACTCGCCGATTCGACGAGAGAAAAAAGCCCGCCAAAAAGCCCGCCAAGGAACCCAGCCATGCCATCCAGCCACGACCAGTCACGCGGGCAGTTCTGCCGCCGCACGCGGCGGGAATTCTTCTGGGAGGCGGGAGCATCGTTCACGGGCCTGGCCCTGTCGGGCCTGCTCGACCAGGGATTTTTTGCGAGGCACGGGCATGCGGCCGGTCAGGCGGGGTCGGCCACGGGCATGCCGTTCACGAATCCGCTCGCTGCCAAGCTCCCGCATTTCGCGCCGAAGGCGAAGAGCGTGATCTTCCTCTTCATGTATGGCGGCCCGAGCCAGGTCGACACGTTCGACTACAAGCCGAAGCTCTATGGCCTCGATGGGCAGACGATCGAGGTGAAGACAAAGGGGCGTGGCGGCGAGAAGAACCAGGGGCGGGTCGTCGGCCCCAAGTGGAAATTCAAGCAGTACGGGGAGTGTGGCAAGTGGGTGAGCGACCTCTTTCCGCAGATCGCGACCCATGTGGACGACATTGCGTTCATCCACTCGATGACGGCCGACTCACCGATTCACGGTTCGGCGATGCTGCAGATGAACTCGGGGAAAATCCAGTCGGGCGCCCCCTGCCTGGGCTCGTGGGTGAACTACGGCCTCGGCAGCGTCAACGAAAACCTGCCGGGCTTCGTGGTGATGCTCGACCCCACGGGCGGGCCGATCTCGGGCGCGAAGAACTGGTCGAGCGGCTACATGCCAGCGACCTACCAGGGCACGCTCCTGCGATCCAAGGGCTCGCCGATTCTCGATCTCGCGCCACCCGATGACATGCCACTGGAAGCCCAGCGGACGATGCTCGACGCGCTCCGTGAGTCCAACACGGCCCATCTGCTTTCCCGGGGGGACAACTCAGAGCTGAGTGCCCGGATCGCCTCCTACGAACTGGCCTGGAAGATGCAGGATCACGCCCCGGAGGCGGTCGACCTCGCCAGCGAGACGGCGGAGACGAAGCAGCTCTACGGCCTGGAAAACCCGCGGACAGCCGACTTCGGTCGGCGGTGCCTGCTCGCGCGGCGGCTCGTCGAGCGGGGCGTGCGGTTTATTCAGCTCTATTCGGGTGGGGCCCACAACGACGACAACTGGGATGCCCACTCGGACATGGAGAAGAACCACAACTTCCACGCGGGCAACACCGACCAGCCGGTGGCGGCCCTGCTCACCGATTTGAAGCGGTCGGGACTGCTCGATTCAACGCTCGTGATCTGGGGCGGTGAATTCGGCAGGCAGCCGACTGCGGAATACGCCGAGGGCACGGGCCGCGACCACAACTCCTATGGATTCACGATGTGGATGGCCGGAGGCGGCATCAAGGGGGGCATCAGCGTGGGGGAGACCGATGAGCTGGGCTCGGCCGCGATCTCGCCGGGCCCCGGCCATGGCAACGGCGACAAGCCGGGTTTCCACGTGAAGAGCCTGCATGCCACCGTGCTCAACCAGCTCGGACTCGACCCCAACCGGCTGGCGTATTTCTTCGGCGGACTCGATCAGAAGCTCGTCGGCGTCGAGCACGTCGAACCCATCAAGGAAGTCCTCGCATGAAACGGCTTGCCGCGACGTTCTGTCTTGTCGGTTTCTTGCTCCTCTCTCGGCAAGCGGTCGCCGAGCCGCCTCCGACGGCCGTGCAGACGGGCGCGGCTCGCCGGGTGATCGCGGCCGATTCATCGACGAAGACGATGGCCTCCATCGCCCCCGACGGCCGGGTCGAATGGAAGCTGCCCTGTGGGGCCATCCATGATCTGCACCTGCTGCCTGATGGCCACATTCTCTACCAGGACGGCTGGACGCGGATCGTCGAACTCGATGAGCACCGCAAGCCGATCTGGGACTACAACGCGAAGCGGAATGGCAACGCCGGCCGCACAGTCGAGGTGCACGCCTTCGAGCGTCTCTCCGACGGCACGACGATGATCGTCGAGTCGGGCCCGGCCCGGATCATCGAGGTCGATCGCGACGGCGCCCTGCGGCACGAGGTCAAGCTGACGGTGAACGAACGGTCGGCACACTCCGACACGCGGAACGCGCGGAAGACCGAGGCCGGCACCTACCTCGTGGCCCACGAGAAGGATGGTGTCGTCCGGGAGTATGACGCCACAGGAAAGGTCGTCTGGGAGTTTGACGTGCCGCTCTTCGGCAAGCCAAAGAAGGGAGGGCATGGACCTGAGGCCTTCGGCGACCAGGCCTATTCGGCCGTCAGACTCGCCAACGGCAACACGCTCATCGGCACCGGCAACGGCCACAGCGTGCTCGAGGTGACGCCTGCCAAGGAGATCGTCTGGAAGATCGAACAGCACGACCTGCCGGGGATCGTGCTGGCCTGGGTGACACAGGTGAGCCGCCTCAAAAACGGCAACACGCTCATCGTCAACTGCCACGCCGGACCGGAGCAGCCGCAGATCATCGAGGTCACGCCAGAAAAAACGGTCGTCTGGACGTTCAAGGATTTCCAGACGTTTGGCAACTCGCTGCCGGTGGCCGTGGTGCTGGAGCCGTGAGGCCCAATCACCAACGGTTCAGCAACGCGGCATGCTGGCTGGTGGCGATGGTGGCCGTGGTGGTTGGCTGTGGCCCGAGCGGCTCACGTGGCGTGCGCGAATCTGCAGCGAGCGTGGTCTCCCATGGTGATGTCGGCGACCAGATCGCCGCCGTCCGCGCGGGTGACGCCGATCGAATCGTCTCCGCGGCGCCGCTGACGGATGCCGAGTGGGAATCCCTACGGGGCTTGGCCGGCCTCCGCGAACTCGTGCTGGAGGAGGGGAGAGCTGATGATGGCCGGGCGGAGATCCTGGCGACGCTCACGGGACTCGAGCGGCTGGTCCTCCGCGAGTCGCCGCTGACGGATGCGGGATTCCGGTGGCTCGCGGAATGCCACACGCTTCGTGATCTGAACGTGCCGCAGGCTGACTGCACCGCGGCAGGTGTGCGGGCACTCGCGTCGCTCGCGGCTCTGCGGAGCCTTCGCCTGGGCGGCCCACAGCTCGCCGGGGTGGAGGTCTGTGAGGCGGTTGCCTCCCTGCCGCAGCTGCGATCGCTGCATCTGATCGACGTGCCGATCGGCGACGACGGTCTGGCGGCACTCCAGCGTCTGCCAGGCCTCTGGAATCTCTACCTCGATGGAGCCGGGGTATCAGACGAGGCCTGGGAACGGTATTTTCAAGCCTGCCCTCGGGTGCATGTGCACATCGATCAGGCACATCACGACCGGGATCCTCGCGGTCACCTTCACGAGCAGGCACCATGAAACAAGCGACACCAGCCAGTTGCGAGCGACGAGTGGGGAATGCGATCTTCCGTCGAGTGACGGGGTCGCTTGCAGTCGTTACGGTTGTCACGTCCTGCCTGATAGCCGGGCTTCCCGCGGCTGCGCGGGCCCGCACGGCCGTTGCTCACGATGTGGCCGGGGCGGCGACTGCCTGGCTCAATTCGCTCGACGCTGCCCAGCGAACCCTGGCCTCGAAGCCCTTCGACAATGCCAAGCGGACCGACTGGCACTTTGTACCCAAGCCGGCGAGGAAGGGTGTGCAACTCCGCGACATGACCGCGCCGCAGCAGGCCGCCGCCCTTGCGCTCCTGCAATCGGTCCTATCGCAGATCGGCTACGACAAGTCGGTCGCCATCATGGAACTGGATGAAATGCTGCGGGTTCTCGAGGGATCGCGGGCGAAGAACATCCGTGATCCCAAGCGGTATTTCTTCACAATCTTTGGCACGCCGTCGGATGACAGCCCGTGGGCGATCTCCTTCGAGGGGCATCACCTCTCGCTGAACTTCACCGTGCGGGACGGACGGATCGTCGACTCGACGCCGCAGTTCATGGGGGCGAATCCAGCTGTGGTGAAGAGGCCGCTGCCGAATCTGCCCGCCGTTGGCCGCCGCGTGCTCGAAGTGGAAGAGTCGGTCGCCTTCGAACTGGTGCACTCGCTCGACGAGGCCCAGCGAGCCAAGGCGGTCGTCTCGCCTGAACCACCGAAGGAGATCCGCGGCGCTGGTGAGCCGCAGCCATCGGGTGAGCCGGCCGTTGGCATCGCGTGGGGCGACCTGTCTTCGTCGCAGCAGGCGGTGCTGAAGCGACTCGTGGACGTCTATTGCGATGCGATGCCGGAAGAGGTCGTGGCCGAACGTCTGCAGGTCATCGAAGCTGCCGAGGGCGGCTGGGCGGCTGTGAAGTTCTCCTGGGCCGGCAGTCTCAAGCCGGGCGTCGGACATTATTACCGCGTCGAGGGGCCGACATTTGTCGTCGAACTGTGCAACGTGCAGCCCGATGCCGAGGGGAATCCGGCCAACCACATCCACTGCATGTGGCGGGATCGTACCGGCGATTTTGATCTGCCCGCGAAGTAACTGTCATCCCGCGCTTCTTGGGCACGGGATATGGGCCGGTGTTCCTCTCCCCCGTGGCGGCGAGTTTTCAACTTGTCCGTTGCCCCGTTGCGGATTCCGCAAGTTAAAAACTCGCGGCCACGATTCAAGTCCACCGGCCACATCCAACGTGCGGAGGCCCGCGCCTTCTCTCCCCCGTGGGGGCGAGTTTTTAACTTGTCCTTGTGTGATCGTTCAAAGCGCCATCCGCAACCCGATGTCGTCGTTGCCCTCGACCTTGTCAGCCCTCGGGGCGACCGGGCCGCCATCGTCCTCGCCGTCGGGGCCAACCGAGTAGACGACGAGAGCGTCGTCGGTCCGCTTCATGAGCAGCGGCTGATCGGCTGTGAAGGGATCGCGGGATGCAGGTGGAACCAGTTGGGCCGCTATTACGTCGAACGTCTCTGGCACCGCGTTCGTCTCGAGTCGCTGCCTCGTGGCGGCGACGAGGGCGGTGGCGGCCCGCTGCCGGGCGACGTCCTGAGCCTGTGTGCGGAAGACGCCCCCCAGCGCCGGCACGATCAGCGATGACATCATGCCCGGGCTGCGGTCCCAAAGCTCCTTTTCCATGGCGTCGGTCTTCTTCTTCACCTCTGGGTACGGATCCGATCCGCTGGCCGCCGCCTGATACCTATGCATGATCGACCGGTAACCCGCCAGGTCGGCCTCGAGAAAGAAGACGCGGTAGAGGAGCGTCAGTGGCAGGACGCGGGAGAGAAACGGCCGCTGTGGCTGATTCGCGAACATCTCGAGGGCATTCGCCACGCCGGACCGACTGTCCATCATGTCTGCAAACGTCGAGAGCCCGAAGGCCTCCTCGCCGTAGTAATGGCTCGTCATGGCTGGCTGGGTCGTGACGAGATCGCGGATGTCGGACGAGTCGAGTGCGGCGAGGTCGCTTTTGCGGAGCTTCGGCAGCACCTTCGCGAGCGTTTCGAGGGCCATCGTGTCGATCGCCAGACCGACCAGGTTCGAGATCAGGAGCGGTTCGCTGGCGGAATGCCAACCGATTCGCCCGATGCGGGCCACGTCGTGAAGGGCGTGGGCGGCGTTGCCGTCGGCCGCCTCACGACGGGTCTCCAGCACGAGGAGCCTGGCTACGGCTCGCAGGGACTGGAGCTCCGGTAGCAGCATGTCGATGGATGGTCGCGTCCAGTCCCGCTGGAATCGGCAGGTGTCGCGATCGGCTGCGCGGCGGATCAGGTCGAGCGTGGCGGCATGTCTGGCGAGTGTTTCCGTCACGGCCGGATTGGCCACGTCGATCGTTGTCGCCGTGGTGAGCGGCGAGCTCTCCCCTTTGGCCGCGGGATCGGCGTCGAGTGCCGCGAAGGCCTGCCGATAGAGCGGGGCGGCGTTCTGCGAGTCAGGTACGACTGGCGGGATGTTGGCCTGCATCAGTTGTCCCGCCTCCAGCCGCAGGTAGGGTGCCTGCGCTGCCACGGCGTTGTCGATGAAGAGGAGCGTGCCAAACGACACGGCCTTGGCCATCACGAAGGCCGCCGCTAGGCCGACGACCGGCCAGCGGGCGGCAAGAGGTACTTGGTCTGCCTCAGCACGCAGCGGCTTCGCGTTTGCCCGGGCAAGCCCCGCCCAGGCGATCCAGATGCCGCCGATGAGTGCCGACAGAAACGTGGTGAGCGTGGGGCCGAACCAGTTGGTCGGCATGGGCTTCCAGAAGGCGAGAAATGCCGTGAACGCTACGAACGGCAGAAGTGCAGCGACGGGCGTGCTCCAGGCCACCCCCTCGAGCAGCCGCCGCAGCCACTGCCGCTGCGTCCTCGCCGCTGCCGCCGTCAGTGCGGCCGACCAGAGCAGGCATGATGCGACGACGAATACGAAGAAGAGAAAATGTCCCATCAGAGGTCCCCCTGCAGGAAAGAGCGTGTATCGAGCACATGGAATGTATCCCGCGGACGCGGGATGGCAGTGTCATAAGGCTGGCCAACAGCCAACTGCACGGCGGGCGGGGGCGTGACGTCGAGCGTGATACCGGCAGCCTCAGCCCGTTGGGCGAAGGAGAGCAGCGGCCGCTCGGTCGCTGTGCCGATGCGGCGCGAGGCAACTTCACCCGACAGTATCGCGATGATCAGCAGCGACAAGGCCGTGCCTATCAAAAAGGTGACAGCCACCAAATCTGCGTATTCCGGGGGATGGTGCTGCTCAGCTTTGCCATAGTTGGTGGCTGGCACCTTTTTCAGGAGCGCGTTGTCGACGGCGGCGAGCACCCGCGACCGGAGGGCGGGAGGGGGTGACTGCGTCTTGCGATCATGCAGCATCTGCTCGAGGGCCGACGTGTCGTCATGGAACGGCGTGTTCATCGAACGGTCTCCGTGCCTGAGATCATGTTGCGGAGTTTCTCCAGTGCATAGCGATAGCGGCTGGCGGCCGTGTTGATGCTCGTGCCAATCACGGCCGCGATCTCCGCGAAGGTGAGGCCACCGTCGATTCTGAGTGCTAGCACCTCCCGCTGGGCTGGTGGCAATCCTGCCACTGCTGCGGTCAACGCATCGTCGGGCGGCTCTGTCGGCTGCATGGTGAACCCGCCTGACTCGGCCCGCTGCCTGCCGACCGTATTGATCGCCCGCCGGTTGACGTCCCGTCGCCGCCGTCGCCGGCTGACCGCATGACGCAGCATCGTGAAGATGTAGGCGTCGAGGTCGGTGATCCGGGCGAGCCGGTCTCGGGAGCGGGCCAGCTCCACGAAGAGGTCTTGCACGGTGTCTTCGGCGTCTGGCAGGGAATCGGTCATGGTGCGGGCGGTGTTGAAGAGGCGGACGGCGAGCCGGTCGTACAGGGCGGCAAAGGCCTGCGGATCACCGGCAGCGAGTTGTTCGGCAAGCGTTTTGGCCACTCGTCTCTCTCCACGACCGTGCCACCACCCCAAGGGGCCGTGAGACGGGCTTTTTTGTCTGCCCGGCATGCCGCCGGCGGGAACATATCGCCCCCGGGCTGGCAATTGCCTATTCTTCTAGAGACACCCTTCAGGATTGTGCACCCGAAAACAGTCGCAGGAAACCATGTCAGACGAGACGCCCACGACAGCCGCCGCCGCCGCCCCCAAGCCCGCTGCCGCGGAGGCAAAGCTCACTGCCGTCGAGCTGGTCAAGACAGCCAGCAACTATCTGGCCGGCGACATCGCCAAGGAACTCGTCGACGGGGCCCCCGGATTTGGCAAGCCGAGCATCCAGCTGCTCAAGAATCACGGCACCTACCAGCAGGACGACCGCGAGCAGCGGAAGGCCAAGGAGGGGGCCAAGAGCGTACGCGAGATCTCGTTCATGATCCGGACGTGCGTTCCCGGCGGCAAGCTCACGGCCGACCAGCTCCTTGCGGCGATCGATCTCGGCGATGAGGTGGGCAACGGCACGATCCGGCTCACCACGCGGCAGGCGATCCAGCACCACGGCGTGGTGAAGGGCGATCTGAAGCCCTTCATGCAGCGGGTTCACGACATCCAGATGTCTACGCTCGCTGCCTGCGGTGACGTCGAGCGGAACATCATGTGCTGCCCGGCCCCGATCCACAATCACCCCGTCCGCGCCGAGATGCAGGCGACGCTCGACAAGCTCGCCAAGCACCTCGCCCCGCGGACACGGGCCTACTACGAGATTTGGCTCACTGATCCCGACACGGGCGAGAAGACGCTCGCGGGCGGCACGTCGGGGGACAAGGACGTAGAGCCCATTTATGGCCCGACCTACCTACCGCGGAAGTTCAAGACGGCGTTCGCCCTGCCCGAAGACAACTGCACCGACGTCTATGCTAATGACATGGGCTTCCTCGTCGTCCATGAGAACGGAAAAATCCTCGGCTACAACGTGCTCGCCGGCGGCGGCATGGGCGTGACGCCGAGTGCCGCGAAGACCTTCCCGGCACTCGCCAAGCGGCTCGGGTTTGTGCCCCCGGAGGACGTGCTGCCCATCGCCGAGGCGATCGTGAAGGTGCAGCGGGACTACGGTAACCGGTCTGACCGCAAGACGGCCCGGCTCAAGTACACGATCCACACCATGGGGCTGGACGCCTTCCGGAAGAAGGTCGAGGAATATTTTGGCAAGCCGCTCGCACCCTGCCATCCGGCAGACGTGCACGGCTTCGACGACCACATCGGCTGGTTCGAGCAGGGCGACGGAAAGTATTTCTACGGACTCAATGTCGAGAATGGCCGCGTGCACGATACCGGCGACTTCCGGCTCAAGACGGCGCTGCGGCGGATTCTCAAGGACATCCAGCCGGGCATGCGGATCACGCCCCACCAGAGCCTGCTCTTCACCGATCTGGCGATCACCGACCGGGAGCGGATCGCGAAGATTCTCCACGATCACGGCGTGAAGATCTCGGAGGAGATCTCCACGCTCCGCCGCTGGAGCATGGCCTGCGTGGCACTGCCGACCTGCGGCCTTGCCGTGGCGGAGAGTGAGCGGGTGCTACCAGGACTCATCGATTCGCTCGAGCCGGAGGTCGCCAGACTCGGCCTGTCTCATGATGCCTTCACGCTCCGCATGACCGGCTGCCCCAACGCCTGTGCCCGGCCCTACAACTCCGACATCGGCATCGTCGGGCGGACGCTCGGGAAATACACGATGTTTCTTGGCGGTCGCCTGCTCGGCGACCGGCTCAATACGCAATACAAGGACGTCGTGCCGTTCGAACATCTCTCGCGTGAGATCACGGCTGTGCTTGCCTGCTACAAGGCGGAGCGGCATGCGGGCGAGACGCTCGGCGACTTCTGTCACCGCAAGGGTGTCGATGGCGTCCGAACCTGGGCCGATGAGTGGCTCGCGGGTGCCCGCGGAGCGTGACAGCACGAGCCCGGGCGATTCCCGCCGCGGGCGCTCGGGCTTGCATGTCAGCCTGCTTCGGCACGGAGCCGCCGGTCCATTGCGGTGATCATCCGCCCGAGCGTGCGAGCGTAGGAAAAATGCTCGACCTCCAGACGGTGCCGTGGTGAATCGACGTAGCGGACCATGGCGGCCCGTGGCGGCCTGCACCGGCTCCGGTAGAGCCAGGCAGCCGCTTGCGGCGCTGCCGTCGCGGCGACGGCCATCCGCGCCACGAGCTTGGACTGCAGATCGGTGAGCCCCCACTGGCCGCTATCGGGCTGGATCAGCCCAACCACCGCGATGTCATCGCGGGTGGGATGGAGCAGGTTCAAAAAGAGCTGAGGGCAGCCTGCGGCATCACCGCAGAGGTGCACCGGATCGATGAACGGAATCGTGATCTGGTAGCCCGTCGCACAGATCACGACGTCAAAAGCCTCGCGGTGGCCATCGGTGAATACAACCGTGTCGCCATCGAAACGTTCCACATCGCCAGCCGGACGCACCGATCCGGAATCGACCCGCCTGCAGAGGTCGGAGTTCACGACCGGATGCGTCTCCCAGAGCCGATGGTCGGGCCGCGGCAGGCCATGCCGCCAGGGCAGGCCGATCTCGCGATCGATTGTCCGCAGACTGACGAGCCGCCGCAGCCACAAGGGCAGACCCATCTTGAGAAGCCGCTCGCCACGAAGGTCAGCCGGTCGGCCGAGGAGGAACCGTGGCACCAGATAATAGCCGCGCCGCATGGAGAGCACTGTTGCGGCAGCCTGCCCCGCACAATCGACCGCGATGTCGCAGGCGGAGTTACCACCGCCGATCACCAGCACCCGCCGGCCCGCAAGTGGAACCGGATGCGTGGGCGACTTGTAGTGGCAGGCATGCAGGAGTTGGCCGGAAAAGATGCCGGGAATCTCCGGGAAGCGGGGATCGCGATTGTGGCCGCTGGCGATCACGACGCCTGCGTAGTGTCGCGGTTGCCCGCCAGCCGTCCGGACCATCCAGCCACCGCCGGTGGCCGGCTCCACCCGCTCGACGGCCGCGTGCGTGCGGATGTGTGGTAGGAGACCAAAGTGCTCCGCGTAGCGGCGAAGGTATTCGAGGCACTGGGCATGGCCGGGGTAGGCCGGCCACTCCCTGGGCATCGGAAAATCGGTGTACGCCGTGAGCGACTTCGAACTGATCAATCGGGTTGATGCGAAGACACGCGATGCAGCCGAGCCGAAATACCAGTTGCCGCCGACTCCATCCTCACGCTCGAGACATTCCGCGGCGATGCCGGCGGCCAGCAGGTTCTTCAGTGCCGTCAGCCCCGACGGCCCGGCTCCGATGACACACCACGCTGCGGGTTGTGGGGGCATGGCGTCTTCAGATGGTGCGGCGGTCGTGGAGGAGCGGTCGGATCGTGCTGGTGAGTCGCTCGACATCGGCGGCCGTATGATGCCACGAGAGGCTGACCCGCACGAGGCTCCTCCCTTCCGGCACGCTCGGAGGCCGGATCGCGGGCACGAACAGCCCGGCGTCGGCCAGCCGAGCGGAGACCGCGACGGCCGCGGCGGCCGAGCCAACGACAAGCGGCACGATGTGGGTCGTCGCGTTGCCGGTATCGATGTCGGCCTGCGCGAGCAGCGCACGGAGGCCGGCTGCCCGCTCGACAAGTTCGCGCCGGCGATGCGGCTCCTCGGCCAGTAATGCGATGGCGCGGGTGGCCGCGGCGGCCACGGCGGGCGGATGGGCCGTGGAAAAAATCCATGCGCGGGCCCGATGCCTGAGCCAGTGGATCATGTCGGCATGGCCGGCGACGAACCCCCCCGCCGCGGCCAGAGCCTTCGAGAGCGTGCCGACCCGGATGTGCACGCCTTCCATGCAGCCCGCCTCCTCGACCAGACCGCTGCCGCGGGCCCCGAAGACACCCGTGGCATGGGCCTCGTCCACCATCAGAATGGCGGCGTGCTTTCGGGCCAGAGCACAGAGGTCCGCCAGCGGTGCGACCGTGCCGTCCATCGAGAAGACCGTGTCGGTGACGATCAGCCGACGTCGTGCCCCGGCGGCCTGGGAGAGGAGCCCGTCGAGAGCGGCCATGTCACGGTGCGGATAGATGCCGATGCGTCCGCGGGAGAGCCGGCAGCCATCGATGATGCTCGCGTGGTTGCGTTCGTCACTGGCCAGAAAATCATCGGGACCCGCGAGCGCTGCGATGGTGGCGGTATTGGCTGCGAATCCGCTGGGAAAGGTGAGGGCGGCGTCCACGTCGAGGAGAGCCGCCAAGGCCTGCTCCAGCCGTTCGTGGGCCTGGGAGTGGCCGCTCACCAGCGGGCTCGCTCCGGCGCCAAACCCTTCGGAGCAGGCGGCCTTCGACGCCGCCTTCGTCAGTCGTACGTCGCCGGCGTAGCCGAGATAGTCGTTGGAACCGAAGTTGAGCAGTGTCTGCCCGTCGAGATCAACCTCCCGCCCCTGCCGTCCCGAGCGCACCCGGTGGGGACGCTCGAGCCCCAACCCGCGCAGGGCGGCCATGTCGTCCGCGATCCAGCCGAGCGCTGCCGGCAGCGGCACGGCTTCGCGGGGCGGTGTGATGGGAGGCGCGGCGGCGTCGAGGCGACAGGACATGCTCCAATAGTACGCGGTCGGTGGTAGGCCGTCGGGTCAGGCCGGCCGATGGCCCTATTTTTTCAGGGCAGGGGTGCCACCGAGTCTTACAATCGTGCGGAACTGGGCGGCCGTGACGGGATGGACGGAGAGCCGGCTGCCCCGTCGCAGAAGTTCCATGCCTGCGAGGGCCTGGATCGTGCGGAGTTCGTCCAGCGGGATCTCACGGGAAAAAATCTCCACGAGTTTCACATCGACCATCGCCCAGACAGGGTTGTCGGGGGCCGCCCTGGGATCGTGGTAGTCGCTCTTCGGGTCCCACGCTGTCGGGTCGGGATAGGCCGTACGGACAATCTCGACGACGCCGGCCACGGCCGACGGTGCGGCATTGGAATGGTAGTAGAGGGCCTGGTCGCCCATCGCCATCTCCCGCAGGAAATTTCGCGCCTGATAGTTGCGAACGCCCTCCCAGTGGGTTGTCTGCCGTTTGGCCCCGGCAAGATCCCGGATGGAAAAGACGTCGGGCTCGCTCTTGATCAGCCAGTGGTTCATGAGTGGTTTATGGTTGGTTCATGATCGGTCGTGTGTCCGGGGCCTGCGGGCAGGCAGCACCGAAATAACCGTTGCGTTCGATATGGGCTGCGACCTCGGGGGCGACGAGTTCCCGCCAAGCTGGGTCACCGGAACAGATCCGCGACCGGACATCATCACTGGAATAGGTGCGGAGCGTCGACTCGTCACAGATCAGGCCACGGATCAGGCCGTTGACACGGAGGTGTTCGAGCAGATGCGAGAGGTGCGGCGCCACTGTCAGCGTGTCGGCCGTGATGATCCGGCCGTCGAGCACGTCACGGGTCGGATGCACGTAGAGCCTGACGGAATGGCTGAAAAGCCTGCCGAAAGCCGCCAGGATGCCACCGTCCAGCGTTTTGTAGTGGCTTTCGTTGAAGAGCTCTCGCAGTAAGGGAACGCCAAGCACAAGCCCCGTCTGTTCCACGTGCCGCTCGGCGAGATATTCCCCCAGGCTGTGGAAGGCGCCGATGTCACTCACGAGCACCATCTTGCCGACCGCCGAGAGCAGGTCGACGCGGGCGAGGAAATCAGCATCTTCGGCGCTGCCGCGATCCCGCAGATTGTTCATGGTGATTTCCATGATTTCATGGATGTCATGCATGTCATGGCTCTCGCCCCGTTCGCCGGTCGCAATCTGGTCCGCCGTGTGCGGGGCAGTCCTGCTCGGAGTATTGCGGCTAGTGTCTGACTCAAAGGCGATGCGGCCGCGGGCCATCATCTCGAGGTTCAGCCTCGTCACCGGTGCAAACCGGCCCCGTTCGATGAGCACCCGGCTGCGGCGGATCGATTCCGAGGCCAGCAGCGGCGTGCCATCCGTGTCAAACAACAGGGCTGGTGTGTAGCTGATCCGTACCAGATGCAGGCACAGGAGCCGGTTGTCCACATCCTTGAAGGCCGGTCCACTGACGTGGATCCAGTCGATTTCGAGACGATCGCGGCCGATGTTGTCGAGCAGGGCCTCGATGAGTGTGCGGGGCGACTTCCAGTGGTGGAAGGCTGCATGGATGAGGTTCACCCCGAGTCTTCCCACCGCATCCTGTTGCCGGGCATTGGTGGTGTCGAGCAGCCGAACGTGTAGAAGGATGTCGCTTGTCTTGGACCGCACCGCGTGCTGAAACCGCATGCCCATCCAGCTATGGCAGTCGTTACCGCCGGAAAAGGATTTAGCAGCCGCGGTATCGGCAAAGACGAAAAATCGTGTGCGATCGCCGCGGAGTCCATCCAGCCGCTCGTGCATGAGCCCGTACTCATGGTCGAGCATCTGCACCACACGGTCCCGCGAGACATACCGCTTCGTCTTGCCGTAGATGGCGTCGCTGACAGTCATGTCGTAGGCGGAAATCGACTTGGCAACGGTGCCGGCCGCCCCACCCACGGCGAAGAACCAACGGGCCACTTCTTGGCCGGCTCCGATCTCGGCAAAGTTGCCGTAGATGGAGTCGTCCAGATTGAGCGCGAAGGCCCGCTGGGCGGTCGGATCGATGGTCTGATTTTCCAGGGGCATAGTTTCTAGGGGCCTAGTTTCTAGGGGCCTAGTTTCTAAGGGCCTAGCGTGCATCGGTGTCTTCCGGTGTGCTGCCGTGTGTGGGGAATAGCCGTCGTCGGCCGATCATACGCTGTGCCTAGACCACGTGGCAGCGGGCGGCCCGACATGGCTGTGGGTGCATCGCGTGGGCGAGCGTCCAGGCGGCAAAAAAACCGCCCGGGAAGGCATCAGGCCGCCGCCAGCCCTGGCCGTCGCACACCGCCCGTGAGCACGGACTCGACCAGGCTGCAGACGACCTCCGGGTCGACCCGGAGGTCGGAATCACCCACGCCCGTCTGCGGATTGAAGTGCCGCACCCGTACGGGATTCGCCATGTGGAGGTGGTACTCCAGCCCCCGGTGGTGCGCAATCTCATAAAAGCAGGCCCAGGGTCGGAAGGGCGTGCCGATCTCGACGACCTTCGTACCAGGCCGGCAGAACACGAGGTTGGTGAGCCCAGCGCCGTGCGGACCGATCACGCACTCCGCACGATGAAACAGCGCAATCTGCGCTGCCAGCGACATCGTTTCCAAACGGTAGCGCTCAAACCCCAGCGGTCGCAGTGCCCGCAGCAGTTCCTTCTCGTTCACGATCGACCGGGCGGTGCCGCTCGAGCGGGAGATGAATATTCGCGGGGCCGGGCCCGCCCACGGCTCGACGCGTTCCGTGAGCCGCCGGAAGAGAAAGTCGGTCTTGGCCCGGGAGAGGTTGCCGTGGAAGGACGAGGCCACGAGACGCGCCGGGGCCACGTGGGCATGGCAGGCCGCCGGGACGATCCGATCGCGGCGGATGCCGAGCAGCTCGAGGGTTTCCCGCTGAAATCGCCGGCGGATCGGCGCGTAGAAGCGATCGATCGATACGCCGGAGCGTTCGTAGAGATCGAGCCGCGGCAGGGCCTCCATCAGCCAATGGTAGAAGTTATGGTGGGGGCCGGTGGTCAGCACCGCCACCGTCGATGTCGTCTGGCGGAGCCGTGGCAGGTGGGACAGATGCAGCGGGTTGGTGGGGGTGTCACTTTCAAATCCGAGGCCCGAGACGTCTTCCACCACGTCATCGCCATCGATTGTCACGATG
Source organism: Pirellulales bacterium (assembly GCA_044237545.1). GTDB lineage: Bacteria > Planctomycetota > Planctomycetia > Pirellulales > UBA1268 > CAMCQY01. Next base: position 21,674 of record JBIIFB010000034.1, read on the forward strand.
CCTGCATCATGGGTCACACGGCCTGTCGCCAGCACCGCCACGAAACTCCCGATGTCTGGCTGAATGACCATGCCCCGCAGCAGCCGGTCGTACTGTTCGCGCGCGACCGGGTTGTCGATCAGGGCCCTGACCTGCGCGACAGCGGCGGTGTCGCCGGTCACGGTTCGGGCAGGGAGCACCTGACGCGACGTGTGTTCGAGGCGAATGCATGTGCATCGGCCTGCGGCAGACAGGGCCTGCACGGTGGTGGCTGTACGGGGCGCTGCGACGCCAAGGCCCAGATGCCGGCGGATGGCCGTCAGCAGCAGCGGCCGCACCCTGCGTTTCCATACACCCGTGATCTTGCTCATGGCGTGGCGGAGGGTCGCAGCGGACGCGGCGGCGGGCAAGGGCAAAAGCGGGCGGGCCGGGCGTTTTCACGCCCGGCCCGCTGTTGCTTTCTCATCCGTCACCCCAGCCACCGGCCGGGGCGGGGCAGACTAGCAGCCCTTCTTGCAGCCCAGACCATGGCCGAAGAGGCCGCTCTTGCCGCCGCGGCTTCCGCCGTTGGCGTTCGAGCCGCCGTTGCCGGCCGGAACCTGCTCCTCGACGCACTTGCGAACCTGCACGCAGACCTGCTTGGTGACCTTCTTCGGAACGCGGACGACATACGACTCGGTCTTCGTCTCCGAGACATTGTCGCTGGCACACACCGAGTAGGTGGCGGTCTTCTGGACCGGCACCATCACCGTGTAGCACACTTCCTTGGTCCGCGTCTCGGGCACGCACTTGTTCACCGTGTACTCGCGGGTGCGGGTCTCGGTACGGCACTTCTTCACGCACACCGTGCGGGTCCGGCACTCCGGAACCATCTTGGTGACGCAGTAGGTGGCCGACCGCTCCTCACAGCGAGACTTCTTCACGCAGATCGTCCGGGTGCGGGTCTCCGGCACCATCTTCGTGACACAGTAGTTGCGGGTCCGCTCTTCGCAGCGTGACAGTGTCACGCAGTAGTTGCGGGTCCGTTCCTCGCAGCGCGACTTCTTGACACAGATTGTCCGCGAGCGATCCTCGGTGCGGCACTTGCTGACGCAGTAGGTGAAGGGCACCTGCTCCGACTCGCACTTCCACATCGTGGTCTCGATCTCACGCGTCTCACAGCTCGGCACCCACCGACGGCAGCAGACCGTCTTGGGGCAGCAGGGATTGCCGGCGGCGTCATACTTGCCGTTCGCCGAAATCTCCTTGACATCGGTCTCCCAGTGGCCGCCACGGACCGTCACCGTCTTGGTGCTCTTGACGGGCACCCGCTTGGTGACCGTGCGAAAGCCGGTCATCTGCTCGGTGTAGGGCACGCTGACCTTGTAGGACTGCTCCATCTGCTCCGTGTAGGGCACGTTGACCTTGTAGGTCGCCGTCCGCTGCTCGGTGTAGGGCACGTTGACCTTGTAGGTCGCCGTCCGCTCCTCCTTGACCGGCACCATCACCGTGTAGGCCTGCTCGACCTGCTCGGTGTAGGGGACGTTCACCTTCCAGCTGTGGCTCCGCTCCTCTTTCACCGGCACGCAGACCTTATAGGACTCTTCGCGCTGCTCGGTGTAGGGGATGGAAACGTTGTACGTGGCAGTACGCGTCTCCGGAACGTTCACGTTGACGGTGTAGTCCACCGACTTCGTGCGCTGCTCCGGCACCATCACGGTGTAGTTCCGCGTCCGCTCCTCGATCCGCGGCACCTTTTTGGTGACCGTGAAGGACCGCTCGCGCACCTCGGTCGACCACTCCGTGCTCTCCACGTCCCGGATTTCCGGAACCATCTTCCACACCTTCACCGTCTTCATGCAGGCGTCGGCAGCACCGCCGTCTGCATCACTGATCACAGCAGCTTCGGCCGGGGCGGCCGCGGCAGCATCGGCACCGCCCACCAGGACGGAGCCTTCGGCCGGGACACTCGTCGCGGCGTCCTCGCCACGGACAAAACCGCCGACCACACACACGCCGGCAGCGGCCACCCACGGCAGGAAGCCGAAAGTCAAACGCTTCTTCACAGGAACCTCCAGAGGAAAGTAAAACAGTCAAAAACAGGCAAAACGTTTCGCGAACACGCCGTCCAGGAATCACGAGCAGGCCACCCCCAGTCGGTGCACCTCCGTCGCAAAGCATCCCGGTTGAGCTGTCCGTCGCTCGTTCTGAACAGATCGCGAAGCCGTACGTGGCAATTCACCGCGACCGCCAGGGTTTGCGCGACAGGCAAACTCACACTAGATGATCGATCTTTCCCGTTCGAAAAAGTCAGCCGGGGCGAGATTCATCCGGTGGTGCTGGTGGTAGCGGTGCTGCCGGCAGCCGCGGACAGGAAGCCGGACGCAGCTGGTGGGAAGGAGCTCGGGCCCGCCTGTCCACAGGAGCTCGGGCCCGCCCGTTCAAAGGAGTCGGGCCCGTCCACCGGAATCGGGTCAGTCCACCAGAATCAGGATCAGTTCCTTCGGGCCATGGGCACCGAGCACGAGGATCCGCTCAATGTCACCGGTGCGGCTGGGACCGGTGATGAAGGAGAGCATGCTCGGCAGGCGGCCCGCATGGAGAGCCTTCATGGCATGCAGGGCATCGGCGA
>JBIIFB010000137.1:0-10467 GCA_044237545.1 Pirellulales bacterium
CGACACCATCACCTCCCTTGTGGCCGGGTTCGTGAACGCGATCGCGGGCGGCGGCGGACTGATTGCTATCCCCGTCCTCTTCAGCGTCTTCCCCACCGCCCCCCCCGCTACCCTGTTCGGCATCAGCAAAGCCGCGATGGTCTGGGGCACCGCCTGGGCTGCCGCCGACTACTCACGACACGTCCGCCTCCCTTGGCGAACGCTCCTGCCGGCCTGCTTCGCCGCGGTCATCGGCGGGTTTGCCGGGGCCTGGCTCGTGACCCTGGTTTCTACCGACTGGCTTCGCACACTGCTGCCTGTGATGCTGTCGCTGGCACTCGTCTACACACTCTTGTCAAAGAACCTCGGCCAGACGCATGCACCGAAATATACGGCGACCACGGAAGCGATCCTGGCATCGGTGATCTCGCTCCTGCTCGGCCTCTACGACGGCTTTTTCGGGCCCGGCACCGGTAGCTTTTTCATCTTCCTCTTCGTCAGGGTGCTTGGCTTCGATTTTCTCCACGCCGTCGCCAGCGCGAAGGTGCTCAACATGACGACCAACCTGGCTGCCCTCGCCCTCTTCGGCTGGGCCGGCCACGTCTGGTGGCAGTTCATGATTCCCATGGCCGTGGCGAACGTCGTGGGGAGCCATCTGGGCGCGCGGCTCGCAGTCCGGCGAGGCTCCGGGTTCATCCGGCTGGTCTTCATCACGGTGATCACCGCGTTGATCCTGAAGTTGATCCTGGAGTTGATCCTGGAGTCGATCGTGGCGGCTTAGACGATCCTACTGGAGGCCTTTCCCTGCGAGATGGATTTCCTGACGAGAGGAGAGGGAGAGAGAGCGGGCTGCCGGCCCGTCGTTCATCCGGGGTCTTCTGCGCGGGGGAAACGGCACGGATCGTGCCGGACACTACTGGAACGGTGGCGAATTTCGTTACTGTATGAATCCGACAGCCCACCGCTGACATCCAGCAACTGGTCCTACTCTTTCAATTTTCAATCACCTGCTCGAGCACCCGATGTCCGCTCCCACCCCCTCCCAGTCGGTGCAGCCCCCGCTGGCACCGGCCTCCACCGGCATCCTTTCACCCGCCGAGCGCCGCGACCAGGCACTGCTCATGCGGGCCTGCCGCCGGGAGCCGGTTGAACGCACCCCCGTCTGGCTGATGCGGCAGGCCGGCCGCTATCTGCCGGAATACCGGCAGGTGCGGGAGCGGGTCGACTTCATGGGGCTCGTGAAGAACCCTCAACTTGCCGCGGAGGTGATGATCGCGACGGTCGACAGGCTGGGCGTCGACGCGGCGATCGTCTTCAGCGACCTGCTGCCGATCCTCGAGCCGATGGGGATGGACCTCGAATTCACCGCGGGTGAAGGTCCTGTGATCCACAATCCCCTCCGCGAGCCGGCCGACGTGCAGCGGCTTCGTGAACTTGAAGACCTCGACCAACTCGGCTACGTGATGGACGTCGTGCGGGCCACCCGCGCGGGGCTCGACGATTCCCTGCCCGTGATCGGGTTCGCCGGTGCACCCTTCACGCTGGCCGGGTACTGCATCGAGGGGGGCACCAGCAAGGCCTGGCTCCACACCAAATCGTTCATGTACCGCCACGAGGCAGCCTGGCACGACCTCATGGGCAGGATTGCCCGCGCCGTCAGCGGCTATTTAGTTGCGCAGCTCGATGCCGGCGCCCAGGTGGTGCAGCTTTTCGACAGCTGGGTCGGCTGCCTGTCTCCGGACGACTATGCTCGCTACGTCCTGCCACACAGCCGCGCGGCCTTGCTCGAGGCCTCACGGCGGGCGCCGGTGATCCACTTCGCCACCGGCAATCCATCGCTCCTGCCGCTGCTCGCGGAGGCGGGTGGCTCGGTGATCGGGATCGACTGGCGGATCGAACTGGCCGATGCCTGGCAGCGGGTCGGCCACGATCGCGCCGTTCAGGGCAACCTCGATCCGGTCGTGCTGCTAGCAGATCGCGACACCGTCCGCCGCCAGACGCAGCACGTGCTGGCACAGGCAGCCGGACGTCCCGGGCACATCTTCAATCTGGGGCACGGCATCCTGCCCCAAACGCCCGTGGAAAACGTGCTCGAGCTGATCGCCACGGTAAAGGGCGGATAGCGGCCCAAAGGGTGGCCCCTCGCCAGACGATGCCCCGGCGGGGTACAACAGCGTGTTGCGCGCTGAACGGCCGTGTCGCCGTCGCGTCGTGCGCAACCGCTTTCCCATCAGGTGTGTGCCGCATGACGAGCCTCGAAAAACGACTTTTCAACCTGTTCGAACCGGCCGATGTCGCGGCAGCCCGATCGCTCGTGCTTAAGCGTGTCTGGTGCCCGAGGGTTGGCCAGGTGCATGCGAGCCTTGCCAGTGAGAACGGCGAGGATTACGAGGTGCGGCTGGAACTCTCCGCCCGCCGCAAAGGGGGCATGTCGCTGGAGAGCCACTCCACGACCGCCGTGGGCCGCACTGGAAAGCCCTGCATGCTGCTGGCGGCCGTGTTGCTGGAGGTCGATCGCCGCGGGCTGTTCTCAAATCTGCACGATCACACCCCGCTGGCGCTCGATATCGTGCCGGCCGATGACATCGATGATGACGATGTCGTCCATACCGACGCCGACGCCGACACCGATGCCGATGCCGAGAATGGGAACGGGGCCGGAGACGGCGACGCCGGGCATGGTCTCTCCACGCCGCGGGCGAGCGGACCGACCTCGGCCGTTCCTGTCGTGGCCGCCACGGCCCGCAGGGCATCGACGCGGCTCCCAGCCTGGGCCAGCGAACTGGATGAACGCCGCCGGCTCGTCGAACCGGCGGTCAGGGATCGCATGGTCACGATCAGCGACAGCCGCAAGTCGGCCGGCGCGATCATCTTCCTGCTCGATCTCGCAGCCTCGGCCGATGCCAGGGCGGCGGTGCTCCTGCCCGGAAGGATGCAGCTCGACGTAGCGGGCAACGCCACCGGCCGTCCACGGCCGATCGTGATCGGCCCCGGACAGGTGGAACTCGACCAGCTCGATTCCCACGAGCGATCCATCCTCGCGCAGCTCGTCGGGGCCGCCGCCGTGAGCGAAACCGGCATGGTCGAGCCGCTCGAACGGCGGACGATCGCCCGCGTGGTCGTCAGCGCCCAGTCGGCGGCCACGCACCTAGCCATGCTCTGCGAGACCGGGCGGCTCGTGCTGCAGCCAGAGCCACGGCGGAACCCGGATCTGGTCGTGCCTCTGGTCTGGGACAGCGGCCGTCCCTGGGAGTTTGCCCTCGTGCTGGAACCGGACGACGTTTCCAGCGTGCGTGCCGAGACCGTCGCCGACATGGCCGCCGAGGGCAAGCCGTTGCCACGGCCCGGCCGGGCGACACTCCGCGGCATGCTCGTTCGCGGCAGTGAGCGGAAAGACCTGCGGACACCGCGGGCGATCCTGCGGTCGGGGCTGATCGTCTTTGAGGATCGGTTGGCACGGCTCTCCGTGACCGGGACGGGCGGCTGGATGGATCAGTTTGAGCGCCGGGGCCCGATCGAATTCGCAGGCGGACAGGTCGATGGCCTCATCGATAGACTGGCGCTGGTGGCCGATCTGCCGCGCATGGAACTCCCCGGCTGGACCGGCTGGCGGATTGAATCGGGCGCGCCGCGGCCCAAGCTCGTGCTCGACGACTCACCCACCGTGAGCACCGACGACGGTGACGACGCGGTGAATCCGGACGACGATGGCAGCGCCCGCCCGGCGAGGCTCCCGCGCCGCCGCGCCGCGCCACGGGTGCAGTTGGCCGGCCGCATCTGGTTCGATTACGCCGGCATTCTCGTGGCCGCCGACGAGCCCGCAGGCGGCGCGACCGACCTCGAACGGCGGATTCTCGTGCGGCGAGACCGGGCCGCTGAACGGGACGCCATCGCCATGCTGCCACGATATGGTGGCACCGCACCGCGGCTGGGCGACGCCGACACGGTCGATGTCGGCCACCACGTGGAGATCGCCCGCGCCCGTCTCGACGCCTCCGTGTCGCAGTTGGCCGCAGCGGGCTGGACGGTCGAAGTCTCCGGCCGACGCTACCGGCCAGCCGGCAGCGTGGCCTGGAACGTGACCAGTGGGATCGATTGGTTCGAGCTGTCGGCGGCGATCGACTTCGGCGGCGTCACGGCCGACCTGCCGGCGTTGCTCGAGGCTCTGGCCAAGGGCAGCCGATCGGTGGAGTTGTCGGACGGTTCGATGGGGATCCTGCCCGAGTCGCTCGCGTCGCAGATCGAGCCGATGGCGCTCCTCGCGCAGAAGCACGACGGTCGCCTTCGATACGGACGTATCCAGATGGCACTGCTCGACGCGCTCCTGGCGGGCCAGCCGCAGTCGCATGTCGATGAAGCCTTCGAACGGATTCGGGACGAGCTCTCCCGTGGCGAACGCCCCGAAGCCGAGGATGAGCCGGAAGGATTCCAGGGCACGCTGCGGCACTACCAGCGGGAGGGCCTCGGCTGGCTCACCTTCCTCGAAAGGATGGGGCTGGGCGGCTGCCTCGCCGACGACATGGGTCTCGGCAAGACGATCCAGGTGCTGGCGATGTTCGTCCGCCGGCAGACGATGCTCACCACCGGCGGGGTCGCGCACCGCCCATCGCTGGTCATCGTACCGAAGAGCCTTGTATTCAACTGGATCGAGGAGGCCCGTAAATTCGCGCCGTCGCTGCGGGTGCTCAACTACACGGGCAATACCCGGATCGGTGAGTCGACGGCCCTGGCAGACCACGACATCATCCTCACGACCTACGGCACCCTGCGCCGCGACATCGTCAACCACCGCGAGATCGAATTCGACTACGTGGTGCTCGACGAGGCGCAGTCGATCAAAAACGCCGCCAGCCAGGCGGCGAAGGCCTGTCGGCTCCTGCGGGCCCGGCATCGGCTGGCCCTCACGGGCACGCCGGTGGAGAACCATATCGGCGAGCTCTGGAGCATCTTCGAATTTCTCAATCCCGGACAGCTCGGCAGCGCAACGCGGCTCAAGCGGTTTCTCGCCGGCGGCCGCACTAGTTCGGATGTGGTCGCCCGTGCCGTTCGTCCCTACTTGCTCCGGCGGACCAAGACCCAGGTGCTCTCCGACCTGCCGGAGAAGACGGAGCAGACGCTGTTCTGCGAGCTGGGCGAGGAGCAGCGAAAGTCCTACGACGAACTGCGGGAGCACTACCGCCTGGAGCTGTCGGGACGGATCGGACGCATGGGCATCGGGCGGTCCCGGATCGCGGTGCTCGAGGCGCTCCTGCGGCTGCGGCAGACGGCCTGCCACCCCGCGCTCGTCGATCCCGGCCGGATCGACGAGCCGTCGGCCAAGCTCGACACGCTGCTCGAGCAGTTGACGGAGGTAATTGACGAGGGGCACAAGGTGCTCGTGTTCAGCCAGTTCACCAGCTTCCTGGCGATTGTCCGCCGCCGTCTCGACGACCGCGGGATCACCTACGAATACCTCGATGGCAAGACGACCGACCGACAGGCACGGGTACAACGCTTTCAGGAAGACACCGAATGCCGGCTGTTCCTGGTGAGCCTGAAGGCTGGCGGCCAGGGGCTCAACCTCACAGCGGCCGACTACATCTACATTCTCGATCCGTGGTGGAATCCCGCGGTCGAAGCGCAGGCCGTGGACCGGGCCCATCGCATCGGCCAGACCAGGCGTGTCTTTGCCTACCGGCTGATCGCTCGGGACACGGTCGAGGAGAAGATCGTCGCCCTGCAGGAACGCAAGCGGGAGTTGGCCGAATCGATCGTCCGCGCCGACGACACCATGGTCTCGAGCCTGACGGCCGAGGATGTCGAAATGCTGCTCTCCTGACGGCCCACGCCTCGATACGCCTCGATACACCCAGAGACACAGAGACACGCCGGGCAGATACTCACACAACGCTAACGCCGCTCCGGTATGAAAACGCCGAGAAATGGAGTGTCGACACCTGCGGAGCCAACCGCACAACGCCGGATTCCCCTGCAACATCCCCGTGCAACCGAAGGTGGGTGATACCGATGACAGGTCAACAGATCTTAGTAGTCGATGACGAGGAGGATCTGCTGGAGTTGGTCCGCTACAAGCTGTCCAAGGACGGCTACCGCGTGCAGTGCGTGGTGACCGGCGAAGAGGCGCTCAAGGCCGCGCGAAAAAATCCACCCGACCTGATCGTGCTCGATTGGATGCTGCCTGCGGTCGATGGTCTCGAGGTCTGCCGCCGGCTCAAGAGCGACCCCAAGACCCGCGACATTCCGGTCATCATCCTGTCCGCCAAGGGCGAGGAGGGGGACATGGTGACGGGGCTCGATCGCGGCGCCGACGACTACATCGCCAAGCCGTTCAGTCCGCGGGTGCTCTCTGCCCGTGTCAAGGCGTTGTTGCGGCGGAAGGAGGGGGATGCGAAGTCCGAAGCGGAGACGACGATAGACGTGCACGAATTGTCGATCCATCCCGGCCGGCACGAGGTCATGCTGGCCGGCACTATGGTCGACCTGACCTACACCGAGTTTGCCCTGCTGCAATTTCTCGCCAAGCGGCCCGGCTGGGCCTACACGCGAACACAGATTGTCGACGCGGTGAAGGGGGAAGACTATCCTGTGACTGAGCGATCGGTGGACGTGCAGGTCGCTGGCCTGCGCAAGAAACTCGGTGAGTTCGGTTCCTATATCGAAACGATCCGGGGTGTGGGCTACAGGTTCCGGGCCTGACGAACACGCCACCGGGGAATCCCTCCCGGTCGCTCGCAGTCACTTTCGCAGTCAGTGTTCCAGTCCGTCTCGTCGTCTTTTGTAGCCTCAGTCTTTCGTAGCCAGGCCCGCAGTCTTTCGCATGGCCCGTTCACGGTTCGTCTGGCACGTCTTCGCGGGCTTTTCCGCGCTGCTCGTGTCGGGCTTGTTTGGTGGCTTCTGGCTGGCCAGCGTGCAACTGGCCCGCCTGGCGGATGCCTCACAGTTGCAGCGGGTGGCCGACATCGCGACAGGGCTGGCGGCGATCGTCCCCTCGCCATCAGACGGCATCGATCCAGCCGCGTTCACAAACGCCACCCGGCTGATGGTCGGCGGCACGCGGGCCCGCATGGATCTTCTCACCCCTGAGGGCACCGTGCTGGCCACATCCGCCCAGGGTGGCATTGTCGGTGAGGGTTCACCCGTGACCGACGCGGTGGTCAAGGAGGCCCTCACCGGACGGATCAGCCGAAGCAGCCGCTACGACGCCGCCACCGGCAAACGCATTCTCATGGTGGCCGCTCCCGTCGGCCCGCTCCACCAGCCCACGGGCATCGTCCGCGTCACGGCAGACACGACCGATGCCGACGCCGACCTGGCGCGTTCGCAGCGCTGGCTGCTGCTCGGTTTCCTGGCCTGGGGGGCTGCGGCCCTCGCCGTGGCCCGCGCGATCTCCAGCCGCCTCGCACGGCCGGTGGCCGATCTCTCGCTGGCCGCCGCCAGACTGGCCGATGGCAATGTCGGCGCGGCCATTCCCACCGCCGACTCGGTGGAGCTCGCCACGCTCGCCGAGGCGATCTCGGGGCTGCGAGAACAGCTCGTCGAACGCGGGCTCACGATCGGCAGGCAGGGCACCCAGCAGGAGGCGGTGCTCGGCAGCATGATTGAGGGCGTGCTCGCCATCGATGCCCGGCAGCGGGTGGTGGGCATCAATCAAGCGGCCGCAGAATTACTCGCCGTCGATGCGGGCCGCGCCATCCGCCGTCCGCTCCAAGACGTGGTCCGCAACCCCGACCTGCGGCGGTTTGCCCTGCGGGCGATCGACTGCCGCGAGCCGGTCGAGGACGATCTCCTGCTCCGCGGTGTCCGTGACCGGACCATCCGCCTGCGAGGCACGGCGCTGCGGGATCTCTCGGGCGAGGGTGGGGCGGTCATCGTGCTCAATGACGTCACCGACGTGAAGCGTCTGGAGAATGTTCGCCGCGACTTCGTGGCCAACGTGTCACACGAACTCAAGACACCGATCGCTTCGATCAAGGGCTTCGTGGAGACACTCCTCGACGGGGCAAGCGATGATCCGGTCGATGCGCGGCGGTTTCTCGACATCATCGCCAGACAGGCCGACAGGCTGGCGGCGATCATCGAGGATCTCCTGGCCCTCTCCCGGATCGAGCAGAGCGAAGGCACCGGCGACCTGCCCCGCGAGTGCGTGCGGATCGCCGCCCTCCTGTCGGCCGTGACCGGCGACTGCCTGCCCCGGGCAGGCGACCGTTCGATCCGGCTCGACGTCACCTGCGATGCCAGCATCGAGGCGGATGTCAACGCGCCGCTGTTCGAACAGGCATTGATCAATCTCGTCGACAACGCCATCAAATACAGCAACCCGGAAAGCACGATCTGGATCGCCGTCTCCGTTGAGGCGGCGGCTGACGGGAAGTCGGCGGTGCTGATCACGATTCGGGACGAGGGCTGCGGCATCGCAGCGGAGCACCTGCCGCGGCTCTTCGAACGGTTCTACCGGGTCGACGAGGCCCGCAGCAGAAAACTCGGTGGCACCGGGCTGGGGCTCTCGATCGTGAAGCACATCGTGCAGGCCCACGGCGGCACGGTGTCGGTCGAGAGCGTGCCGGGCGTGGGCAGCACCTTCACGATCCGCCTGCCTTGAATCCTGCCTCGAATCCCACCTGGAATCAGGCGATGGTGCGGCCGCCATCCACCGGCAGGCAGACACCGGTGACAAAATCGTTTTCGAGGAGAAACAGCACGGCATGGGCCACATGCTCGGGCGTTCCCTCGCGATTGACCAGTGTGCCGGCGAGCACCGCGGCCCGCGATTCCGGATCCATGTCGGGCGGAAGGGTCACCGGTCCGGGCAGCACACAGTTGACCCGCACCCGTGGGTTTCGCGCGGCGAACTCAACGGCCAAGCTCCGGGTCAGGGCGGGGATCGCCCCCTTGCTCGGAAAATAGGCGGCGTAGTCGGAATAGGGGCGGGCCACGGCCCAGTCGCCCAAGGTGACGATTCCGCCCCCCTCGGGCTGTCGCACCATGAAGGCCCCCGCCTCCTGGGCCGCCACGAAGGTGCCCACGCAATTGATGTCGAAGTGGGTCCGCAGATCGTCGGCCGTCACCTCCTCGAGTTGGCCGGCATTCCAGACCGCAGCGCATGTCACCAGCGCGTCGATGCGGCCGAAGTGGTCGGCCACCCGCTGCACCATGGCACGCACCGGCCCTTCCTCACGGAGATTCGCCGTCACGGCCAGGCTCGGCACACCGACAGCGGACATCTGGTCTGCCAGATCACGGGCCTCCCGCAGCGACCCGTGGGCATGGATCCCGACGGCATAGCCCCGCGACGCCAGTGCCCGGACGACCGCCGCCCCGATGCGTCGCGCGCCGCCCGTGACCAACGCCACCCGGCCGGTCTGCGCCTCGGCACCCGGGATGAAGACAAGCGGTTCGGCCATGGACGATCTCCCAAAAGGGGGCTAGCAGAGGGGCCAGCGACCGGTCAGCCCTGCTTGAGCAGGCGGTCATGGAATTCAAGAATCTGCTGCCAGGCTTCCGCCGGTGTTTCCGCATAGGTGAAGAGCTTGAGGTGGTCATCCGAGATCACACCGCTGTCGGCGAGGAACTGGAAATTGATCACCTTTGACCAGTAGTCATGGCCGAAGAGGATGATCGGCACAGGCTGCATGCGGTGCGTCTGCATCAGCGTCAGGGTCTCGAACATCTCGTCGAGCGTGCCAAAGCCACCCGGAAAGAGCACGACGGCGGCTGCCCGGAGGATGAAGTGGAACTTGCGCAGGGCAAAGTATTTAAACTGAAAGCAGAGTTCCGGCGTGATGAATGGATTGGGCTGTTGCTCGAAGGGGAGCTTGATGTTGAGGCCGATCGACTTGCAGCCGACGTCGAATGCGCCCCGGTTGGCGGCTTCCATAATGCCCGGCCCGCCACCGGTGATGATCACGTAGTCGCGTTTGTCGTCACACTGATTGTCGATCGACACCAGCCGGGCAAATTCCCGCGCGTCGTCATAGTAGTGGCAGTAGTCGAGGAGATGTTCGGCCCGTTTCAGTTCGCGGCCGCGGGTGGCGAGCGTTGCCGGGCTGGCGGCCGATTCCTTCGCAGTCGCAACCGCTCGCCTCGCCTCCGACAGGCGGCGTTCCGCCGCCGTCCGCTCCACGATCTGCGTGCCGCCGAAGACGATGACCGTGGAGGTGATGTTGTCGGCCTGGAGAGCCAGTTCCGGCTTGCCCAGTTCGAGGAGCATCCGGACGCCCCGCATCTCCGTTTTTTCCAGAAGCAAGCGGTCGTCCTGCGCGAGGCTGTAGCTGGGGGACGAGAGAATCGCTTCCATGTTTCCGGCCACCAGGGCCACGTCGTCGCCGAGCGTGGTGTCGGGCAGGATGCTGCAGACCTTCGGCCGCGGGGCTGCCACCGAGGCCTGAGGAATCGCTGCCGGCGACGTCGGTGGATTCGGTTGCTTCGGTGACTTTTCAGTCTTGGTCGACTTGTTCGTAGTGGTCGACTTGTTCGTAGCGGTCGTCTTGG
>JBIIFB010000268.1:0-3381 GCA_044237545.1 Pirellulales bacterium
ATGTGGGGAATCCCGTCGTACGCGGCATCCCATCGCTCACGCTCCGGGCTTGTATGCGTCTTGTGGTAACGCATCCCCCGCGCGTTCCATCCCGCTCCCATAAAAGCCCTCGGCGTGAGCCGGGGGATCGGATGCCACACACCCGCCAGACTCCGGCTCAACGGGCCGTGGCCGGCAGCACATTGATCACAACCGGAACCGATGCCTGGCCGCCATCGGCCGTCGCGCGGAGATGAAATAACCGTCGGCCCGGCTTCGCAATCGGAGCTGCCGTGATGAAAAACTCCCGCTCCGTCTGCCCCTCCACGATCAGCAGACCGTTGAGACCGATGTTGTCGACGAACACGCCATAGGGAAGGTTGCGGCCCGCATCGGCCCCCCCGAGTTCAATCCGCCCGGTGAAGTCGTGCCGCTGCGCCCCGACCCGGGCCGCGATCGTCTGGCCCGGGCGGATCGAGAACTCGAGCGGTCCACTGGACTCATTCGTCACGCCCGCCGACGCCGTGCCGGGCAGGATCGCCACCGTCACCTTGGGCTTGTCTGCACACTGAATGTCGCCGAGCGTGCCCGCCTGCTGCACCACCTCCCGCCCGGCCACGCTCGCCGTCGCCTTCACCACCACCGCCTTGTCGGCCGACTCATCGGGCGATGTCGCGTCGGTCGAGGCCGAGAGCACCCCGATCGCCTGCTGCTGCCCGGCCTCGATCTCCACGGGTCCGTGGAAGGCGAAGCCCGCCGGCAGATTCTCGACATCGATCCGCACCGGGCCGTCGAATCCCTCCGTTCGCGTGACGGTGAACGTCAGTTCGCGGCCGCTGCCCGGGCTCACCTTCGGATCCTTGCCCCCCACGGCAACGCTGAACGATGGCTGCGGTGGCCGGATCGTGAGCGTGTATGAATAGTCTTCGGGCTTCGTCCTTGCGTCCGTCCCCGCGCCCGCCCCACGGACGTCCGTGAGCCGCACGAAAAACTCGCCATCTCGCGGCGGCGTGAAAAGCAACTGTGAATCCGCGCCGAACCGCTGCGATGATTCGTCGTCGTTCTCGAAAAAGATCCTGAACACAGGTAGCCCGTTGGGCACCGGCATGGCCCCGGAGGGCAGCGGCTCCACGATCCACGCCGGCTCACCAAGCGCATGCGTGACGGCCGACGTTCCGAAGAAGGCCTGCCGGTTGCCATTGCCGGGATAGACCATGAAGCCCGAATCGGGCCCCTGTGGATACCGCCAGAGCCTGACCACCTCGCCGTTGGCATAGAGATATTCGTCCAGTTCCATCTCCATCCAGTTCTGCAGCCGGTAATCGCCCGACTGGGTAGAGTTTTTCCCCCGGAACGTGAACCACGAGTCGCGGGTGGCCTGCAGGACGATCTGTTCCACGGGCTGCCCGGCGGCATCGAGCACCTCGATCCGTGAGTCGAGCAGCGACTTGGAGCGGGCGGCGTTCACCTCGATCAGGAGCGGCTCCCCCCGCCTGCCCGGGAACCGAAAGCAGTCGGCGTCGCCCGGCCGGCCGATCGTGCCCGTGATCACCGTGGGCGGGGAGACTGCCTCGGCCTGCTGCGGAAGGTCGTTGGGCTCGTGTTCCGCGACCGCGGACGGAGTCGCCACAGCAGCCTGGGGCGACGCCGGATCAGCAGCAGCATTCCCAGCAGCAGTGGTCCCACCAGCAGGCTCAGCCGCCGCGACGGGATCGACTCTCATGCTCACGACCTCGAATGAACCATCCATTCTTCCAACGCCAAACCGGCCGTCGGTCAGTGGAACGACCGCGGAGACCTGATCCGGTTGCCGCGGGTAGTCATGCTCGAGCACGAGGTCGGGCACGCTCCATGACTTGAGCGAACGGTCTTCAGCCGACGTGATCAGGTGCCGCCCATCTGTGGAAAGTCCGATCGCCACGATCGGGCTCTCGTGCGCGAAGCGGGCATGCAGCGGCGGATTGATCGCGGGGGTGTCAAGCGACACCAGCTTCCAGAGGTGGACCCGCTTGTCGCGGCCGGCGCCGATGACGTGCTTGCCGTCCGGCGTGAAGGCCACGGAAGACATCTCCCCCTGCGGCTCGTTGAGCGTGTCGAGCCGCATGCCGTCGCTCGCCCGCCAGAGCTTGATGGTCTCATCGGCGCTCGCCGACCCGAGCAGCCTGCCGCTGGGATGCCAGGCGATGTCGAAGATCGCCCCATTGTGAACGTCGATCGAGCGGATGAGCGTGCCGTCCGAAACGTTCCAGAGCTTGAGCGACCGGTCGTAGCCCGCCGTGGCGAGCACCTTTCCATCGGGTGAGAACTCGGCGTCGTAGAGCACGTCGCGATGGTCGCCGAATGCGCGGATAAGACTGCCACTGGCCGCATCACGAAGTTCGGCCACGCCGGACAGTCCGGCAATCCCACCGGCAACGACGAACTGCCGCCCATCCTGACTCACGTGCAGGGCGTTGCCCTTCCAGGGGAGCTCGGCGATGCCACGCCCGGCGGGCGGCGGCCCACCCACACCGACAGCCTCAGGCGGCATCGCGGAGAGCGTCCGGCCGCGGAGCACGACCAGCTCGCGACCGTCGGCCGAAACGGCGGCGGCCGTCACCGGCATTGCCCCCGTGTGCGGTGATAGCTTCGGCACGACGAGCGCCTGAAGCAGCGACACATCGGTAGCCGGCGGAGAGGCGCCGGCCGCAATCCAGGCCTGCAGCACGGCCAGATCGGCCGGCGGCACCTGCGGCTCGTCGGCCGGAGGCATGTGGTCTTCCTCGTGGCTGTGAATCCGCTGGATCATGACCGACGCGGCCGCGTCGCCCGGCACGACCGGGTCGCCCGATCCAACTCCACCCCGGCGGAACGAGGCGAATGTCTCCACGGAGAACTCCCCCTCCTGATCGCGTTCGTTGTGGCAACCGGAGCAGTAGGTCCGCAGAATCGGCGCGATCTCTCGCTCGTAGGTGGGCGCCGCCGCCGAGCAGGGGACCGCAACCAACACACAGCCGACGACGGTGCAATGCCATCCTGGAGCGAGCTTCATGATGCTAGTGCCTGAAGAGGAATTCGCGACTGGTGAGCAGCGACCAAAAGAGGTCCTCGACGATCTCCCGTTTTTCTTCAGGTCGTGCGGCCGCGAGCATCTCCTCGATCGGCTTGCGCTCGGCGTCGGTCGGCAGCCGGCTGAGACAGCGGAGCCAAGCCTCGTCGACGAGGGCCTGCGGCTTCGGGTCTGTGGCCAGGATCTGCGTCACCAGGCCCGCCTTGGCCGACAGCTTGTCGTTGATCGTGGAGCCGTTGGAAAGATGGAGCACCTGCACGAGGCTGGGCTGGTTCGACCGCTCGCATTCGCAGGTGATGTCGCGGGCATTGCGACCGAACGCCTTGAGAAAATAGTTCTTTACCGCCGAGTCG
>JBIIFB010000269.1:0-3364 GCA_044237545.1 Pirellulales bacterium
GTCCGCCGCCACCGCCGCCGCCACCACCGTAGCCGCCGCGTCCACCGCCACCGCCACCGCCGCCGCCACCGCCGGCTCGCGGAGTACGCTCACGGGCCTCGTTGACCGTCAGCGGACGACCGTTGATCTCGTGGCCGTTCAGAGCCGCGATCGCGGCCTGCAGACCCTCGTCGGTCTCCATTTCAACAAAACCAAAGCCGCGTGAACGTCCGGTCTCACGATCGGAGATCACCTCAGCTGCCCGCACGGCACCGTGGGGGGAAAACATCGCCTCAAGATCGGCAGACGTGGTCGACCAGGGCAGGTTTCCCACGTAAATCTTCCGGGACATAAAAAAGAACCTCAGAGATTCGGGAGCTCAAATCACGGAAAATTCGACTGATCGACCATCGCCACTTGCACAAACCCAAGCTCCCGAACGGACTGGAGTGCAGACGAGGTCAGTCGGACTTCCCAATAGATACCACGTTCCCAGGCCGCCGACAACTGGAGGCCCAAGACCCCTGAAAATCAGGTTTATATGGCCCGATTCAGCCATACGAACTCTGGCCCCAGGCGAGGGGGTAGGCGGACCTCGGCCAGACGCGCCCCACCTACCCAGGCCCCGCACACCCCCATTCCGGCCACCCGGCACCGACCTGCTGGCACGCCGCCGGCGCGGCGCCCGAAATAATTTATTGACGTGTCGTGATATTACGATATGATTGTGGTACTGGGAGATCGAGCATCTTTTTTTGAGAGGGTTCGAGTCGTGGTCGATCCGTTGAGCAACGGCCGCCGAGCCGCCAAGCTGACAAGCCTCGCCAAGCTAGGCGAGGCCGCCGAATGCCTGAAGACGCTCGCGCACCCCCACCGGCTGCGGATCGTCCAGATGCTGCTCGGCGGTCGTTACACCGTGGGCGAACTGGCCGAAGCCTGCGAGATCCCCAGCCACATGGCCTCCGAGCATCTGCGGCTCATGCAGCGGTGCGGTTTTTTGAGCATGTCCAAGGACGGACGGTGTGCCTATTACGCGATCGCAGAACCTCACCTCGCGAAGATCATGGCCTGTATCGAAGATCGATTCGGAGGCGGAAAGCCGGTCCGCGCCGGGGTGTCTGCCTGACCTTGCCTGCCGCAGCCCTCGCACATCGTCCGTTTTCGTCACTTCCGGAACAATGCATCGTCATATCCCGACCGTTCCATACGATTTTCCAGACGATTCCATGAGTCACGACGCCCCTTCTGTTCAACATGATTGGTTCGCCTCGCAGCGAGTTTTGTCTCTTTGCCGTTAGCCACCTCAATGTGTCTGATTCCCCGCCTTCTTCCCGCCTTCTTGAAGAGGATGCCCCAATGGTTGCCACAATTGTTCCATCGATGCTCGCCGATCTCCGTCGCCGCGGCGAAAACCTGACGCTCATCGACGTCCGAACACCGGCTGAATACGGCGAGGTACACGTCGACTTCGCCCGTAACATGCCGCTGGACAGACTCGATCCGCAGGAGATCCGCGCCATCGGCGGCGCTGGTCCCGTCTACTTTGTCTGCAAGTCGGGCAGCCGCAGCCAGAAGGCCTGCGAGAAAATGGTGGCCGCCGGCATGCCAGATGTCGTCAGCGTCGCGGGGGGCACGACCGCCTGCGAAGCGGCCGGCCTGCCCGTTGTGCGGGGCAGAAAGGTGATGTCGCTTGAGCGGCAGGTGCGGATTGCAGCTGGGGCACTCGTGGCCGCCGGCGCCGCTCTGGCGGCCTTCGGCCCGGATCCGATGTGGCGGCAGATCGGAGCGGGACTGGCTGGGTTTGTCGGCGCGGGCCTCGTCTTTGCGGGCCTCACTGATACCTGCGGCATGGCGATGCTGATTGCCAGAATGCCGTGGAACCAGGCCTGCCGGTCCGCAACAACGTGCTCGCGGACGGGCTGACTGACATTCTCAAGATATGCTGAGCGAGAGTGAGTCAACCGGAAGAGATTCAGGGGCGCAACTGTGTTGCAGTTCAAAGTCGCGATCGTTGGAGCGGGCCCTGCAGGCTACTTTGCAGCGCAGGCCTTGCAGAACGCTGCAGATGCTGATCGCTCATTTCAAATCGACATGATCGAACGTCTTCCAACTCCTTGGGGTTTGGTGAGGAGCGGCGTGGCGCCCGATCATCAGAAGATCAAGACCGTCTCGAAAGTGTTTGAGAAGATCGCTGCCGATCAATACTTCAGATTGCTTGCCAATGTTGAAGTGGGAAAGGATGTAACGATCGCGCAGCTGCAAGAGCGATACGATGCCGTCATTGTGGCCACGGGCTCAGCGCTGGGAAAACACCTGGGTATTCCTGGAGAGGAACTGCGTGGCTCTCTCTCTGCGGCAGTCTTCGTGCCGTGGTACAACGCGCATCCCGATTTTACCAGCGTCGACATACCTTTGGATACCGATACTGCGATCGTGATTGGTGCAGGCAACGTGGCTGTCGATGTGGCACGCATGCTGGCCCAAGAGCCATCCGAACTTGAACGAACGGATACGGCCGATTACGCGCTCACCGCGTTGAAGGCGGGCGGCATTCGCCGGGTAGTCGTCAGCGCGCGGCGTGGGCCGGAGCATGCTGCCTTTTCATCACCGGAACTCCGCGAACTGCTCAGGCTGAAACACACCGATGTCCTGATTCAGAAAAGTGACATCGATGCAGCAGTCATTCGCGCAGGTGATGGTGCTGACAAGGATGTAAGAAGCAATCTTGATGCGATGCGACTGATCGAAGAAACCTCGAAGGGCGAGCATGAGCGGTCGTTGGAGTTTCTATTCCACCACACTCCACGGCAGATTATTGGCACTGATCGCGTTGAGGGCGTCGTGTTCTCGACACCGGACGGTGATGTGACGATCCAATGTGGGCTTGTCATTACTGCTATCGGGTATCAGGCTCAGGAGATTGATGGTGTGCCGTATGAGAGCGGCAAGGTAGTAAGCATCGCCGGTCGTGTACGGGACAATATGTATGTCGTCGGCTGGGCCAAACGTGGCCCAGTAGGAGTCATTGGTACCAACAAGTCTGATGCGGCAGCGGTTGTCGGGATGTTGATATCGGACTTGCGAAATCCAAAAAACAGGGAAGACATCACAGACTTGCTGACTCACAAGACGGTCGTATCGCAGGAGGATTGGCAGAGAATCAACCAGGCCGAGGTTGCTGCCGGTGAGCCGCTTGGCAAGCCGCGAAGAAAACTGTTTCATAGAGACCACATGCTACGGTTGTCTTCATATGGGTGACCGAATTGACCGCTCGTTCCCTTGAGTTCACTTCGGAGATCACCCACACATGATGACAATGCACGCAATCAAGCCGCTCCGCATGGCGATTGTGATGGCTTCTGCTGCGATGATCGCGTTGCTCTCT
>JBIIFB010000138.1:0-10370 GCA_044237545.1 Pirellulales bacterium
AGCGGACATCACGTTCACTGAGGAGCCCTGCGGAGCCATCGGCGATCATCTCCGGGCCTTCGAGACAATCATCTCGGAGGCATTCGCACCGAGACTCGCATCGGGAACTGTCGTGAACTGGAAGAACTTCACTGTCGGGCAGTTATGGGAAGCACTACTCGAAGAGGGCTGCGATCCCGAGGACTTCACGCTACCCTCGCCGCAGTTCCACGAGCTTGTCATCGAGCTTCTTGCTGCCGCTGGTGGCTGGGAGCATCCCGGCAGTCTGGTGATGGGATCGGGAGGCCACTGCGAGTCTGAGGTCAGGCTCATGTATGCCGAGAATCCGCAGGAGGTAGTAGAGAAGGCTCTGAAGATGCTCCCCGCACAGCTTATCGAGGCTGAGCCGAAGCCACGGCGGGGGGAGAAGTGATGACCCGTACTGGACCGGGGCCGAGATCAAGTCGTGCTGGCGGCTCGTGTCGCTCTTGGACGTGCCGATCGTTCAGGCTGCGCAAAACGTCGTACCCGTGGCTGTCACGGCGGGCGACAAGATCGAGAGCCTGCGGCGGTGGGCCTCGGGTCGGTGCCTGTCGGCGGATCGGGCGAGGGTGTATTTGAGCGCGGAGTAGGAGCGGGCTGCTGGCCGGACGGAAGCCAAGTCCATTCTTCTTACCCGCAGCATGCGTGTGGCGACCTGCCGTACCGGCTGAGACAGGCTTCACGTGAATCGCATTACGGCTAAGGCATGCGCATCATTTAACAAACTGTGGGGCAACCCATATCGAGTGTGCATTGAACCAATCGCCGGGACACTCGACCTTGAGCGTGATTGTCTTTTGGTCCTTAACAGAGACTCGACAAGTCTGCGATTGGCCCGCTCGCCCCAACGGCTTGCTAGACCACAGGACATCGCCATTCGCTGCAACAACCTGAAACGTCACCGGTGTCTTCTGCCCCACAGATGTATCCGCCATCGCTGCTTCCGCTCGAAACTCGTTCGACGCAGTCGGAACCTCAAAAACCAACTGCGAAAAACTTCCGGTAGGCGCTATAACACAGAAACTCTTTGGCTTTTCCTTGCCATTCAGGCGAATGGGCCCGTGGTCAACTTTGCCAAAATTGTCCACTGGAATCCTTCCATTCAGGGAATAGTGGCCTTCATGGGTCCCAGACTTAAAAGCTAGAGGCTGCATTTCGACCAAGAACCAGCGGTTTCTCAAGACACGGACGCGAGGGGTTATATCTCCGCGATCTTCTTGTCAGTCGTCAAGGCCTTCACAACATTTTCATACGCCTTTGCGAGCGTGTCTTTTGCTTTCTTGTAGTCGGTCAATGCGGTGCTCGTAGCAATCTTTTTTTCGATCTCACTTGGAACCTCGCCAGTCTTTTCAAACTTCTTCAGCGCCGCCTGCCACTTTTCGGCGCTGTCGAGGTCGCCCTTGGCTGCAGTATCGTCAAACTGCTTGGCGATGGCAGCCCGAATGCTCTCTGCCACCTTCGCACCAGCCGCATCGTATTCAGCCCACGCGTTGTCGAGATCCGGGTGCTGAACGCCACCTTTAGGCCTGACCAAATCGCCTTGGAACCTCCCGGCATGCTGGTCGACTGTCTCGGTGGGGTCGCCCGAAGCGACTGCTACGGGGCGCTGCACCGGAGCAACCGCCTCGTCTTGCAGTAAGTTCTCTAAAGTCGGCGGGGCTGATGACTGCTGGCCGTGGCACGCAGCCAAGTCACCGATAGCGAATAGCGGGGTAAATGCTACCAGCCACACGAACAGGCGTATCCGGGAAGATTCTCGAGAAAATCGCTTCATGAGACGGATTATATCCCCTCTTGCAAGCGAGAGTCTACCGCCTGCAACGCCACGGTTGCAGGACTGTAATCCAGCTCTCTCACGCACCAAAGGAACCCCATGAGCACTGCAACCACCCAATCCCACCACACCGGCCAGCAGACTTCACCGCGCGGCATACAGCGTGAAGCCCAGCAGCCAGTCACGCAGCAGGAACGCAACGCCGCCCAGAGGCTCCGCACCACCATGGACGCCGTCAGGCTCGCCTTCACGTGGCTGTCACTGAGAGCGACCAAATCGAGAGCCTGCGGCAGTGGGCCTCGGGTCGGTGCCTGTCGGCGAACCGGGCGGGTGTGTATTCGCGGTCGGAAGGGGTGAGTGGCGGTCGGGTGCGGAGAGTCGTGCGGGAGCCGGGGGTGAATTGACAGGCCAGAAAAAGAGCGAGAGGAGCGGGCCCGACAAAAGACCTGCTCCCCTCGGTCGTGATTTCGGTGCATGAAGGAGAAGAAACGCTCACGAAACCGGCGCGAGCACTACTTGTCTTCTGCCTTCGCCGTTTCCTCAATGCTTCGCTGTAACTCCTCGTCGTTGTACGAGATTGACTCGCGACCTTCTGCCGACTGCTCAAAGAAGAACTCGATGTTCGCGCGGGAACCTACTATAGGCTCAAACAATGCTGTCAAAGTGCTCCGCACCGACTTTTCAGCCATCCTGATGTTTGTCTGATTTGCAGTTGCCTGCTCCATTGCTGCTTTTTTGGCCCTATCCAGCACCTTGTTTATCTGCCTCTCCCGTATTCGGTATCTCCCGATAACGGACTTACCGCCTTCGGCCTTCAACACTCGCAAATCCTTAACGGAGCAACTGACGTGCGCAGGCGGCAGCGTGATGCGAATGAGTTTTTCTTTCGGGTCGACGACGTCCACCTTGGCTTTCGTCAGATCGAATCGGTACTCCAAGTCGTAGTCACAGCAAGCGACGATCTCCTTGCCTTCATACGTCCACGTATCCGACTGCTCCCAGAACTCAACCGCACTGCTTGATGCCACGAGGGCCACTAGGTCCCCCGCTTCGCGCAGTCCTACAGCATTTACTTTGCTGACGAACGTCTGGCTTGGTGTCCAGAAGTCGCGAAACCAGTTCCGTATGCCCTGCATGGACTCCGCGAGAAACATCATCCCAACAACGAAGAAGATCGCGAGGATCAGGAACTTCATGAAGCGAAAGAATTCGCCGAACTCAGACTTTGTTGATTCGGGCATACCCACGACCTTTCCCAGAGATTCGCAATGCGGTGCCCCCGCTTGCTGAGGGCACAGTACCCCAGTCCTTTACTGCGGTCAATCAGCGATAGCCTCGCCCGCCATCCCACCCCCAACTAACAGATGTATGCCCACCACAGCCACCACCCAACCAATGACTAGGCCGCATATCGCGAGCCAATCCACAACACCGCCCAACAACACGTCGCTTAATCAGACCTTCCCCAATTCCGCCCAGAGACTCCGCACCGCCATGGCCGCCGTCAGGCTCGCCTTCACGTGGCTCAGTGTCAGAAAGGCCTTGGCCCCAGAGCGACGAACGACAGCCGCCCGAGCGTTCCATGCCGACCGCGAACTTCTCACGGCCAAGTCGTACCCGCACGACAACCATGTGCCCGGCTAACCGCCGCGCATCGCGTCGGGCCTTCTGCTCGTGTGCAGCAACTGCCATCGCATGATTCATCGCACGCGTGATGTGGATACGAATCTGGAGATGCTGCGGTCGCACTTTGGCGGGGCGGGGTGAGGCTGGGGCCATTCAGCACACAGGCGGAGCCGGGACATCCACGCTCGCCGACACCGGCCAGTGATCGCTGATCCTGAAACGCTCGTCCGTCAGAATGTTGCAACAGCACGCCGGTGCCCATGACTGCGGCACGAGTATTCCGTCGCAGTGGTAGGGGGTTGTCTTGCCGGGAGCCTTATCTCCGGCCCACCGCAATGTCTGGGCAAGCGGCTCACCCGGATGCGAGGACGTCCAGCACGAGGCCAGCCCCATGCTGGCTATCGCATTCAGTGTCTGCCTGTCCCCGGAAGTCGTCCTGAGTGCTTCGCTGGCGTGTCTCTCGCCCAATGTGATGTTGAAGTCACCGGCAATCACGAGGCTGATGTCCGGCCGCACTGTTTCCCGTATCAGGCTCAGTATCGCGACCACTTCCTCGGCGTAGGTCCGACGCGGCACGGTCTTTGTCGGCGACGGTGCGTGCAAGCTGAAAACGGCCAGCGTGCCCAGTTCGCCACCTACGACCCAGCCCTCGTAGCCCGGCAGCACAATCGGGCGGATACTGCCGACCGTCGAGATCACCGCGCTGCCCCAGCGTTCACCCGGCACCCGCTGCCACACGACGCCATCGCCCTGCGGAGCGGTGTCAGCCTCTTGTAGAAACACGAAGTCGGCCGCCAGTTGCGGCCAGACGTCGCGGCCAGAACCGTTACGTAAGTTCCATGTGGTGAGTCGCATGATGTGCCTGCCGTGCCGTGTTTACCTCAGGCCGAATCGTAGCCGTCCGGGGGCACCTTCGATGGCGTATTTGGTTCTCGGTCGAGCTATCGTGCGCCAAAAAGCCGAGGCGATGCTTGGCCGACATGGGAAGCGAAAAGGCTTAGCAGCGGCGACTTAGGAGGCCTGCCATGCTCACGCCTTCTCCCACTCCTTGAAGTCGTCCCTGCGAACCTTGGCGATCTTGTGGAACTTTCTCTGCTTATTCAAGCCGTTCGCCTTACTGTCCCGGCGGTAGAGATGGCGAAACAGCCCCTCCAGTTCAACAATCTCTTCGTCACGCACGTTGTCCCATACCTCGAACGCCGAGAAGTGCGTCCACTCGCGGTGTTTGCTCTTGGTGTGCGAAATCAGCCTCGCACGCATGCCAGTGCGAGCCATGCCGACGTAAACGACGTCGAAATACTCCTTGCCGCCTTTTCTACGGCACTTATACAGCACGTAAAGTCCTCGGCGACGGCGAGGGATATTCGGCACCTCGTCGATGCTTTTGAATTCGGCCGACCGCTTGATCAGCCGTAATGCACTGTCTGCCATCAATCAGGCTCCCATGTCTGGCATCACACGAACGATACGATTAAGTGCCACCGATGCTGGCTCGCTGCCATCAAGCCCGAAGCCTTTCGACTCCAGCAACGTCGCCACACGCTGGTTCTTCGCGAAGAGGTCGTCGGCGAGTCGCTGGTCCTCGACGGGATCATCTGAGCATGGCCGGAACGACTGGATCGTCGGCAAGTCCTCACGCTCTCCATTGGCATAGATGCGAACGTGCCGGTCATCCGTCATGCGGTGGGCGGCGTAATAGTCGAGGTACTCGCCGCGATCATCCTTGCCAAACAGATACCAGATCGCCCAACCTTCTTGGTTGATCCGGCCACGGCGACGCTCAGCAACATCTTCCGGCGGCAGTCGAATCGCCCAATGTGAGAAGTCGCGGATGAACAGTTCCGCAGCGGTATCCATGGCAATTGCTTCAAGTCCGGAGTACGTGCGTCCCCACGGGATCACATCCGGCATCGAGTCTACCTCATGTGAGCGGATCGACCGCTTATCGCAGGCCAATCCTGCCGCCCCAGATCGTGTCTGCGGAAGGCTTTCTTTGTTTCACCGACGGCCCCCTGACTGCCGAACGTTTCTCCTGCCCCCGTCCCTGTTTTCATGGAGATGCCCTGTCGGGAGTGACCTCGAACTGATCGATGCCGTGGCCCACTCTCAGACCGTCCGTGATCACGACCGTCGCGATGATCGCCATCGTCTTGCTCGCGAGGCGGCGACTGAAGTTCACGTTCCTTGAAGGCGGAAGTCGCGATCTAAAAGATGCCCAGCAAGGCTTCAGGCTTGCGATCTCAGGGCCGTCTTTTTCGTCAGGGTCTGAAGACAGCCCGAAAAAAGCGGGGTCTTAAATCGAATGCAGAGCGGGCCTGCAACGCTCTCGCGACACCGCATCAGGGTTCGCACCTCTCGGGTAGGACGGCCGACAGCCCCCTACAATTTTTCGCGGGCTAAGCCTGCCTTGACCTGACGAACGCATCGAACGGGTCAGGCTCTTTAGCGGCCGGTTCTGAGGCTGGCAGGCGGGAGTTGCTCGACGGGTCGAGGCCGAACGCTTTCGCGTACTGCAAAAAGTCTCGCCGGGCGTCTCGGAGAAGCCTGACCTTCGGATTTGCCTTCGTGCCACGGGGCGAGTCGACGACGGTCCCCTCGTCCGCGACCTCTCCAGAGAGCCGCTCGCACTCGACCGCGAGTTGGCAGAGGACCGCGAAGGCTGCGGCCATGGAAGTCCTGAGCCGCCCGGACTGGACGAGAGGCGGCGCGGTGGTCAGCCAGAAGTCACGAGCGTCTTCATCGAGCCAGACCGGCGGCGGCACGTCTGACTCTGGCGGCGCGGCGGGAGCGGTGGCGAAGAACGTGTTTCGTCCTCTCGCTGTCTCGGTCGACCAGCTAGTCGGCAGTGGGCCTCTGCTTCCCATAAGTGAGTCTCCTTAGGTCGATTTTCTCAAAACGCCCCAGCACCCGTAAAGCAGCCCAATGCGGGTCGGTCAATCAATAAGCTGACGTCGGCACATACCCCCTCCGGATATGTGCCTACCACGGAAGAATCAATCTCTGTCGCAGGCCATCCTCGACGATAACCAGCTTCCTGCGAGCCCGTGTGACTGCCACATAGCTCACTCGACACTCTTCATCATGGCGAAGAGCCGACATTGATCGCCCGCGTTCGACTCGTCGTGATGATTGGGTCGAGAGAATGACTGTGTCGGCTTCAAGTCCCTTCGAGGAGTGGATTGTTCCCAGCCTGACCTTAGGGCGAGTCGCAAGGTCTGGGCCATGTCGCTTGGCGAGGTTAATCCACTTCAGGGCAGACTCCTGTTTCGCTGGGGTGAGGAGTGGCAGCCAGTCTCCCCGGCGGATGATGTTCGCGAGGAGAGATGTGCAGCCAGCCATTTCGAGGTCGGCAGGGCAGAGGATGTCCAGATGGCTCCGCTCGCCGGTCAGCCACGCGGTCTTTTCACCTTCGACAAGAAGCTCTCCAAACTCTCGGTGCTTCACCGGGATGAGATCGATCGCACACCGCCAGTCCTCGCCCGCGATTACCTTGCCGGACTGAAGGCTCCAGAACGCTGACAATCCGATCGACTCAGGTTCGCCGCGATGCCCGATGCGGATATAGGGAATATCCTTATCTTCAAGAATTTCCCGATATGCCTCCAACGCGTAGCTGCACCGGGCGATGATCAGGGTCTCTTCACCGAGGTCGAGATGCTCCTCAATGGCATCCAGCGCCCCCCCCGCCTGCGTGACCATCCCTTTATGGTCGGCGGGCGCGATCTGGCGGTCCCAGTATCCGGCAGTCATTTCCTTCAGGCATCGCTCTCCGAGTTCCATAATGTCCGGAGGGCAGCGATAAGACTTCGGCATTACAGACTGTCGCGCGGGCCACGCCGTGAAATGTCTGGCAGACCCGCCAGCGAAGCTCTCAAAGATGCTCTGAAAAGGGTCGCCGACGAGTAGGACGTACTGCATGCCGGGCGAGTGGGCGACCCGCATGAGCGCCATGTCGACGAGAGCGGAGTTGTCTTGGCATTCGTCGACGAAGAGCGCCCGGCAACCTTCTGGAAGCTCTCCGGCGGGCTCACAGAGTTTCGGTCCGTTCAGCGACATCCTGATGCCACTGAACTTGAGGACAATGTCGCAGTAGTCGAGCTTCTCGTGAATCCGCTTCGCCGACTCGTACCGCGTGACGACGTACTCGATTGTCTCACGAGGCGGGACAGGGTCGCCTGCTTCCAGCCTCTCGGAGATGATCTCCTCCATCGGGCAAAGCCGCGTTCGGGCCAAGTCCCACAGAGCCAGTGACGCGGCCTCGTCGCTGCCGTCTGCGGACAGGGGCCGGTAGACCAGATTTCCGTAGTCGTCCGTGTCGGCGGCGAGGTCGATGCCTATCTGCTCGCCGGTCCATGCAAGGGATGGGCTGTCGTCGCCGATCAACTGTTCCTTGTCCACGCCCAACGCCCGATAAGCCATGCCGTGGACAGTGCGGAAGTTGCCGCCGCGTGTAAGGTCTCCCGGGGACAGCCCCAATCTCTCTTCTGCACGCTGCCCCATCACGGCACAGCCGCTCTTGGTGAACGTGGCAAGGATGATCTCGTTATGGCGTATCCCGCAGTCCTCGCGGATGCGATCAATCTCATCGAGGATGAACTGGGTCTTTCCAGTCCCTGCCCCGCCAATCCTTCGCTCAACTTGCATCGGCTGCATCGGCTCGGAACTCCTTCCCGTTGCGCTCCCGTTTCACCGCAAACCCTTTGCGGACAATAACTTGCAGTGCGTTGCAACGGCGCAACGGCAAAAACACGTTTTTCAGTCCGACAGCCGCCATGTTTTTGCTTATTGCCGTTGCGCCGTTTCAGACCCCCGCCAACTTCTCCAAGGCAGCGATGTGCCGATCGTCCCAGAGTGTGAACCGGCATCCGGGCGAGTCGCCCTTCCTCCGTCGGCTCATGTCTGAGAACTCTTTTTCGCCAGTGATGTTTCTGATCCGGCGACTCATGTCACGCCATTCCGGCGTCGTCACCGCTCCGCCAGCCTGTTCGACAGCCCTCCGCCAAGCATCCTCGTAGCGGAACGCCAAGACAGGCTGCCTTCCAGCGAAAATCCACTTGGGAGTTCCCGTGGGGGACGGCTCCGTAACGTCTTCGGAGGTTGGCTTCTTGAATCGCCTCAGGTAGTCGAGCATCCATGACGCAAGTAGGGAGTAACGCTGGTATTCAGCCGGTGGAAAGTCATGTCGGCAAGCCTCCATGAGCTTGCACTTGAGGCCTTTGACGGTTCGGCGACCGCCTCCTTCCTGCTCCTTTGAATAACCATTCCAGAGCCGACTCCACTCAGCCGAATTCGGGTTTGTTGGGTCAACATCTCCGGCAGTGGACAGGATTTTCCGTGCAGTCTTTGCGGCAGACAGATAATCGTCTGCTGTCAGGACGACGGCGACCGCGCCTGACGTCGGTGAGATGACGCCATCGATGACGTATTCCTTCGGATCGCTGTGACGGACCGTAAGAAGCCATCCACCCCGCTCGTACTCCGACGTATTAACGGGATCTTTTACAAGGCCCATTCGCTCCCAAGGGGTCTGCTGGGCGGCAAGAATCCTCGCCGCGTCAGGATTCCGTGGATCGAGTTCAGGGACACCTGCGTTTCGGGTTGTCTTTACCCATTCAATCGCATCGTCGACGGTTCTAAGAACTTCGTCCTCTGAGTACGGGGGGTCGCAGAAGCGGTCATTCAGTGCCAGAAGCAGATTTCCGATGCGATCCACTTCCGACTGTGACCCAAGGTTCTTCGTCTGCCTCGAGATAGCTACTGCCTCTCCGTGGAGGTAAACGTGCCGCCCTTCACCGGAATGAAAGACCTTTCCCTCAGCAGTAGCGGCTCTCGCTTGCTTAGCTCGCCCACTGCCACCACTCCCCCTGTCCGCAGCCATCACCGCTTTCTTGAACGCCTCTGGTAGTGGTTGGAGTTCACAAGCCTCAGGCGACTTTCCGGGCAGCCACTCGCGGGCGAATCCTGCCGCGTGCCATGACGGCGGAATCACGCTCTGCAAGGCCTTGCCTTCGCCACCGAGACGCACCTCGATCCCGTCGACTTTGACGACGGTGGAATCTGGCATCCCCGTCTCCCAACTAAACAGCTTGTGGAGTCCTCGGCCAGAACGAAAAGTGGGCGTGTCGCACGCTTCGAGCCCCCACGTCCTTAGCGACTGAGTGGCCTGCTCACTGTCGCACTCCACGTCGATAACGCCGGACGCAGGCCCGAGTAGCACGCCGACGTTCGGAACCACGTCGGGCTTGCCCTCGAACCACGAGGCGATTGTCTCCTCGTCGCTTGTGGCCTTTAGCTGCCACCCGTAGCCGCTGGCTGGGTGCTTGCCGGGCGTGCTACAGGCCGCGCCTTTGTCGCAGGCGCATGTCCCGTCCTCGCGAACTCCATGTAGATCGACGAGTTTCCAGCCCTTTGCCGCAAGGGGAGCGACAGCCTTAAAGACGTCGTGTGCCGTGGGGCGATCAGTTCCGAGTGCCATCACGTACCCCCTTTCACGATGGTGGCGAGCGACTCACGAACGCTCTTCTCGATGGCGACCCTCAGGTGATTCACGAGTACGTCCTGCTTCGATGGGTCGTTTGGATAAACGACCGGAACGTCGAAAGACGCGGCTGCTGACGGCCCACGCTGCTTCAGGAAGCGATCGACCGTCGCTTCGTTCCAGCGACAGAGTCGTCCCAGTCTTTCAGGCTGCGGCAGATCGCCGCGATCAACCATCCGATTCACAGTTCTCGTCGAAAGACCGAGAAAAACAGCCAACGAAGGAAGGTCAAGGTAACGGGGGCTTTCGTGCATGAGTTGCACTCCAAGGTGACTGACGCTCCACACGCATCACCGCGTGATTTCAGCGTCTACTCCCAGACTGACATGCGGCAGGCGACCACCCGAAGTAAAATTTTTGGCCGCGCACATTTTTTTGTGACCGGACGAGTTCTGGCAGTCGGTCGTTGGG